>JBBSUD010000215.1:0-6472 GCA_038235225.1 Verrucomicrobiales bacterium
CCTTTGGAGTGCGGTGGCAAGGCCGCAGGCCGCGACACCGATTTGGATTTGCTTCGGCTCGGGCTTCGCAATCCAAAGCGGTGTGGCGCTCCGCTTCCCACCGCACTCCAAAGGCGCTTCGCGCCGCAGGCCCTTTGGAGTGCGTTGGCAAGGCCGCAGGCCGCGACACCGCTTTGGATTTGCTTCGGCTCGGGCTTCGCTATCCAAAGCGGTGTGGCGCTGCGCTTCCCACCGCGCTCCAAGGTGCGGCGCTTCGCGCTCAGGATCCCCACCAGATTTGCTCGAAGTCGTTCGGCGGTTTTTCGGCTTGGCGGATAAGTCCGCCGGCGGTCATGGCCCACCATGGATCGATGTCGCCGCCTAGCGAATCGATGGCGTCCGACGTCCACGCGTTGCACATCCGCGGGACGAAATAAATGTGCCGGGATTCCAGCAGCACGCCGCCGCCCCAGCTTGAGGTGCCGACCACTTGCGGCCGGCCGTCGGCTCCCATGAGGCTGGTGTCATTGAGGAAAGCAGCGAGGTTTTTCCCGTTCTCGCGCGGCACGGATTTCCGCCAAATCCGTTGATGCGGGCAGGTTTCGACAACCGCCCATGCCGGGATCAGCTCCATCACGGACGGGGTGGGGGTGAATAGCGCTCGGAAAACCTTGCCGGTGCTGTGCAGACCTTTTTCGACGTATGCCGTTTTGTCGCCCCAGCTCAGGGTGACGAAATTCGGGTGGCCGAAGCCGGCGGGCGGGCTGAAGCCGGATTCAAGCAGCCAGGCGTAGTCGAAGACCATGCCGGTGTGGATGCGGTCGGAAATCAGCCAGATCAGCACGTCCGGCGCTTTGCCGGGCGTGGATTTCATCGGGACCCGCCGTACTGGCGGCGGTACATCCGGCAGCCGCACACAGGAAACCGGCACGAGCAAAGTCAAAGCCGCGGCCATTCGGAGCCATCCGCCACCGCGCATCAGACGGGGAGATAGGAGCAGATGTATTCGCAGATGCCGTCCTCCACCTTGATGGTGAAGCCGCTGTTACCCACCACGTCGAAGGCGGATCCGGCCTCGATCGTTTTGGATTCCTCCGTGCCATCGAGCACGATTTCACAAGCACCGGCGACGATTTCCATCCGCTCCGGCACGGCGGTTCCGAAATGGAATTTACCCGGAAAAATCAGCCCCAAGGATTTCTTGGTGCCATCGGTGAAATGGACGGTGTGGGAGACAACCCGGCCGTCGAAATAGACGTTGGCCTTGGCATCGACGGTGACATTGGGAAACGAAGTCATGAATGTTCTAAATGAGTGAGAGGGTGAAAGGAACAGACCGGAGCGGAATTCACTCCGTCGGCAGGCCGGTTTCCTTATAGGTCTCCCAGCCGCCACTTAGGACGGAGGAGGAGTAGCCGAAATCGGCGAGGCGCATGGCCACAGCGCGGGCGTCCGGGCAGAGGAGATTGGTGCAGTAGATGACCACCGCTTTGCCTTCCTTGGCCGCGGCGTCGAACTCGGATTTCCGCTGGGCAAGGCGCTCGTCCATGCCGGACTTCGGCAGGGAAATCGCGCCGGGAATGTGGCCGAGATTGTAGAAAAAGCCCGGGCGGGCATCGAAGAGGATCACCTTGCCCGATTCTTGCAGCGGGAAGAACTCCTCCAATGACATCGAAGTGACCTTGCCGCGGTGGTTCATGCCGGCCGATTTCATCGGCTCCGGCTCTGGCTTCGGAACGCCCGCCACCACCGGCTTTTTCACAGTCGGGGGCGGGTTGGAGGCGGCCGCCGGAGGCTCCGCACAGGACGCCAGCGCGAGGGCGAACGCCGTGGCGGAGAGGGAAACGGTGCGGGAAATCATTTTACGATATCGAGCAACTCCACATCGAAGACGAGGGTGCCGGCCGGCGCGCCGGGAGGCGGATTTTCGCCATAGGCCAGCTTGGCGGGAATCCACAGCCGGCGCTTCTCGCCCTTGACCATCAATTGCACGCCTTCGGTCCAGCCGGGGATGACCTGGTCGAGCGGGAACACGATCGGCTCGCCGCGGGCGACGGAGCTATCGAACAATTTCCCATCGGTGGTCCAGCCGGAGTAGTGGACTTTCACCTGATCGGTGGCTTTCGGATGAGTGTCGCCAGTGCCCTTCGTGAGGACGCGGGAGGCGATGCCGGATTCGGTTTTCTCGGCGGAATCAGGCGCTTTGGCGACGTCTTCCGGAGTTTTCGGGGCCGGCGGGGCCTTCTTGATGGAGATCAGCTCGACATCGAAAACGAGCGTGCCGGACGGACGGCCGCCACCGGCCTCGTCGCCATAAGCGAGCTTGCCGGGGATCCAGAAGCGGCGCTTTTCGCCCTCGACCATGAGCTGCAGACCCTCGGTCCAGCCGGCGATGACGCCATTGAGCGGGAAGCTGGTCGGCGCGCCGCGCTTCACGGAGCTGTCGAACATTTTCCCGTCCGTGGTCCAGCCCGAGTAGTGGACGGTGACGGTATCGGAGGCGGACGGGTGGTCGGTGCCGGTGCCTTTTTCGAGGACCTTGGAGGCAAGACCGGAGTCGGTTTTGGCGGCATCCGCGGGAGCGGCTGCGACGTCGGATGGTGTTTCTGGCATGGCTGGTTCCTGGGCGCGGGCCGGGGCGGCGAAGGCGATGGCAAGTCCGGCGACGGACGGCGCGATGGCCCGCAAGGTTTTCGTTTTGAAATTCATGGCGCGGAAACTTGGCGGATCGCTCCGGCCTGTCAATGCCGGCATTTCTGCCGGATTTTCACCGCCGCCGCTCGCGGATTACCAGCGCGGAAGGCTCGTTGCAGTAGGGACAGTAGAAGGATCCGCGGAAAACCACGGCCAGCGCAACCCGCAGGCGATGGCTGCCCAATACAGTGCGCGCCTTGCGATGCTTCGAGCAGCGCTGGCCCGCCAGAACCGGCGTCATGCACAGCGGGCAGCGGGTCCGCGCGGCCACGATCCACCCCGCGATCGCTAGGAAAACGACGCCTCCTGCCATGCCCAGGCCGGTGAAAATCAGCAGGTGCTCGTTCATGAAAAGCCCGTAGCCAAGGACGAACGCGGCCGCCGGCACCAGAAGGCATTTCACGCAGATCAGCACCGATGCGATCTTGAATCGCGCGATTACCGATTTGGAGTGGAAACGATGCATGCCGGAAACGCCAATGGTCGGTTAGACCGGGGGCATCTCAAGAAATTTCGCGCAAATTTCGAACGCTCGGGGAAATCCCCAATTCGCCAAGACGTCACGACTTCTTCGGCCGTCCGCCCCGACGTCCGGCCGGGTATTTCACCGGCACCGCCACCTGCACCGGCTTGTCGGCCTTGAGCGATGCGATCTGGTCGCGCAGATGCGCCGCCCGCTCGAATTCCAGCCGCGACGAAGCCTCGCGCATTTCCTCCTGCAGCTCGGAAATCACCCGCAGCTTGTCGTAGGTGACCGCGTCCTCGGCGACCATCGAGGTAACGAGTTTCTCGGCGCTGGCCCGGCCCTTTTCGTGGGTGTGGAGGCTGGCTTGGAGCGCGCGTTTCACGCTCTGCGGTGTGATTCCGTGTTCCTCATTGTGTGCCTGTTGGCGGGCGCGGCGGTATTCCGTGACGTTGATGAGGGCTTGGATGGAATCGGTGACGGTGTCGCAGAACAGAACACATTCCCCGCCGATGTGCCGGGCGGCGCGGCCCGCCGTTTGGATCATCGAGGTTTCGTTGCGGAGAAATCCCTCTTTGTCCGCATCCAGAATGCAAACCAGCGAGACTTCCGGCAAATCCAGCCCTTCCCGCAGCAGGTTGATCCCGACGAGCACGTCGATCGTCGCGGCGCGGAGCTGGCGCAGGATTTCCACCCGCTCCACCGCGTCGATGTCCGAGTGCAGGTAGCGGACTTTCAGCCCGGTGCCTTGCAAATACTCGCTCAGATCCTCGGCGGTGCGCTTCGTCAGGGTGGTCACGAGCACGCGTTCGTGGCGCTCGACGCGCTGGCGGCAGAGTTCGATCGTCTCGTCGATCTGGTGCTTGAGCGGGCGCAAAATCAGCACCGGGTCGAGCAGGCCGGTCGGGCGGATGATTTGCTCGACTACGAGCGGGGTGCCGCGCTTTCCCGGGTCGAAGTCCGCCACCGGCTGCTCGTTGCCGCTGGGCTTCACGCGGGCCTTTTTCAAATCGAAAAGAATCACGCTCTTGCCGTCCGGCCCAACCGATTTCACCGGGATGAAGCTCTTGTTCTCCGGCCGGGAGTTGACGATTTCAAACGGTCCGGGCGTGGCGGACACATAGACGCGCTGGCCGGTCATCTGCATGAATTCTTCGAAGCGCAGCGGCCGGTTGTCGAGCGCGCTCGGCAGGCGGAAGCCATGATCGACCAACACGGTTTTGCGGCTTTTGTCGCCTTCATACATCCCGCCGATCTGTGGGATCGACGCGTGGCTTTCATCGATGAGCAGCAGGAAATCCCGCGGGAAGAAATCCAGCAGGGTATGCGGTCGCGCGCCCGGCTGGCGGCCGGTGAGATGGCGGGAGTAATTCTCGATGCCTTGGCAGAAACCCATTTCCGCCATCATTTCCAAATCGTAATCCGTCCGCATCCGCAGGCGCTGCGCTTCGATGAGTTTTCCGTCCTTTTCGAATTTCGCGACCTGCTCGTCGGCTTCCTGGCGGATGGCGACGGCGGCGCGCTTCATCTTGTCGCCCGGCGTGACGAACTGCTTGGCCGGGAAAAAAGTATGATTTTCCAAGCGCTCGATGACATGTCCGCCGACCGTGTGAATGCTGGTGATCCGCTCGACCTCATCATCGAAAAACTCCACCCGGATCGCGGTTTCGTCGAGATAGGCGGGATGCACTTCCACAACATCGCCGCGCACCCGGAATTTCCCGCGGCCGAAGGCGATGTCGTTGCGCTCGAACAACATCCCGACCAGCGAATTGAGGAATTCCTCCCGCGTCAGCTTCTGTCCGACCCACGTCGGCAGCATCATGTTCGCGTAATCTTCCGGCGATCCCAAACCATAGATGCATGAAACCGATGCGACCACGATGGTATCTTTCCGCGTGATCAGCGAACCCATGGTGCTGAGCCGCAGCCGCTCGATCTCGTCGTTGATGGAGGAATCTTTTTCAATATAGGTATCGCTCCGCGGAATGTATGCCTCGGGCTGATAGTAATCGAAATAGGAGACGAAATATTCGACCGCGTTGTGCGGGAAGAAGTTTTTGAATTCCGAGTAAAGCTGCGCCGCCAGCGTCTTGTTGTGGCTCATGATGAGCGTTGGCTTGCCATGGTGGCGGATGAGGTTCGCCATGGTGAAGGTTTTCCCGGAGCCGGTGACGCCGAGCAGCGTCTGGTGGCGGTTTCCCTCGTCGAGGGATTTGCTTAATTTGGCAATCGCCTGGCCTTGGTCGCCCTGAGGCTGATAGTCGCTGACAAGTCGGAATGGCATCTGCGCCCAGCCATAAACGCCGCCCGGCCGATTCGCAACGCCCTACCGCCGCACCGCGCCGAGCGCCAGAAACAGCGGGAATTCCTCCGCCGCGGCGTGCTCCGCCTTGCTGAACGGGCCGGCCGCCTGCGAGCGGCGGTGGCTGTACAGCTCCTCGCAGGAAATCACGCCAAGTCCGGCATTTCCCAGCGCGGAAATCAGCTCGGCGAGCGGCCGGTGGTGGAAATGCGTGCGCTCCCCGGTATCGCGGCCGGGGTGGGTGACGATCGGGATTTCCAGCGGCGTCGCGTAGCTGTCGAGCCGGCGGAACTGGATTTTCTGGTCCGGATCCCAGCCCCAATGCGTCTTCCTCGGAATCCGGAAACACGGGTGCATGAAGACGGCGATCAGCCTGCCGCCAGACTTTAGCGCGCTGCAGGCGTTGGCGAAAAGCGCGGCAATGTCCGGCACGTCGTGGACGGCCATAATGCAGGTGGCGGCGTCGTGCGAACCGTCCGCCCACGCCGCATCGGGCGCGCAGGCATCGGCGACGAGCAGCGCGACGCGCCGGTCGCCGCCGTGGCGGGATTTCGCCGCTTCGATCAGGCGCGGGCTGGCATCCACGCCGGTAATTCGCGCCACGCCGGCCTCCAGCAAGGGCCGGATCAGCACGCCTTGGCCGCAGCAAATATCGATCACCGCCTCGCCCTGGCGCGGCGCGAGCATCCGCAGAGCGGCGGGCAAAATCACGTTGCGATGGTAATCCGAGCCGCTCTCGCCAACCAGCTTGTCATACCACGAAGCCACCGGATCCCAGCCGCGATCCTTCGCAGCGGGAGCATTTTTCCCGGTCGGGCGGCGGCGGGGCGGCGGCATCTTACTTGGCTGCTTTCGCCGCCGTTTTCTTCGCCGCGGTCTTCTTCACCGGGCGCGGCGGGAAATCGAAACCGATCTTGCCGTCTTTCGGATCGAAGGTGAGGTGGGCGTCGAATTTCCGCTTGGTGCGATTCGAGACGAAGCCTTTGAGCACGTCGGTCTTGCCGGCGGAAATCAGCTTGAGCATCTGGTCC
>JBBSUD010000216.1:0-6464 GCA_038235225.1 Verrucomicrobiales bacterium
AGGAGGAAACACCGCAATTCCTCCGGCAGGAACCCTACGTCGGCACCACCTTCGTCCGGCTGAATACCAAGCGCCCGGGGCTTTCCGACCCGCGCGTGCGGCAGGCGCTGGCACTAACTCTGGATCGCGAAGAAATTTGCCAGTACGTCATGGAAGGCTTTTTCCCGGCGAAATCTCTTACGCCGAAAATGGGCGCGTACGAACCCGAACCCAAACTATCATTCGACCCCGAAAAGGCGCGGGTTCTCTTGGCAGAGGCCGGGTATCCGAATGGCGAGGGATTTCCCGTTTATTCCATGCTCATTTCCCGACCCGCCGCCCGCGCCGGTGCGGAGGCGCTTCAGGCAATGTGGAGCAAATACCTCAACATTCGCGTAAACATCCAGAACATGGACTGGGGCTCCTACATCAGCGCGCAGCAATCGCTTAACTTCGACATGGCCTCCGCCGGCTGGATCGGCGATTACCTCGACCCCACGACATTCCTCAACATCTGGACGGAGGGAAATGGCAACAACAACACCGGCTGGAGCGATCCGCGCTATCAGGAACTGCTGCACGAGGCGGCGCAGAAGACGGTCCCCGCCGAGCGCCTGAAGCTCTTCCGCGAGGCGGAAAGCCTGCTGATGGACGCCATGCCCATCATCCCGATTTCCCACTATACCCGCAGCTATCTCCTGCGCCCGGAAGTGAAGGGATGGCATCCGCTGCTGCTCGATAATCACCCGTGGGAAGACATTTACCTCGAACGCTGACAAGACATGCTATCCAATCTAATCGGCCGTCTGTTGCAGGGAATCCTGGTGCTTTTCGTGCTGTTCACCGTCACGTTTTTCCTCATCAAGGCGCTGCCCGGAGGTCCTTTCAAGTCCGGCGAGAAAGCGATCCCGGAGCACATCCGCCTGAAGATCGAGGCATACTACGGGCTCGATAAACCGGTCACCGTGCAGTATTATCGCGCGCTGAAGAATCTGGTGAAGGGCGATCCCGGACTAAGCCTGCGGCTCGAAGGGCGCGAAGTTACGGAAATCATTTCCCAAGCATTTCCCGTCTCCCTGCTGCTGGGCCTGGTTGCCATGACGATCGCCATTTTTATGGGTATCCCGCTGGGGGTCATCGCCGCGTGGAAGAAAAACACGCTGATGGATTACTCCGCCATGGCGCTGGCAATGATTGGAATTTGCATTCCATCGTTCGTCATCGGACCGCTGCTAGCGGATGAATTCGGCAGGCGGCTCCAGATGCTTCCCGCCATGGGCTGGAACCCGACCAATCCCTCGTCGTGGGTATTACCTGCGATCACGCTCGGCCTCGCCACCGCGGCGTATCTTTCCCGGCTGACCCGCGCCGGTATGTTGGAAATCCTCAGCCAGGACTACATCCGCACCGCCCGTGCGAAGGGCGTGGGGAATTTCCGGCTTCTCGTCCGCCACTGCCTGCGTGGCGGAATCATTCCGGCGGTTGCATTCATCGGGCCGGCTTTCGCTGGTATCATTTCCGGCTCAGTGGTGATCGAAAGCGTATTCGCCATGCCCGGTCTTGGCACGCATTTCATCAAAGCGATCGAAGTGGGCGACGCACCGGTGATCCTGGGAATCGTGATGCTTTACGGCACCCTCATCATCATCGCGAATTTCCTGACAGACATTCTCGGCCTCTGGCTCAACCCGCGGCTCCGCGCCAGCCGCTAAATTTTTTCCGAATCGCTTAATTTCCATGACCGAAGCCTCCCTCGAACCCAGCAGTTCCCTTTGGAAAGACGCCGTCCACCGGCTCTCGCGGAATCGCGCGGCCATGGCCAGCGTGATCGCATTGGCAATCATTGTATTCGCCTGCATCATCCTTCCCGCCATCCCGAGATTGGTGATCAATCCCGATTTGCAGAACCTGCCGAAGAAGAACCTCGGCCCCTGCTCCGGGCATTGGTTCGGCACCGATCATCTGGGCCGCGACATCCTCTCCCGCGTCCTCTCCGGCGGCCGCATTTCCATAGCGGTGGGACTCATCACAACGCTCGTCTCCGTTACCATCGGCGTCTGCTGGGGCGCGCTTTCCGGCTATGCCGGCGGCTGGCTTGACTCGCTGATGATGCGCATTGTGGACATTCTTTACGCGCTCCCGTTCCTGATCGTGGTGATACTGTTGGGAAAAACCCTGGAACCCGTCACTGGCGCGCTCACGACCCGGGTGGTCGGTTGGATTACCTCGGCCGACAGCAGCAGCGCCGATATTAACAAGACTATCGCATGGGTGGAGCCGATCACGACGCTGGTGCCGCTTTTCATCGCCATCGGCGCGCTGTCTTGGCTGACGGTTTCGCGCATCGTGCGCGCCCAGGTCCAGAGCGTTGCGAAACTGGAGTTCATCGAAGCCGCCCGCTCTCTGGGTCTCGGACATTTCCGCATTCTCTTCCGCCACATCCTGCCGAACACGCTGGGACCGATCATCGTTTACACCACGCTAACCATTCCTGGAGTCATGCTGCTGGAAGCCACGCTTTCCTTCCTCGGCCTTGGAGTAAAACCGCCTTACAGTTCGTGGGGAATCCTCATCGACGAAGGCGCCAACCGCATGCTGTCGAACCCGTGGCTACTGTTTTTTCCCACTTTGTTTTTCGCCACCACGCTCTTCGCGCTGAACTTCCTGGGCGATGGCCTGCGGGACGCACTCGATCCCAAATCCGCGAAAGACTGACCGTGGCGGCGCTTTGCAAGCGCCAAGCCCAATCCGCAAATCCACGTATGTTATGAAAATTCCCGCAGCCAAGGTGCCGCAATTAGCTCTCGCTCTGCTCTGCCTGATTTTACCTTCGCCCGCGGCGGATGAACCCAAACCCGCGCCGGTGCCCGCATTCAGTCCGGCGCAGCAGCCGGTCGTCACCGGCGAGTTTGCTGTCGGATTCATCACCATCACTTTCAAGGAAACCGAAATCCCCGGCGGCCTCGCCACGGCGACTGGAAAGGTGGATCAGGTCGTCGGCACTCATAATGAAGCCGGTCACGGGGCGGCCGCGCAATCCTCGGGAAGTTCCTCCGGCGGGAGTCTGGGAGAGTATTTCAAAACCTACAGCAACGGAATCGCTTGGCCGAAAATCGTGACGATGCCGGACGACAACAGCGTCTTCGCGGACCCGCACCTTTATGGCTATTTCTGCGAGTACGACTATTGGGAGAATCCCATCGGCTGGAAGGAGCGGAAGGAAGGCGACGAGCGCGTCGGTAAAATGAACCAGGAGGCGTTGCGCTTCGCCAACAAATCCTATCGCGGCACCAAGCCGGTTTTTATTTGTTACAATTATGTCACCACCCGCCCGGCCACGCCCGCGCCGGAGGCCAATCAGGCGCTGCTTCATTTCTACGATGACCGCGGCGCCGATCCCGGCCGGACGCGGCTTTCCAAAGCGCGGAAAAAGCGCAAGCAAAAGGGCGAGACCAGGGATTACAACCCGTGGGACTATTATTCGCCGGTATGCAAATGGGGCGAGCCGATGTGGCCGAATTCCAAGATCCAAATCACCGATTTCTCCGGCGGCACACTCGCCCACGAGCTGGGACACTGCCTCGGCGCGCCCGATCTCTATCGGATCGGCCGCTTCAACGATGGTATCGGCGGGGCGGCCAGCCTGATGGCATATGGCCCGACCGCCAACGCCTTCAGCCGTTTCTATCACCACGCATACATCAAGGAAAAGAATTACCCGACCCTCAAGACATCCGGCACCTACACCCTGCATCCGCGGGATATCGACCCCAAGGGCGACGAGGCGGTCGGCTACCTCATCCCGAGCAATCACCCGCACTACGTGTATCAAGTGGAATACATCCACAATGAGAACAATACCGTCGGCGTCGGCCCCGGCAAGGAGGGGATGCTCATCTCCGCGGTGAACCTCGGATTGACATCGTATCTCGGTTCGCCGGATTTCTTCTATGTCTATCGGCCCAACGATCCGTTCTTCCGCGGCGAGGGCAACGCCGGCGACTGTCTTTTCGGGAAATCCCACAACCGGCCGGAATTCAACATGACCACCGAGCCGTCCTCGCGGCTGCCGAATCTGATGGATGGCGGGGTTTCCTTCAACAACATCGAGGAACACGACGGCACGCTCACATTCGATTTCGCCATCGACCGGCATCCGGTCAGCGGCGGGACTTACACCAAATCGATGCTCCCGCTGATGCGGCTGGATGAAATCAGCGATGTGCAGCCGACGAGTTTCACCATGGACAGCACGGTGGAATTTCGCGGCGAGCCGCTGATCGTGAATTATGGTTTCTGCTGGTCCACCTCCGCCAAGCCCACCGTCCGGGATTCCACTTACACTCTGACCCATCGCGACAGTTTCCGCGGTCATGCCATCGATTTGAACCCAAACACGACGTATTACGTCCGCGCTTTCGCCAGCAATGGCGTTGGCGTTCGATACAGTGACGAGGAGAAGACCGTGAAGACGCCGGATTCCAGGACGGAGTCCGCGACGGTGGGTCCGCTGCTAACGGATTCCTTTTCCCATGACGGATATCTCTACGATGAGTTCAGCGATGAAACGACCGAAACCGGCGAGTCATTCGTCGGTTACAGCCCGACCTGCGTGCTGGCGAAACTCATTGCCTATTACCGGCCCGGGCGCTTCGAATCCGCCGGCAAGAACGGAGGGCGCAGGACATCTTACGTCAATTTCAATCAACTCAACTGGCACCCCGGCACGGACGACCCGCTGGAGCGCTTGGAAGAAATCGACGGGTTTTTCCGAAAAGTAGAGGACCAAAGCCGTGCTCTGGGATTCCATGCGCCGGAGCCGGATAAAGATTTTGTCCGCAACCTCGTCAAGCTGACCGGCGTCCGCAGCAAGCCGGTGCTTAGTTTGCTCGGTCCGGAAAACATCTCGGAAGTCAGCGACCTCATCCGGATGGATTTGCGGCAAAGCCGGCCTGCGATGATTGTGTTTTCCTATGACAGCGAAAGTGTCACCGATCCGGTCCGCTGGGCGATCATCGATGGAATCGATGCCAGCGGGCGGTTCCATGTGGATTTCCCGCGCGGCTCGAAATTCCTGATCGATGGCGAATGGATCGATGCGAAATCCGGCTTCAGCACGCCGGATGAATTTCTGCTGCCGCTCTACAAGGCATATGTCGTGACTTCCTGCTACTATCCCAAGTAGCGCTTAGCCTCCGGAGTTTTTCATCCGGTAATCGCGTGGCGAAACGCCGGTGATTTTCCGGAACTGGCGGGTGAAATAATTGCTATCGTTGAAGCCGACGTCGAAGGCGATTTCCGTAACCCGCCGGTCGGTGTGGCGAAGTAGTTTGCAGGCGCGCGAAATCCGCTGGGAAATCACCCAGGCGACGGGGGAGGTGCCGGTTGCGGATTGGAAAACACGGAGAAAACTCCGCGGCGACATGTTGGCGATACCGGCCAATTCCTCAAGATTGACGTCGAGATGTATGCCGCGTTCCAGATGCGAAAGCGCCTCGCCGATGCGGAGCAATGCCTTGCCATCGGGCGTCGGCGAGCTTCCATAGCAGCGGGCGAGCTGGCCGATGAGCTGCATGAAAGTGGCGGTGGCCATGAAGCCGAAGCCGGGTTCGCGGGCTTTCAATTCCAGTTCAAGTCGGTCGGTTAGTTCGACGATTTGCGCGAGTTCGCGGCCGGCGAGGTGCAGGCGGGATTTTCCCGGCTGGCGATTCCGGCGGGTCGGCTCCAGTGTGAAAAGAGCGTGGTAACCGGCGACGGACGGCAGGTCGAGCAGCGCTAGCTTGAGGCGCTCCGGCTGATAGAGAATGTTCACAAGCCGCAGGTTCTCGAGGTCGCGGTATTCGTGCTCGCTGCGGCCGGCGACGACGAACACGTCGCCGGCGGTCATTTCCCACGAGTCGCTGCCGATGACGTGGAGGCAGCGACCGCCGGTAACGATGACGAGCTCGGCGAATTCGTGCGCGTGCGGCTCGAAATGCGTCTGCGGCTCGCGGCGCTCGACGCTGATGGGGAAACCGTCCGGGTGGAACCAGTCGTCGATTTTGAGCACGCGCTTCACTGGCGGGATCGTGCTTGTTTTTGGCAAAAGTGTGGAGGTTTTTCTTTCGGTTTCCCGACAAACTGCCGGGCCTGAATCGCAAAAACCCGCACTTATGGCCACCACCTCCGAATCCATTTCCCGCTCGTACGATCTCGCCAAAACCCGCTACGCCGACCTCGGCGTGGACACCGATGCGGCGATGGCCCGCCTGGCGGAAATCCCGATTTCCCTGCACTGCTGGCAGGGCGACGACGTGGGCGGTTTCGAAAACACCGGCGAGGGCCTCAGCGGCGGCATCGCGGTTACCGGAAACTACCCCGGGAAAGCGCGCACGCCGGAGGAGCTCCGCGCGGATTTGGACATGGTGCTCACGCTCATTCCCGGCAAGCACCGGCTGAATCTGCACGCGTTTTATGGCGAGTTCGGTGGCGCGAAGGTGGCTCGC
>JBBSUD010000217.1:0-6438 GCA_038235225.1 Verrucomicrobiales bacterium
GCCCGCGCCGTGTCGAGCGCCTCGGTGGAAATCGCGCGGGGATTGTCCCGATGCACCGATTCGATGCGGCCCAGATTGGTGCGCGAGAGTTTGGTATCGGCGGTCACGCGGCTGAGATTCGCCTGCTGTTGTTAGAGTTTCGCCTGCGCCTGTAACCGCTGCGCCTCCGCCTGCTGCACTCCCGCGCCACTCGCCACCACTCCGGCTCGAGCTTGCGCCAGCATCGACTGCGCGCGCTCCAGGCCGACCTCGAAATCGCGCGCATCCAGCTCCACCAGCAGCTCGCCTTTCTCCACCTGCGTGTTGTCATCGCAATGCACCGCGGTCACGTAGGCGGCCACCTTCGGGTCAAGCCTGACAACGTGTCCGTCGATGAACGCATCGTCGGTTTTCTCATAATCCTGCGAGTGCAAATACCAGGGAATTCCCACTGCAAGCACCACCGCCATCAGAATTCCCAAAATCAGGAAGGCCAGCCATTTGCGCGATTTCTTGGGCTTCTCCCCAGCCTTTTCCTCGGTTGTTGCCTCCTCTTCGCCCCCATTCGCGGCGAGTTCGTCGGTTCGTTTCTCCAAAAGCCGCGTCCGCTCGTCGAGGCGGGCGATGGCGGGCTGCGGGTCGGGCGGTTCGGTCATCGGTGGGGGCGGAAGAAGGGTCCGCCCTCCCTAGCCACGGGTTCCTGCCAGTCAAAAGGAAACCCCGGAGATGCCGGAGAATATACCCGGAGGCGTGGATCCGTTTCAAGCCGCCCCTTCAATTTTCTGGCCAGTTCGTTCCGCTAGAACGATTCTTCCCGGGTTGGCCGGAGCGCACAAAATTCTTCGGCGTGATTCCATCGATCGTTATGAAACCAAAAACCACATCAGCATTTCTCGTTGCCGGCCTCGTGCTGGTTTCCATCACTTCACTCCGCGCCCAGACATGGAACGCGGCCACCGGGGATTTCCGCGATCCCGCGAACTGGACGCCCGCGCAAGTGCCAGGCTTCGGTGAAATCGGGTCCATCAACAACGGCGGCACAGCCACCTTCGGCGCGGGACCTGAACTCGACGTTGGCGCGCTTTTGGCCGGCGGAGATGGCTCCGGTGCCTCCAATCTGTCAGGAAATCTTACCGTAACGGGCGGGGTGATGCTTTTGTCATCGTCCCGGGATAGTATTTCCGCATTTGGGAACGTCGCACAAGATCCTGCGACCGTTCCGTTCAGCACCTTGAAAATGGATGGCGGCGAAATTCAGGTGGATGACCCGTTTGGAGTCGTTAGCGGTAAAACCGGGCTGAGCAAGGGCTTCGATTATAACGGCACGGGAACGAACACCTGGACCACCTCTGGATTCTATAACAAGGATCTGCTCTTCGGGAGCAGATCCCGCGGCAGGTTGGAACTTCATAACGGAGCGCGGTTGCTTGCCGGCGACGACCTGAGCTTCGCCAACAATGGCACGAGCACCAGCCAGACGGCGGAACTGCTGATGGATGGTTCTTCGTTAATCGCGATCGGCAGTGGCTCGGAAATTGGAAAAACAAATGCCACGGTCACCATGACTCTGGCCGGCAGTTCGAGATTCGTCGCCGGGAACAGCGCCGGACCCGGGGTGGCCGCGGGCCAGACGGACGAAGGTTATATCACTATCGGCACCCGGGATACCGGCACGCAGACGGTTGATATCAAAGGCCAGGCCGAGATGCAGTGCATGACCCTGCAAAACCGGTTCGGCACCACCAACATATCGCTGACGGAGACCGGAAAACTGAAGATTTACAATGTGTTCGCCGGCTCGGGAACCATCCTCGCGACCCGTCCCAGCTACATCGCCTCCGGCAGTCCTGCCAGTACCACGATTTCGCTTCGCGGTTCTTCCACCATGCTGGTGGACTGCTTATTGGGAAATGCGGCTTCCGGCGGGAGCAACATGGTCAACGGCCTTCACGTGAGCGGTGGCGAGAACTTGCAAAGCGGGGTAGCAGGGAACCCCGGAACCTATAACTCCACCGCCGGCGGCACCGCCGTGCTGGATGTGGGTGAAAGCGCGACTCTGGACATTAAGCAGGGGCTGCATCTGGGCTTCGGAAGCTCGGCCTCGGCGAATGCGACGCTGCGTGTGACCGGTCCAAGCGCGAATGTCAGCATCGGCGGGAACTTCAACATGGCTTTCAATGAGTATCTCGAAACCCTCACTCCCGGCACCGGCGTCCGGCCCGGGACGGCGATTCTGGAATACGTGATCACCGGTCCCACACAGGCGCCGGTCAACGTCACCGGTGCCGCGCGGATCGGCAACGGGATCCTCTACCTAACGCTCAATGGCTATACCCCGCCGCGGGGCACGCGTTACACACTCATCAATGCGGGCAGCGTCAGCGGATCATTCAAATACATGGATTTCACGCTAGCCCCGCTATCGGGCAAGGACGTCTGGAAAGTTGTTACCACCGGCACCACCGTGACCGCCACGGTCAGCGAGCCATATCTAACCATCAGTACGGACGCGACCGATGCGACGCTCGTCTGGCCCGGCCCGGCCACCCTCCAGTATTCGCCGGACCTCGTGACTCCGTTCGTGGATGTTCCCGGCGCCTCCTCGCCCTACATCACACCACTTGATGCAGCGAAGAAGTTCTATCGGCTCCACTACTGAGCCGGCTGCGTCTTTTCAATCCGCCGACTCTCGTCCGTCCTGCGGGCGGGGGGCGGCTTTTTTCATTTCGGCACCGCGGGAAGCTCCAGTTCGAAGGTGAGATCGTCGTCCGGTAGCGGTTGGAAAATCCCGATCCGCACGGTCGCGCCGGGAGCGAGCATTTCCGGCGGTGCCTGCCAATCGAAGGTGGTTTGAAACTGGAATTCATTGTTACGTTTCGAGCCACCCCGGCCTTTTAGAGTCACGATTCCTGCCGAGTCGCGACCAGCTCCGGGAGTCGCCAAGAGTTGCCATTGACTTAAATCACCAAAGCGTCTTTCCAACGGTTTCAGCGCAACGCTGTCCCCTCCACCGGCGACTACCATGTTCATCGTGCTCCAATCGCTGTGCCCGATTTTCACTCTTCCGTGCTTGGGCGGCTCGATTTTCCCAATGACGCGATTTCCGATCCCGAACCATGCCGCCGCCGGACCTGGCAAGAATTCGACCGTGAGTCCATCGGCGGTCACGGTGCCCTCTAAAACCATCGCTCCGTCGGCCTCATTCTGCGGATGGTCGGGTGCCCGGCATATCTTTAGATGAAGTTTCATGACTCGCGACGCGGCAGGCAGGGACACATATTGACGGTGCTTGCTGCCTGTCATCATTTCCCGGAATGGAGCTTTATTTCCCCACTCATCCTCAGCCGTCGTCGCACCGAGCGAGACCGGATCACCCTTGTCTCCTTTCATCGGCCTTCCACCGACCTGGAGATTCAATTCCACGGTTGTCGATGGATGATTGCCTATTTGCACGCTTGGTTCCCACAGTTGAATTTCCAAGGCGTAATCCACCGCGCGGTACCTTAGCGGCGGCGGCCCCGGTGATGACATGACCGGCGATTTCCGATAGTCAGGATTTCGCAGGGAAAAGGCGGCAACCGCCCCGTCCGCCCGCACCGCGCGGAAATCCAGCGTTGGCAGGTCCCGCCGCCACACGCAAAGCGCGCCCACACTCCGCGTCATGCTGTCCGTGTCGAAAAGATAGGGTCCCTGCATATCGATCCAGCCGGACTCCGGATCGTGATTCTGGAGGAGCAAAGGCAGTCCGGCCGTTGTCATCGCGATTCCCAAATCCGCTGGCGAATCGCCTATGCGATCGAACGAACCAACGTGTCCCACCGTGCCGAAACGAGTGTTGCTTTCCACGCGCCCCAAAGCTTCGAGGTAGGCCGGCAAACGCTGAGGAATCCCGACCGGACTGATGAGCGAATACTCGATAAAAAGCGCATTCGTTTGATCCATCCGGGCCGAACGGCGGATGGTTTTGCCGTTTCTGGTATCCGTTCGCACCTGCAAATCTCCGATATAGGGGCAGATGGAATCCTTCGTTGTGTGAGGATTCCACGACCGCTCCTGCGGGTAATCCACCGTCAAATCGCCGACTGAGGTCCGGTAAATCCTCAGCTCCCCGCCGTCCGGGAATTTTGCGATGACCGGATTTTCCGCAGTCACCGGCGTGCTGGGAAGCCGATTCACAATCAGTGCAGTCACCGCCGCGAGGAGCAGCAGCCCGCCTAGAACGGATGCGGTGACAATCTCCCATTTTCCCCAACGGCGGCGTTCCGGTTCCATTGCACGCAGATTTCACGGCGGGAGGCGGAGGCACAAGGACCAAGCCCGCCGTTCCGGCTCGGCCGAGGCTTATTCCAGCTTGGGTTCCGGCTTGATCGGCAGCACGGGTTCGATCGGCTCCGGCAGGAAATCTTCGGGGGGGAGGGGGATTTCCGGCTCGTTTTCCATGTCCACACCGGGGATGTAGGCGGCGGCGCGCGCACGTCCTTCCGCCACCTGCTCGGGCTTCATGCGGCGCTCGAGCGCGATCAGCACCTGTTTCGCCGCCGGTTCCCCGCCGCTCAAGGCGAGCGCCGCCCATTTGTAGGCGTCCACATCGTCTTTCGTCACGCCGGCGCCGGTCATGTGCATGCGGGCGAGCTGGCAGCGGGCGGTGGCATTGCCGGTATTCGCGCTCAGTTGGTACCATTTCGCGGCTTCCGTGCCATCGCGCTTCACGCCGCGGCCGGCCGCATACATGCCGCCGAGCGTCATGCGCGCCTCGTCGCTGCCTTGGTCCGCCGCGGCGAGCAGCCATTTCAAAGCGGCAGCCGGATCTTTCGCAGTGCCGACTCCGGCGGAATACCTCACCGCCAGCGCCACCTGCGCATCCGGGTCGCCTTGTCCGGCCTTTGCCGCGAGATCGGCGAAATCGTCCGCGCGGGCTTCCGCGCAGGCGAGGACGAGCGGGAAAATCAAGCAGGCAGGCAGTCTCATGCCGCAGATGAAATCACCCCGCCGCCGCCGCGCCAAGCAGGACTGCGGGCCGCCCGCCCGACCGCCGTCCTCACTGCTTTTTCGCACGTTTGGCGAGCGGCTCCGGCATCGCCGATTTCAGATCGGTGGCAATCCGTAAATCCGCCAGGCAGACGTCGATCTCCGTCCCGACCGCGTTGCGGTTGTAGGCGCCCCACTTCGGCGCGACTTCCGAGCCGTCCATGGTCTTGCCGAAAAAACGCGTCCCACCCGTCGCCAGCTTCTGCTTCTCGCCATCGAGCCAAATCTCCACACATCCGGTTTTCGCGTCGCGCGACGGCCGAATCGCGAGGACCACGCTGACCCACGTCCCGATTTTCACCGGCGCACTCCATAGCCGCACCACGCCCGAGCGCTTGTGTGTCCAATCCGCGGCATGGCTCGTGAGCGAGAGATCGCGTCCGTCGTAGCCCATCGTCAGCGGGTAGTTTTGGTTGAAATCGGCTTCGGGAGAGCCGGGCAGCGGATAGGATTTCCACTGGAAGCACGCCCAGCCGCCGGTCTTCTTGTCCGGCATTTCGAATTTGTAACGCCAGCCGATGTAATACGTTACGCCCTGCTTCATCACGCCGCCCTTGCCGTGGTGGAAGCTCCAGCCCGCCGCCCCGCGGATTTCCGCCCGCTTGTCCGCCGCCGGCTTGTGAATCCGCCAGATCGGCCCCAGCTCCGGGTCCTTGTCCGGCTTGATGCTGCCGCTGCCCGCGCTGTGCTTCACGGCCCCTTCGAAATTCAGATTGTCGAACACCTGCCGCCCTTTCGCCGGATCGCCATACCATTGGAGTTCCGCCGCAGCCGGCAAGCAGCCCAGCACCAGCGCCGCAGCGCACGAAAGGAAGGGAAAGTGGGTCATGAAATCGGAGTGGTTCGGAAATCCCCGGCATCGAAGCAGCCCGGAGCGCCCCCACAACGATTTTTCCCGCCTCTTCCTCTCAAGTGAATCCAAACCCCACTCCGCGTTCTTTCCTCCCCGCCCTCCGCGCCTTGGCGTTTCAAATTCCCGTCCCGCCCCACGCCATCGCCCACTTCCCCCTTGGCACTCATTGCCTCCGCTCCTACCCATCCCCCATGCCCGATGCCGCTTATGTCCACGACGCCTTCGCCCGCATCGCCGACCGCTACGTTCTCACCAACCACGTCCTCAGCGGCGGGATGGACATTCTCTGGCGGAAAATCGTCACCCGCCGCATCCGCCAGTGGAATCCCGCCCGGCTGCTCGATGTCGCCAGCGGCACCGGCGATCTCGCCTTGGAAATTCAGGACCAGTGCCCGGATTGCGAGGTGATCGCCACCGACTTCTGCGCCGAAATGCTCGCCCACGCCGCCAGCCGCGGCGTCGGCCGGACCCTGGTGGCCGATGCTCTGGCGCTGCCCTTCCCCGATGCGGATTTTGACGTCGTCACGGTTGCCTTCGGCTTGCGGAATATGGCCGATTACCCGGCCGCGCTGCGGGAA
>JBBSUD010000218.1:0-6380 GCA_038235225.1 Verrucomicrobiales bacterium
AAATCAGGAATTTTCAACCACAGATGAACAGGATGTACACAGATGGAAATCAAAGAGTATCCCTATTCATCTGCGTGAATCCTGTTCATCTGCGGTCAATTCTTAGGTCTTCATGCTTAATCTGACGGTATTGTGGTCCCGCCCGAAGTGCTCTTCCGTTACAACACCACGGCCCTCGACTCTCCCGGCACCATCCCGATTTTCCCCTCGAACTCCTTCAACGTGCCATCCCCTTGCCAGCAGTACGACGGCGAGAGGACCAGCGACGGCGGACGGTCGATCAGGTAACGGTTCCAGTGGGATTCGTCCTGCCACACCGCCGTGATGCCGCGTTGCGTGTCACGGTCGATCCTGTCCGCCAGCGTCCGCGCCGCTTCCAGATAGACCGCGGTCCGGCCGCCTTGGAAATTCCTGCGAAAATAGTGACTGCCCTCGCCCGGCTTTACCCGCGCAGTGCTTTCCGCCCGCCGCTCGTACGTGAATTTCTCCCGCGGCTTGTCGTGAAACCCCGGATGTGGCACGCCCACCAGATCCCCCAGGATTTCCTCGCCCACCTTGCCGATCACACGCATGTCCGCGTCCAGATCATATAGGAAATCCATCTCCGCGAAGCGCTCCGCATGTTTCTGGAATAGCGCATATTGCCCCAGCGCGATCGCCGGCCATTCCCGATGTTCCACCGGCACCACCCGCAGATCCGGTTCATCCGCCACATCCGCGTCTGTGAATAGGAACACCATAACCTTGTGCCCCGGCAGAAAATTCCGCCGGACCGAGCGCAGCAGCGGTTTGAGAAATCGCCGATCTCTTCCCGTGGAGACGATCAACAATCCCATCTTTCCCGGCTTCTTCGGCACCTCCGTCCGCGGTTTATCCCCGAAAGCCAGCCGCCCGCCGGACCGCGGTTTCGCACCGTCCCATTTCAAAATCAGCTCCTCGCCCGCCGCAATCCCCGTTCCGGCCTCCGCCGCGTGGAAATCCAGCGCTCGCGGCAGAGGTCAGCCCGCCGGCCACTCGCCCGTCATCAGCCGCGTTTCCGCCGTGTAGCCGAGCCTGCGCACCCGTTCCGCCTCCGCCGTGTCCAGCGCGCCGCGCAGCACCAGATATTCCGGCGCGGTTCCGCAGCCTTCCAGCCAATCCGCCGCGTCCTCCCACGGCCCCAGCCTCACCCGGTCGATCTCGCTTCCTTCCTCCAGAATCCGCCTGAACTCGGCCGGTCCGCCGTCATGAAATGTCAGATCCGGGAATCCGCCGCCCGCATTCTCCTGCTCACATCCACCTTCCTCCCTCCCGGCGAACACCCGCACCCGCCAACCCCTTTGCGCTAGCGCCCGCATCCCCCGCTCGTCGTCCGGCTCCAGTTCGATCGCCAGCGGCTTGGGCCACAACCCCATCCGCAGGTGCTCCCAGCTCGATTTCTCCGATTCCCAGATGTCCGGTCGCCAGACCTTCGCTCCCGAATGCCACGGCTTTGGCCAGCCGCTCCAGTGGATCACTCCTTCCGGCACCTCGTTTTCCTTGATGTGCAGTTTGGGAAACAAATTCCACTTCCACTCCAGCGGCAGGCTCCGTCCTTCCGTGGCCGCCGTCAGCGATAGTTGCTCGTCCGCGCCGAAGGCGTCGTGGGCCGCGAGACACGTTTCCCAAGTCCCCGCCTCGCGCATCGCCTTGAGATTGAGCAGCGGCGGCATCAGGAAATACGGATGGGTTCCCACATGTTCCCAGCCTTCCGGGATGGGCCGTTTCAGCCACACCCGCATTGCATAATCCATATCCACACCCGGCCCCTGCATGTGCGCCGCCAGCAGGTGATCGCCGAGGTCCATGGAAAACAGCGGCGCCAAATCGCACAGCGCCAGTTGGTCGCAATCCATCACCATGCACCGATCCCAATCCGGACAATCCCGAATCACCAGCAGCCGGTCATACGCCACCGGTCCCGAGCTTCCCGGATATTTCCCCGTCACCTCTTCCAGCGCCGGGATGACCTCCACCCTCAGCGCCTCGCTCTCGAACGATTCCGGCAAGAATCCCCGACACCAGCAGCGGCTGTGGACGGAATTCTCCGAGCGGCGAAGGATACTGGCGATCAACGTGGCGTTGCTGGCAAATCCACTTGAATCCGACGAAATTGAAACGCGTATCATGGATGATGTACCCTTCAAGTGACGCCTATCGAGTCTCAAGGGCTTGTGCTTCTTTAGCAGCTGCGGCTTCGACGATTTTCTGGATGACCTCGGCTTTCAGCTTGGGATCCCGAATTTGCTCGGCCCACTGCCGGGCACCGGAGAACTCCGACAGGTTTCCAGCATAGGTGGAAAATGCGGCCGCAATCAAGTCACTATCCTTAGAACCTAATGTAGCCCGGTTCTGTTGGAACCAGTCGCTGGCTCCTCTTGCATCAAGGTTAACCCATGATCCAACAGCAGCATTGATATCCGACGCCTTTGCCGGATTTCCGTTGTCGAGAATCTTGGAAAACGCTTTCGGCGCGTCAACCTCAAGCATATCTCTGATCATGTGACTCCGCAGTTCTCCTACTCGATCCTCGCCTTCTGGTTTGATCGCGCTGATCAAACCCCAATTTCCAAACGGATCGCCTCGACCGAATCTCGCCGCAAGATCCATAAAACGAGGTGTATCCAAGATTCCTTCGGAGTTCAGACGTGCCGCGATTTTGAGAAGATCGTTGGTTTTATCCGGGGTTTCATACAGCGATTTTGTGATCGCATTCCCCAAACCACTGCTGATGTTGTTTTTAAGTATTCTGGCCGCTTTGGGATCCACCTGATCCAGCCGCCCTAAAAAAATTTGAAAATCGGAAGAGCTAAGAATTTCATCGTATTGTTCCGGCTTAAAACGCTCCATGAATCCGCTAAAGCTCATGTGAACATCGCCTAGCTGAGATTCTGAGATTTTCCCGAGCAACTCACTCTGAGACAATCTGGCATTGGCAAAAAAAGCGATGAGTTGGTTATTTCTGACATTCCCCTGATCTTTTTCAATTAAATCCCAAGCTTCCTGCGTGTAGCCCAGTTCGCAAAGCTTTTTCATCATAGCGGATGCAAACGTAAAGCGATCCCGGTCCCGGGGATGTTTCGATTTAAACTCCTCGAAAAGCAAGGATGCCCGTGCTGGTGTAAGATCATCTGGAATCTCTTCTCCGGCCACTGCCGCGCCACTCCTTTTCTGAGGCAGATCGTCTGTCCTAACTTTGGGAATTTTGGTATCGTTGTCTTTTTTTTGTGAGGATTCGGATGAACGACTGCCTGTGTTCCTCTCCAAAAAGTCATGCCGGAAAACCCATCCCCCCATGATCGCAAGAATCGCAAGAATCACTAGGCCTGCTCGAGCTAATTTTGAGGAACTAATCATAATAGGAATCAGGCATCGGGGTCAGTCCTCGCATGGTAACAGCATAGGGGTAACAGCATCGGGGTCAGTAACAGCATCGGGGGGCATCGGGGTCAGTCCTCGCATGGTAACAGCATAGGGGTAACAGCATCGGGGTCAGTAACAGCATCGGGGTCAGTCCTCGCACAGCATCGGGGTCAGAGCATCGGGGTCAGTCCTCGCATGGTCAGAGCATCGGGGTCAGTCAGAGCATCGGGGTCAGTCCTCGCATGGTAACATTTTTTGGAGTTTTGAGCATAATTTCATGACTTGCGGGCTGTCATTGCCCTGTCGGATCAGGCGGCTCACCGCGCGGTTATGGCCCATTTCCAGACGATGAGCAATCCATTCGTTGCCGACGCTGGTGTGGGATTTCACCACCGACGCCAGCGCCACCTTGCGCGGATCTCCCTTGCGGGTCAGGACCGACTGACCCTTCCCGTCCAACAGGCCCAGTTCCAACATCCCCCACACCACGATCCTTTCCGCTTCTCCTTCGCCGTGCTTCTTGATCGCCGCAGGCGCATGGCTGCCCTTTTTCAACAAAAGCTTGGAACCCTTTGTGACCAGTCCCAGCAACTGATCCCTGAAGGTTTCATCGCCCAAATACCAGCCGCTCCGCAGCGCGGCCATCGCGGCTTCTGACAGGTTGCCTCCCTCGTTCGCGGCCCGCTTTTCCAGATAGGCCACGTAAGCGCGCCGGCCACGGCCGTCCTCCGCCAGTTCGAAAGCCGCCAGCACCCGCTCAAACTGCAACCACTCCGGTCCTTTTCCCCGGCTATAGGCTGGCAGGCTGCTCCATTCATAATCCACAAGCCTGCCATGCGCTCCACCGACCATGCCCGCCCGCGCCGGATTGAGATGGATGTAGTCGGCCACCACCCGGAACTGAAACGGATCGGATGCCCGTTCGCCCGCCACCGGGATCGCCTTGTAGCGCCCTTGAAACACATGCCCGCGGCGCTGATAGCGTCGATTCCACGCCTGTGCGAATGTTCCCAGAAGAATCCTCATCCCGGATACCAAGTTGGGGTCCGGCGTCTCCAGCAGGAGATGGAAGTGGTTACCCATTAACACCCAAGCATGCACCCGCCAACCGTGACTCCCGCAGACCCGGCTCACGCCGTGTAGAAACAACATGTGATCCTCCTTCTCGATGAAGATCGCCTTGCCGCCATCCCCGCGCGCCATGACGTGATAAACCGCGCCCGGATAGACGAATCGCAAGGGTCTGGCCATGCACCATCCTGCTCGGTCTGCCCTTGAATGCAATGGAAATGTTACCATGCGAGGACTGACCCCGGCCTCTGACCCCGGCCTCTGACCCCGGCCTCGTGCCATGGTTTGGGCCAGCCAAGCCAATGGATGACTCCTTCTGGAACCTCGCCCTCCTGAATATCCGAGGCAGGAAACAAATTCCACTTTGGGTCGAATCCCATCGTCCGTCCTTCCGTCGCCGCCGTCAGCGAAAGCTGTTCGTCCACTCCGAATGCGGCGTGCGCCGCCACGAGCTTTTCCCAAGTGCCAGCTTCGCGCATTGCTTTGAGATTCAGCAACGGTCCCATCGAGAAATAGGGATACTCCGCCACATGCTCCCACCCTTTGGGCAACGGACGCTTGATCCAAGTCCGCATCGCATACGCCATGTCCACGCCCTGCCCCTGCATCTTCGCTGCCAACAGGCGATCACCCAGATCCAGCTCGAACAATGGGGCAAGGTCGCAAAGGGCGAGTTGGTCATAGTCCATGATCAAGCATTTGTCCCAATCCGGGCAGTCTCGGATAACCCTCAACCGATCAAACACAGCAGGCCCCACATAACTCGGGAAAATTCCAGTCACATCCTCCACCGCCGGGATGAAATCCATCTTCAACGCCCCGATCTCGAACGATTCCGGCGGAAACCCGCGGCACCAGCAGCGCACATGCAACGGTAGGCCCGTCCGCCGCAAGATGCTCGCGATCAAAGTGGCATGTTGTAGATATGCCTTTATATCAGTCGAGATCGCCAAGAAAATCTTATAAATCACATGCGCATTTCTATTTTAATCTTGTAGTGGAAAACTAACGGTTTGTTCATGTTGAACAACTAGATTAGTGTCCCATCAGCTCCTCCAGCTTTTGCCGGGCGGAAGGTGAGCACACCTCGTCAGCCCACGGGGCGATCTCATGATTGGACCCCGCCTCATCTAACCAAGTCGCCATTGCCAAAATGGCGGCATCCTTCAGCTTACCCGTCTCCATACCATTAATACCACGGCT
The DNA here is from genome assembly GCA_038235225.1 of Verrucomicrobiales bacterium. Taxonomy (GTDB): domain Bacteria; phylum Verrucomicrobiota; class Verrucomicrobiia; order Verrucomicrobiales; family Akkermansiaceae; genus Luteolibacter. Next base: position 5,656 of record JBBSUD010000218.1, read on the forward strand.
CGCTTCCTCAGAGGAAATTGGCAGCCAAGCCTTGATCACTTCCGCAATAGCCCGTTCGCTTGTCTTGGCATCCATTAGCCCGCTTGCCCAATTCAGGGCGGCTTCCGGAGAAGTTTCAGTCATTTGGCGAGCCATCTGAACATCGCCACCGTCTGACAACCATGCGGAGTATTCCTCCGGGTGCTTCTCAAGATAAATTCGTGTTTCAGCAAGATTGTTTTCGGCCGCCGCGCGGATGGTGGCATTGACACTGGTCGGGCTAACATCGCCGCCACTTCTTTCCAACATCTCCAACCCATGTTCCACTCCCAACCGGGTCCCCAGCGACCTGGCGATCTCTACTTCAAGGAACCTTGCAAGCCTTCCGCCTCCGCCGTCGCCTTTTTTCAATTCACCCAGGATGACGAACCAAACGGCGGGATCACCGTCATTCGCTAATTGATAAGGCGCCTGGCTAACCATCGATTGCTGCAAAGGAATTCGCTGGGGCGAATTTAGAGAAAGCGAGGCAATCCAGTCAAGGCACTTGATCGGATCGCTTCTACCCCATGCTTGGGCGAGTTCGTTTCTGGCGGTCATGCCGGCTCCTGCATTCGGCGCGTCCTCCACCAATCGACATGCCAGTAAAGGATTCCAATCGAGCAACAATCCGAGAAGCTCCGTTGATGGAGGACGACCGGACTGTTGATTCCAGAAATCGGACAAGCTGAGGTCACCTTTTATCA
>JBBSUD010000219.1:0-6368 GCA_038235225.1 Verrucomicrobiales bacterium
AGGCCTTTGGAGTGCGGTGGCAAGGCCGCAGGCCGCGACACCGCTTTGAAATACGTTGTCCGTTGCTTCGCGAATCCAAAGCGGAGTGGCGCTTCGCTTCCCACCGCAGTCCAAAGGCGCTTCGCGCCGCGAAACCTTGGAGTGCGGTGGCAAGGCCGCAGGCCGCGACACCGCTTTGAATTGCGTTGTCCGGTGCTTCGCGAATCCAAAGCGGTGTGGCGCTTCGCTTCCCACCGCAGTCCAAAGGTTGGTTACCGCAGCGATTTCAAATAGCTGAAGAGGTCCATCACCTGACCTTCCGAGAAGCCGTCGAGCAGGCCTTCCGGCATCAACGATCGGCGGGAAATCTCATGGGAAACCACCTCCGCCCGCGGGATCGCGCGCTCGCCTCCGCCAACGATCCGCAGCGTGATCGCTTCGCCGGTCTCGCCGGCGAGGAAGCCGCTCACGACCGAGCCGTCCCGCGTTTTCAGATCGTGGCGGTAGTAGCCGCTCTCGAGCTGTGCGTTGGGCGTCAGCACGTTGCGCAACAGCGATTCCACGCCCATGGCGCCCGCGCCGCTCAGGTTCGGACCGATCATGGCGCCCTCTCCGGCAACTTGATGGCAGACCATGCAGGTGACTTGGAATAGCTCGCGGCCCTTCGCTGCATCGCCCGGTGCCTCCGCCAACTTCCGGTAGCGGTCGAATTTCGCCGCCAGCGCCGCCGCTTCCGCGGGCGTGACGAGCGCCGGAAAATCCATCGTCATCCCGACTCGCGCGCCGCCTTCCAGCGCGCCCGGCAGCTTTCCTGAGAGCCGCAAAACGAGGCCGGCGGGCGCGGCCCCATCCATGGCGGTGCGGAAATCGCGACGGATTTCCCCATCGCTGCGGCAAACGTCCCACACGCGGAACTCCTCCATCGCCCCCGCCGTTCCCTTGCCACGGTGGCATTCGCCGACGTTGAAATCGGCGTAATCCCCGGCGAATTCGCGACTTGTTTCCGCGGCGGACTCGCCGTCGAGGTAGAGGTGGAAACGATTCTCCGCGTCGCGCGTGATGGCGCAATGCGTCCAAACGTCTGGCTGGATGTCCCTGCCGGCAATGACGATATCGCCCACTCCGTCGCCGCCGTAAACGTGGAGCCGTCCGCCGGCGAAGTTGAAATCCGGGCCGCCTTGGTGGCCCATCAGTCCGTCGTTGTTGTCGATCGGCGCAGGCAGTTTCACCCACGCCTCGACCGTGAACTGCCCTTTCAGAGTCGTCCGCGTCGCGATGCGACCGCCGTCGAAACGGATCACCGGTTTCAACAATCCTTTGTTCGCTTCCAGCATTGCCACCACCGCCGGATGCTCCGCGCCGAGCGCCGCGATCACCTTTTCCACCGCCGTCTGGTCGAAGTCGGGGAAACTCCCCGCGGCCAGCGCTTTGGCGAACGCTTCCGGACCGAACCTGCTCGAAACGAGCGCATCGACCATCAGCGACCGCGACAGCCCGGACATGCCGGGCCAGCGCTTTTCCAACTCCGGGACCAAGTTTTGCACGTCGTCGCAGTGCGCGAAACCGATCAGCGCCTCGCGCCGGACCGCTTCTTCCGGGTAATCGAGAAATCCCCGGAAAAACTGCGAGTCGGAGGTGCCGCAGTGGCGCATTGCGGCCAAACCTTCCGCCAGCATCGCCGGCGTGGCGCCCGGGGCGCGCATCCATGCGTCGATCTCGCCGGTGAGACTGGGAATCCCGAACTTATCCGCCAAATTCACCATCAGGCGCTCGCGTTCCGGCGTGCGCTCCTGTGCCAGCATTTCCCGGCACGCGGCGCCGATGGGGTTTTGCAGATTGGCACTGGAGATGGTCGCGTTGTCGAGCTGGAGCAGCGCCCGCAGCAGTGATTCCCGGCGGTCCGGGTCTTTGAGCAAGCGGTCGAAAGCACCCATCACCTCCGCCCGCTGGCCATGTGCCGTCAGCAGGCCCAGTTCCTCCGGCAGCAGCGGCCGCCCAAGCTCTGGCAACAATTTCACCAGCTCCTCGGCCGCCATTCCGTCGTCGAGAGCGCGCACCGCCAGCGCCCGCGCCTCCACCGGCAACTCGCTGGATTTCAACATTTCCCGCGTCGCTGCCGGATGCGCGGACATCGCCCAGCGCGCAAGGTAACGCTCGAAATTCCGATCATACGCCTCGCGCGATTTCCCCTCCAGCGGCGCGAGTCCCAGCCGCGCGGCACAGGCGACGATCGCTGGCGACGGTTCTTTGTGATAGCGCACCGCGTTGGCGATCGCCGCCCGCACGCGGTAACCCGGCTCCTTTCCCAGCGCGGCAATGACCGCCAGAAAATCCGTCTCCGGCAGCGAGATTTCCCCCGCGATGCGCACCGCCTCATGCTGGAAATCCGGCTCCGCAGCGAGGCCGGCGAGCAGTGGCGCCGTAACTCCGCCCATGCCTTCCAGCGCCCACAGCGCGCCGGTCCGCCGGGCCGGTGCCTCGCGCGGGTCGGCCGCGATTTTCTCAAGCGGCCCCGCCAGCGCCGGCGCTTTCCGGTCCGCGATTTCCTGCCAGGCGTGGGTGGCGATCAGCGCGTTTTGCCCTCCGAGATCGTCCAACAGCTTGGCGTCCGACAACCCTGCCAGATCGACCCGCGGCGGCGCATGCTGGCTCTCGTGGCGGATCCGCCAGATGCGGCCGCGCGTCTTGTCGCGGTCCGGATGGGTGCGCGGGACCTCGTTGTGCGAAATGATTTTGTTATACCAATCGACGACATACAGACAGCCGTCGGGTCCGAAATGAACCGAGATCGGGCGGAACCACGGATCGACCGAGGTCATGAAATCCGCGCCCTTCTGATAAACCGGATGACCCGCCGCATCGCGCGTGGCGGTGACGATCTGGAGCTTCGAAGTGATCGGATTCGCGATGTAGAAAACGTCGGCATCCCCGTGACCCGTTGCGAACGGCGTGCCCGTGTCCTCCGCCAGCGCGAGGCCGCTCAGGCCGGTGCCGCCCATCGGCTGGCCTGGCGTCGATGGTGGCAGGATCGGCGCGTCGTCGCGGAGTTTTCCGCCGGATCCCGTCGGGTAATGCGTCCCCGGCTCGAACTCGGCCACCGGATAGCCCATATCGTTCGCTTCCTGAATGAAGGTTTCCCCGGAGCGGGAAATCACGAGTCCCCAGATGTTGTTAGGCCCGGCGGTGAGCGCCTGGAATTCCGAGCCATCCGGCCGGAATCGCGCCAGCTTGCAATTGTGGAATTCCACCTCAGAGGAACCATCCGCGAACTTCATTCCGCCCGGCCGCCGGACCACGGAATGGTTGAACGCGCCCTGCGCCAGATAGATCCAGTCGCCCGGCGCGCGGGTGAACTGGTGCGGAAACAAGTGGGAATCCTGAATGCCGAATCCTTCCAAAATCGTCTCATAGCCCGGCGACTTGCCGTCCGCCTCGCGATAGCGCCGGATTTCCGGGCCATGCTGGATGAACACGCCGCCGGCCATCGGCAGCAATCCCAACGGCAACGCCAACTTGTCGGCAAACACCCGCGGCGTCTGTGGGCCGGGGCCATTCGGCTCGTCGAAGACGAGCGCCCGGTCGCGCCCGCCGCGCTGATAGAGCGCGCGCGCCGCGGCCTCGTTCTCGTTGGCGTCCACCGGATATTCCAGCGCGGACATCGTCCACATCCGGCCGTGGCGGTCCCAAACCACCGTGATTGGCTTGCCCGCTCCCTGCTCCTCGCTGGCCACCAGCTCGACGGAAAATCCCGGCGGCACGGTGAATCCCGCTTGCTCCGCCGCCGGCGTCCGCGCGCCGTCCGCCGCGGGCAGCTCGTCGATCGTGATGTCCTTGAGCTGGACGAGCATTTTGCCGCCGGCGTGGGCCTGCAGTCCAAGCAGGCCGATGCGCGGGATCGCCGGATCGGTCTCGGTGTAATCGGTTGCCAGCTTGGCGTTGATCCACGTGCGGATGCGCGGCCCCTCGCAGCGGACCCGGTATTGGTTCCACCCGTCCGGCTCCACTTCCGGCGGCTGCGCCGGTTTCAACAGCGCCGTATTGCGGCGGGATTCGTCATAAAGATCCCCCCAATACCCGACCCCAGCGTCCACCTGATAGCCCGCCATTTCGGAGGCGTCCGGGACGCGCTGGCTCCGGATCTGCATGCCGGAATTGACGAACCCCTCCCCCGTGACCAGCCGGATCCGATACTTCAGCTCGAAATTGGCAAAACTCCCCCGGCTGGCGAGAAACAGGTTGAATGGCACCTTCTCAGCGAGCGAGCCGCCCACGATCATCCCGTCCTCCACCTTCCACCATGTTTCCTCACCCTTGCGGATTTCCCACCCGTCCAGCGAGCGCCCGTCGAACAGCGGCACCGGCGCGGCCTGCGCCAATCCGGCTGCGGCCAGTGCGATCCATAACCATCTCATCGCGCCCCCCCTTCGGTATCGAAATCGAACACCACCACCTTCGCCAGCCGCGGCACCACGATTTCCTTCACCCGCTCGTGCTCCGGGTGCGGGAGGTAGGCGTCGCGGCTCGCTCCACTGTCGAAGCTCATCACGAAGCCGTGCGTGAATCCCTCGTTCAGCCCCTCCGGACTGTCGTACGCGCCGTGCTCCATCGCCAGCAATCCGGGGATTTTGCCAACCATGCTGACCATCTCGGCAAAGCATTCGTCGCGCTCCGCCGGAGTCACCTGCGTGTGGAATTGAAACATCCCGAAGTGTCGGATCATATGGAACCGGTTTACCGTCAGCCGCCCCACCGTGTTTCAGGAATGTTCGCGGGCCGCCCGCTTGTCGGGGTCCGCGTCAAATCGTTGCGACTGAGAGCGCATCAACCCGCCCTCCCGTCGGAAGTCCCCGGCAGATTCACAACCGGTGCAGCATCCACCGGATCAACCGGTGCCCGCTGATCACATCGGCTGAAGCGATCTGAAATACGAACACGATGCACCAGAACACCACCTGATAGCTAGTTTTCGACGTCTTGTGCCGCAAGCGCTGCTGAGCCACGAATGCACCCGGCCAGCCACCGAGCAGTTCCGCCAGATGAAGGGCGTTTTCCGACACCCGCCAGCCTCCGTCGATCGCCCGCTGTTTGTCATGGGAATACATCCGATAGACGATCACCGACATCAACGTCAGGATACCCGGCACCACCCAGAGCGGAATGGCCAGCCACAGGGCGGACATCAGAGGTAGCATCAACAAGCACGCGAGGACCGCCCAATTCCAAAAGGCCATCCGACCTCCGGATTTCACGAAACTGGCACTCTTGGCACATGCCCGTCCGGTGGAATCGCTTCCAGTAAAATAGAGGATCATCTCGCCCGCTCTCGGTCTGCGCTGCCCGGACTCGAATTGCTTGATGTGCAGGAACAGGCGCGACCTCCCTCGTCCCATTGTAGCTGCAGGCAGCGTCGGCTCCACCCAGCCAAACCCCTTCGCATCATCCCATTGGGTAATCAATCCCGTCTGCTGACTCGAAGCGGGTGGTTCCTGTAAATCGTTTGCAGCCATTGATTACGCACCCGTCTATCACCCTTTCCGGGTTGTGCCATCTTGAACCGCCCGGTTCATGATGAGGAAGCCGCGGGAGCGGGTTCGTTTGCGGTGCGACACGGCTCAGGATTTGCAGTGCATGGACGGAGATTTCGGGGATAGGCTTCTCAATCCAAAGCGGTGTGGCGATTCGCTTGCCACCGCACTCCAAAGTTGCTATGCCATCCGCCACCATCAGCCAGAAAATGCCGGTCCCGGCGGCGGAAGTATTCGCGCTTCTGGACGACTACCCGCGGCGGCTGGAGTGGTACACGCTGCTGCGTGAGGCGCGCCTCACACGCGGCTCGGTCCGCGCGGCAAAGGGCGCGACCTCGCTCTGCACCGGCAAGGCGCTCTGCGGATTCGTGGGCATGGAAACCCGCTACGTCGCCTTTCGCCCCGGAGAGCTGGCGGCGGTGGAAATGATCAACCGCCCGCCGTTCTTCGGGAAATTCGCCGCCAGCATCCGGCATCGCGACGTGCCCGGCGGATCGATCGCAGACTATAAATTCCATTTCGCCGCCAAACCACGCTGCCTCCGCTGGCTGCTGGAGCCGCCGATGCGACGCTACCTCCGGCACGAGACGCAAAAGCGGCTGCGGGCGCTGGCGGAGTTTCTGGAAAAGTAGCCGGATTCCGGATTCGCCGCAGGCCTTTGGACTGCGGTGGCAAGGCCGCAGGCCGCGACACCGCTTTGGATTTGCTTCGGCTCGGACTTCGCAGGTCCAAAGGGGTGTGGCGCTTCGCTTCGCGCCGCACTCCAAAGGCGCTTCGCGCCGCAGACCTTTGGAGTGCGGTGGCAAGGCCGCAGGCCGCGACGCCGCTTTGGATTTGATTAGGCTCGGGCTTCACGGATCCAAA
>JBBSUD010000220.1:0-6357 GCA_038235225.1 Verrucomicrobiales bacterium
ATATCAAAAGGGACGGAAAGTTACCGCCGAAGAACTCGGAGAGGTATCAATCAAACGCAACAAGTTCCATGGAGAATGGAACTACGAGATACACCCGAACGAATGAACAAATCCGGTAACTTATTGTTTTGCACGTCCTAAGCGCGCCTATGTGCCGACCAAGGAGGAGTGGGCCATGATGACCTCTGGTCTGCCGCGCGAGGTCAAGCTCAAGTCTGAGGCGAAGATCAGCGAAGCGCTTCGCAAGGATCCAGCCAACGCGAAGCTTTCAAAAAAGGAATTCGGGTCTGTGCTCCAAAAGGCCGTCAACGCCGAGGTGGAGAAGATCCGTGCTGAACGTTATGAGGAGTTTAAAAAACGCCAGACCAATCCCGCCCGCGCGGCTCGCGACAAGGAACTGGCCGCGATTTTCACTCCCGACATCACGGATCAGAAAGTCCTTGATGTGTCCGCCTCCGTTAAATCCATCAAAGAAGCCCAAGCAGTGGCAGAGGATTGGCGGACAAGGCTGAATCTCCCGATCGCAAAGCACACCTTCATCGCAGCCTATGGCGGCGTGAACCGAGGCCCGGAACCCGGCCTCTCGATCGGGCCACTGACCTGCGGATACGGCGCGAACACAGCGGACATCGGTCCCGAATACGCGTTCGGGATGATGTTGGAAAAGAACCTCGCTCAGCCGATTCTCATCATCAAGACTTCATGGGGTGGTAAATCTCTCCACTATGATTTTCGTCCACCTTCCGCTGGCCCGTATCAACCGACTGCGAATGAGAAGGAGCAGGTTAAAAAGTGGAAAGAAAGAAAAGCGGTATGGGACAAATACATCGCTGGCGGAGGAACCGCTGCTGCGGCAGCCCAGATCGAGAAGGACTGGAAAGCTCTAGAAAACGAGAAGCGGAACTTGCAGGCGGTGATCGCCAAATTGCCAAAAGATCAGCAAGCGGCGGAGCAGGAGAAACTGACGGCCGTGAATGCGAAGAGCAAGGACCTTGCCGGAAAGCGCATTGGTAATCCCGGCGACATGCCCGCCCACGATCAAGCCAGTTTCTACTGGAATGAAATGATCGGATTCATTCGCAAAGTTCTAGCAGATCCAAAGGCCTATCACCCGGAATACGATCCGAAGGCCGGTTTTGAAGTGGCCGGAGGATTGTGGTTCCAAGGATTCAACGACCAGTTCGATCCGGAGTTCTACGGCAACTACAGTAGTAACATGGTGCATTTCATCCAGGATCTGCGGAAAGAGGTCAAGCAACCGAAGATGCCATTTGTGATCGGCGTGTTGGGAACGAACAATTATCGCGAAGGAGCGATGACAAACAACGTCTCCCAAGCCCAGCGCGAGGCGGCAAAATCCCCGGAACTAACAGGCACCGTGGCCGCCGTCGAAAGCTGGCCGCTGACGACACCGGAAGTACAAATTTGGCACGATTCCCCGAAGTGGCCGCTGTATGGCAGCAATCAAGGATACCATTACGATGGCAGCGGACGCTTCTTCATCCGCTTCGGCGACGAATGTGCCAGTGCCATGCTCAAACTCATGGACAAGAAGTGACCGAAAGCGATCACCCCGCAATTTGAAAACCACCCTTCATTGGCTCCTACAGCGCTTGGATTCAACACTTGTTCTATCGACGTAGAGAGCACCTGCGCAATCCGTGTTGCTTTCCGCGGATTTGTTGAAATTCATCGAAAGGGGCAGTGAAAGCGCCGGGATAAACCGGCTTGGAAATGAGAATGAAAGAGTCTTAAAAAAACAACCAGCCAATGACTTTGGCCACAAGCCCTACGCTGGGAGCGGTGACGCTCCGGGTATAGCATGGGTGCGTGGAGACGCAGGCCAGCCATTGAGCTCCGAAATCAAAGCTCCCGTGTGCCGACCTTGCAATGACAGGGGGATGCAACATCGTCCTCACCGCCATGGCTAGGAGAGGGCGGGCACGGAGTCGGAGTACCTCAGCGTGTGTCGAAATTCCAAGCGCGAGAACCGGGAATGGGAGCGCAGCGGACATGGAGTGCCCGGAGGGGAGCCCCGCGAGGGGTGAGCGATAGCGGATCAACCTGCGGGTATCCGCGGACATCGGCCTGCCCGGGTCAGCGGATCAACTGTCAGCACTGAGGAAAGGAAATCCCCGCAAGGTGGCATGTGCGGCGCTGGTCAAGAGCTACACCGCAGTCCCCAACGAATGGCTCGCCAGCCGCCTGGTAATGGGGCACCCTGCCTCCATGAGCAAGAATGTGCGTAACCTCCGCCGCGATTCCGCCGGCAGGAGAATCCTTGAAAAACATGAGAAAACGCTTAAATCCGGGGACTGACTCCTTGCACCCCTTGCATGATAGTTGAGCGGAAAAGCGCTCGTTCACCTAAGCTCATGGAACTGCTACTTGTGTCGTGGATCGTCGCCAACATTGCTCATCTCTGGCTCGGACTTCTCGCCTATTCCAAACAGCGATCTGGGGCACTCCTTGTTTCGGGAACGGCAGGCGTCGTTTCTGTCACCGCGCTTTTCCTATTTCTACGAGTGTTTGTTTTCGGAGGTACATCCAACGTGGCCCAGATGGCAGGCCCTTCCGGTATGGTACTTTGGAGTTTTTGGTTCCACGCGTTCATTCCGCTACTTCTCGCATGTGTCGCGGCACTCCTTGCGAGTGTCGTAGCCGTGGCTCTTCCGCCTTATCCGCCTCGTTCGTGGCGATCATTCCTCGCTCGAATTGTTGGCGTGTTGTCGCTGTTCCTCGCGTGCAGTTTGATTATTCAAATCGCGCCCGATGCCTAATTCAACGTTGTCAACCATGAGCTGCTGGGAACTGTCCCAAGCGGCACGGTAGCCGCTTCTGCCCTCGCATTACCACCCGGCGTGCAGCTACCGCGCCGCCTTCCGAAGTCGCGGATTTTGGTGGCGTTAGGCGGCTTTCGCAGACTCCTGTGGCTGACGAACACCGCCTCAATTTTCTCACGGCGCTCCGTGAACTTGTCTTGCATAACACGCCAGCGTTCAACGGCATCACTTCATCATGACGACTACAACCGTTTCCAGCGAAGGCAAGGTGGTCCTGCCGAGTCTGGTTCGCAACCAGTTGCGGCTGGCTCCCGGGACGAAGCTCTTTTGCGAGATCCGGGGTGATTCCGTGATTTTAACGCCGGAACATCTTCGTCGCAGTGTGCGGGAATACACCATTGATTCCCTAACCGGACTCCGCGTTACCAAGGCATCTGCCGATTTGCTGGGCGCTGATCGCCTGCCTGGCTATGCGTTGGGTGCCAAACAAGTTACGGATGGACATCTGCTTGAATTGGCAAAAGCGGCATCCATGCAATTGGCCACGCTCGACAAAGGGATTCCAGGCGCTTGCCTTATCTCATGATCCTTTGGTCCTGGGAGAGAAAGAAGGGTTCAGGCAACGACTTCGGACCGATCGTTCGCTGAATTGGTCCGCCGTCCCGTGGAAGCGGTTTTCTAACTCCTTATCCGCCTCAGACTACGCCCCGATTTCCGCCCTTGGCATCTGCGGACCGTTCCAGCCATACTGCGGACATGTCCGAATGGCGCTCCGGGATCCGCAACGTGCCGCTGCTTTGCACCTCGCTGGCAGTGGCATTCAGCCTGATGACATTTCTCGGCTGGATCACGGGAATGCCGCTGCTGGCGAGCATTCGCGCGAAATACATCCCGATGGCGCCGAGCACGGCGCTTTGTTTCTCGCTGCTCGGCTGCGGCATGGTCGTCCATCTTTTGCGCCCCCGGCTGGGGTGGGCGGCGCGGCTGCCGGCGGTGCTGGTGCTGGTCATGGTGACGGCGAAAATCGTGGAAATTTTTGGCGGCTACCATTTCGGGATCGACGCGTGGTTCGTGAGAAATCCGGAACTATTCGGCGGAGTGCCGACCGGCAGGATGTCGCCGATGACCGCGGCGACGTTTGTTATCGCGGCCGCCGGGCTGCTGGCGCTGACGTGGCACCGGACGGAAAAATGGGCCTGCCCTCTCGGCGCCGCGGCCACCGTGACCAGCGTCATTGTCATCGTCGGGTATTGCTATGGCACGCCGCTGCTTTACGGCGGGACGGTCATCCCGGTGGCGCTCTCGACGGCGCTCGGGTTCTTCCTTTCCGGCGTGGCCGTGATGACCGCGGCCGGCCCGGGCGGGTGGCCGCTGCGGGCGTTTCATGGCAGTGCGACGCGGGCCGCGATGCTGCGCGCTTTCGTGCCGATCATCGTGGGCGCGGCGCTGGTCAACGGCTGGGTGGCGACGGTTTTGCTGGAGCGGGGAAATTCGAATCCCGCGGTCGTTTCCGCGCTGGGGGCGATCGTCTTCGCGGTACTGGTCACCTGGTTGGTCTCACAGGTATCGGAGTCCATCGGCGGGCGGATCGATCGGGCGGAAATGGCGCGCAATGCGGCGCAAGCCGAACTGCTGGCGCTGAACGCGGAATTGGAAACCCGTGTCGAGGATCGGACCCGCGAGCTGCGCGGCAAGAACGAGCAAATGCGCGAGGATTTGCAAATGGCCAAGGAACTGCAGGCCGCGCTGCTGCCCAGCAGTTTCCCCACCGTCCCGCCGAATGCCGGGGACGGGGAGAGCGCGCTGCGGTTCCTGAGCCTCTACTATCCCACCGGCGACGTGAGCGGGGATTTCTTCAGCGCGTTTCCCGTGGGAGAAAACGCGGTCGGCGTGCTGATTTGCGATGTGATGGGCCACGGCGTCCGCTCCGCGCTCATCACCAGCATGATCCGCGGGCTGGTGGAGGAGCATTCCAGTGCCGCGGGAGATCCCGGCGAGCTGTTGACGCGAATCAACCACGCCCTCACGCTGATCCTCCAGCAGGCGGGCATCACGATGTTCGCGACTTGTTTCTACGTCGTGGCGGACGTGGGGCGAGGCGAGCTGCGGTTTGCCAATGCCGGCCACCCCAGCGCCCTGCACATCCGCTGCGGCGACGGTCCGGCAGCGGAAAAACTGGAGGGGACGGCCCGCCGCGGACCGGCCATGGGACTCATCGCCGGAGCCAAATATGCCACCGTTTCCAAGCCGGTGAGCGGCGGCGACATGATCCTGCTTTTCACCGACGGACTGTTCGAGGTGGAGGACGCGTCCGGCGCGCTATTCAGTGAAGCGCAACTCCAGGAGACCGCCGCCCGCCACGCCGCGCTGGCTCCTGACGATTTCCTCGCAAGGGTGATGTGCGACGTCCGCGAGTTCGCCTGCAGCGACACCTTCGAGGACGACGTCTGCGTCATCGGCATCAAGGTCCGCCACCTTGAGCGGGAAATGGAAAGTCCGGATGCGCTCGCGTCGATCGATGCGCCTGGTCGCGGTCCGCAATTGACTGCCGATTGATTGCACGGAGTCAGGTAAAAATATAACCATCGCTCCCCTCGGGGGCACAATCACACACAACGATATGGCATTGAAAGTAATTGGAGCGGGTTTCGGCCGGACCGGGACCATGAGCATGAAGGTGGCTTTGGAGCAGCTCGGCTTCGGCCCTTGTTATCACATGGTGGACTGTCTTCCCCGGGGACCGGAGCATTGGCAGAAGTGGATCGATGCGGTCGGGGGAAAACCGGAGTGGGACGACATTTTCGCGGGATTCCGATCTGCTGTCGATTTCCCGGCCTGCTCAAGTTATAAGGCGTTGGCAGCTTACTATCCGGACGCCAAGGTGATCCTAACCGTACGCGATCCCGAGCGCTGGTTCCAGTCAACCCAGGAGACCATTTTCGCGCCGCAATGGGTCGAACATATGCGCAACATCGAAATGGGAAGTTTCTTTCAAGCGACGGTGAACGATTACCTGCAGAACCGGATGAACGACAAGGAACATTTGATCCGTCGCTTCCAGGAGCACATCGAGGAAGTGCGCGATGCGATCCCGGAATCCCGGCTGCTAATCTTCGAAGTGAAACAAGGATGGCGACCCTTGTGCGAATTTATGGAAGTCCCGGTGCCAACCACGGAATTCCCTTTTGTAAATGACACGGAGAAGACCAAGGAAATCATCGGAAAAATCATGTCCCATGGATTCGGTGAAGTTTTCGGTCCCGGTGAAGGGAGAGTGGCGGTGTAGCAAAAATTGTTCGCGCGCGGCCTGTGAATCGCGCTTTTCCGCTATGTGAAGGATTTCCTCGATCGGCTGGACGCGGGGGGAGCAATCACCTCCACTTTCTGATGGAAACACAGCAGACCAAGCTGTCGACTGGGATGAAGTTTCTTATTAACCCGACTTTCGCTATTTGCCGGGATTTCGGGGTCCGGTGCTTGGAATTGCGTTGGTTTTGTCAAAAGGTCTCCACCACAGCGCTCCCCGCGCGGATCTCGGGCGGGGGCTGGGGCGGGAGGGTGAAGCCGAGCTGTC
>JBBSUD010000221.1:0-6319 GCA_038235225.1 Verrucomicrobiales bacterium
GGCTTGGGCGGTTACAGCCAGGGTGAGCGAAGGGGAGACTTGGGCGATTCGGGATGAGATGCTTTCCATTTGAGCGCGCGATTGGGATTGGCCCGGTGCCAGGGCTGGCAACGGAATTTTGCGCGGCCCTGGGACAGGCGGGCGCCTTTTGTGGGGCCTGCCCCCTAGGGTGGCAAGCGAAATGGAGCGCCTTTTCCCATCCGAAATCGGGCGCGTTCGCGGTCGGCGGGCATGCCGTTCGCGCCGAATTTTCAAGGGTGGTCGGGACAGGCCGCGGAGCCGCCTCCCGGGCTATTTCGCGGCCTCCGGCTGGGTCAGCTCGGTGCCTTTGTAAACATCGGCGTTGGCGGCTTGAAACTCGGCTTTCAGGCGGACTTTCAGCTTGGAAAGATCGACCAGGCGGTAGCCGCTGAAGGTCCACTCGCCCTCTTTCCCGTCGTGCTCGATGCCGGCAAGAAGGTGGACGGCATCGTCGGTGATTTTCAGGGTCTCGTTCTTCGGTTCGAAGTAAAAGCTGCGCAGGGTGCTGGCGAGGGAGCCGGCCTCGACGAGCTTCGGGTCGAGGTAGAAAATATCGCCGGATTCGCCATCGGTGATGCGGAGGTCCGGGTAGCCGGAGCGCTGGTGGGCGCCGGCGCGGTTCGGCGGAATGTCGCATTTCAGGCCGGGCATGGCTTCGATGCGGGCGTGGATGCCGTCCTCGAACAACCGCGATGCCTCGTTGATGCGGCGGAGCTTGCGAACAGGGGAATCCGGCTGATTCAGCTCGGCGATGGTTTGGGAAATGGCCGTGCGGATGGCGGCGGTGACGCGCTGGTGGGATGCCTTGTCTCCGAGCGGGACAACCGATTTGCCGGAGCACGCGTTGACGACGGTGGAGAAGGCAAACCGGCGATTGCCCAGATTTTCGCCAAGTAGGGAGAGGACAAGCGCGGCGTCCGGATCCTGCTGTTCGACGACGAGCGGCGGAGCCAGCGGTTCGAGAGCGGAGACGGTGCCAATGGTGAGAAAGGCGGTGGCGAGGAATGGGAGCGGAGATTTCATCGGGAGGGATGGAGCTTGCGGTGGCGGTGCCACGGAGAGGTATCGGGCTGGAAAAGGATTTCGACCGGACGCTCGGCGAGCGCGTGACTTTCGGCGAGGCGGGCGAGCAGAACAAGCGAGGCGACCGAGTCGAAGAGCGCGTCGTGCCAGGATTTTCCCGGCACCAATGCCTGAATTTCCGCGGTCAGTCCGTGACCCTCGCAAAGCGCGCCCAGGGAGTGGTCCGGCAGCGCGGGCCAGGCGGCGCGGGCGAGCAAAAGCGTGTCCACCCACGGGCCGAATCCATGTCCGGGAAAGGCGCGGAGGAAGCGTTTTTCCGTCCCCTTGCCGTGGGCGACCACGACCGCGCCTTGGAGCCGCTTTTTCAGTTCCGGCCACAGCCCCAGCAGCGGCGGGGCATCGGCGAGCTGCGCCGGGCCGATGCCGTGGACTTTCCGTGCGGACCATTGGATCGGCTGGTCGGTGAAGAGGTAGGAAACGAAATTCCCGTGATGCCCGGCGTCCTGCGACCAGCTTGCCATGCCGATTTGCACCGGGCTGTCGGTGCCGCCGCGCACGGTTCCCGCCGATTCGAAATCGATGGCGGTAAAGCGGCATTGGCGGACAAGCGGCATGGGGAGGTGCCGAAGATGATTGCTGGTGAGACGGAGCGAGGCAAGGCGGCAGGGTGGGGGATTTCACCCATCGGCCAACAGCGCCCGCACCTTCGCGAAGCCGGGCCGGATGCGCTCGGAAATCGTGCGGACCCGCTCGTCGAAGTGGGCGAACGCGCTTTTCATGGCGTTCAGGGATGATTTCTCCAAATCGTTCAGCGTTAGATCGAAGGTTTCGGTCGCGAGGGTGGTTTCGCGGGTCATGGAAGTGTCGCTCATCAGCCGATCGTCGGTATTCAAGCAGACGCGGAAGCCGCGGCGGAAGAACGGGCCGAAGGGGTGCTCTTCCAGCGTCGCACAAGCGCCGGTGTGGAGGTTGCTGGTCAGGCACATTTCCAGCGGCACGCGCCGGTCGAGAATATACTGCGCGAGCCGGCCGAGCTTCATTTCGCCGTCCGGCGAAAACTGGATATCGTCGCGGAGGCGGGTGCCGTGGCCGAGCCGGTGCGCGCCGCAATACTGCAGCGCCTGCCAGATGGATTCCGGTCCGAACGCCTCGCCGGCGTGAATGGTGATGTGGAAATTCGCCCGCTGGATGGCATGAAAGGCGTCCATGTGCCTCTTTGGAGGAAATCCGGCCTCGCCGCCGGCCAGATCGAAGCCGACCACGCCGTGGTCGCGGTGGCGAATGGCGAGCTCGGCGGTCGCCAGCGAATTCGTCATGTGGCGCATGGCGCAGAGGATCAGGCCCCAGCCGGTGCCGTAGGTTTGGCCGCCGCGCTCCAGTCCGCGGACAACCGCTTCCACGACCTCGTCTTCCGTCAGCCCGTGCTTGGTGTGATAGACCGGAGCGAAGCGGACCTCCGCGTAAACGACGCCGTCGGCATGCATGTCCTCGATGAATTCGAAGGCAGCGCGCTCCAGTCCCGCGGCGTCCTGCATGACCGCGGTGGTGTGGAGAAATCCTTCCAGATATTCCGGCAGATTTCCCCGCTGGGCGCCGCGGTGGAACCAGGCCGCGAGGTCGGCCGCGTCCGTCGTCGGCAGCCCGCGGTAGCCGGTTTCCGCTGCCAGCTCGATGACGGTGGCGGGGCGGAGGCCGCCGTCGAGGTGCTCGTGCAGCAGCACTTTCGGGAGCATGCGGATGTCGATCGCGGCCGTTAGCGCCCGCCCGGAAAGCGGCTGCGGGGCGGAGGAAATGTTCATGGCGGGGGAAATCGATAGCAAAGCCCGCGCCCGCGCCGCCATGCAAATCGCAGGGCCGGAGCGGCGGTGGCGGGATTTCCGCTGGTCCGGGAAAACGGGTTGATTGTTTAACTTTTGCGAAATATCCTCCACGACTTTCCGCCCGTTGTGAAACAGCGCCGTCGCTCCAATCCCGCCGCGAAGCCGCCGCCAAACCAACAGCGGCGGACGCGTCCGACGTTTTCCGAGGTCGTCAGCACCGCCAGCCATCGCGCGCGCGAAACGGCCAACCGTCCCGGCGACCGCGGCCGGAAATTCGTCTGGGCCGCCATGGCCGCGGCCGATGCCGACGATGCGCCGGACGACGCCGGGCACATCCGCCTGCTGCTCGGCCGTCTTGCCGGCACCATCCTGCTGCCGCTCTGCTGGGTCACCACCTGGACGCTGCTTTCCCGATTTTCCCAAGCCACCATGGATGGCGGATTTTGGAGATCCGCGGAGTTCTGGTACTTCGCCGTCGGCTCGCTGGTGATGCTCGGCTGGTTCTGGTGCGGCCTCCTGCGGGTGCCGTTTCTCATCATGTATGTATTTGGGCATGAGCTGACTCACGCCATTTTCGTGCTGCTGCACCTCGGCAAGGTCAGCCGCATCTGGGTCAGTCGCGAAGGCGGCTACATCCTCACGAACAAATCCAATCTTCTCATCGCGCTCTCGCCCTATTTCGTGCCGTTCTGGTCCGCGGTCGCCGCCGCCATCTACTGGCTGGGCCGTTGGTATGCAGGCGGTTCGGTGGGGTGGGACCGCGCGTTCTACGCTGCGATCGGCGTGACGTGGACCTTCCACATGGTTTGGACCATTTGGATGATCCCGCGCGATCAGCCGGACCTGAGGGATAGCGGCACCTGTCTCTCGCTCACCGTGATTTGGATGGCCAACCTGCTGGTGCTTATCGGCTTGCTGTGCGTCGCCTCCGATTCGCAGGGCGCCTACCTCCGTGATTTTTGGATGGAATGGGTCCGCCACGCCGCCGTTTGGTCGGATACGATTTACCATTTGGTGGATCATCTCGTCAAGGATTTCCGCGCAGCCGCCCGGTTCTGAGCAGGCCAGTTGCGGGTTGAATCCACCGCCACGAGGCCGGAAAGTCGCCCCGTGATCTACCTCGACGCCAACGCCACCACGCCGATCCACCCGCAGGCGCTCGATGCGATGCTGCCGTGGCTGCGCGACGGATTTGCGAATCCCTCAGGCTCCTACGCCGCGGCCAAACGAGCTCGGAAAGCCATCGAAACCGCCCGCGCCCAAGTCGCCGCGCTGCTGGGCGCGCAGCCGGAGGAAATCGTCTTCACCAGCGGCGGCACCGAAAGCGCGAATGCCGCATTGCGCTCGCTCGACGCGCTGGCCGGGCCGGGGAACGCACTCGTTTCCGCCATTGAGCACAGCGCCGTATTGCGCTGCGTCGATTCGCTCGCCCGCGGCGCGGCTTTGGCCCCGGTCACCGCGGAGGGCGTGGTCGATTTGCAGAAATTCCGCGAAATGGCCACCACTGCCGCCTTCATCTCCCTCATGGCCGCCAATAACGAAACCGGCGTCATCCAGCCACTGGCTGAAGCCGTGGAAATTGCCCGGCAGCGCGGCATTCCCATCCATAGCGATGCCGTCCAGCTCGCCGGCAAGCTCCCGCTCGACGTAAAATCCGCCGGTGTGGACCTGCTCTCGATTTCCGCCCACAAGTTCCACGGTCCCAAGGGCGTCGGTGCGCTCTACATCCGCAGCGGTCTGCGCTTCCAGCCACTCTTCCAAGGCGGCGGGCAGGAATCCGGCCGCCGCAGCGGCACCGAGAACGTCGCGGGCATCGTCGGCATGGGTGCCGCCGCGGAAATCGCCCTCAATGAACCCGCTACCGCCGCGCTAACAGGAATGCGCGACGAATTCGAGCGAATCGTCGAGGCCGCCGTCGCCGGCGTCACCGTGAATGGCCGCAATGCCCCGCGTCTGCCCAATACCAGCCACCTTTCCTTCGACGGTTGCGATTCCGCCGGGCTGCTCATCCTGCTGGACGAGGCCGGCGTCGCCTGCTCAGCCGGGTCCGCCTGCATGACCGGCAAGCAGCGCCCATCCCACGTCCAACTCGCGATGGGCATCCCCGAAGCCCGTGCCAAAAGCAGTCTCCGCTTCAGTTTTTCCCGTCTCAATTCCCTCGACGAAACCCGCGCCGCAGCCGCCCTCGTCGCGAAATCCGTGGAAAAACTCCGCCGTGTCCAAGGAGCCGGCGTCGGCCCGGTCGCCATCTACTCGGCCTGAAATTTCAGGCAGCAGCCCAACCCGCAATCCTGCCACCCCGAGCTGTGATCAAATCGAAATATCCGCCGTCCAATCTTCATCCGCACCCATTCGGGGCTTCATCTGCCCTATTATCCGGGCAACAAAATATTCGGCACGACCAAACCCTCCGCCCGCGCAAGCCGCACCTGATTCGTATCGACGGAGAGAAACTCTTTCACATCCAAGTTTAACGCGGTGGCTATGTGTAGGAAATCGAAACTCCGGTGACCTCCATCGAATGTATGTAATTTTGAAATCCTATCGTCTAACACCAGGATCTCGTTCATGCCGCCCAAGCTTCTTTCCGGGAGCGAGAGCATCCACCCAAGGAGCGCGGGCATCTTGCCCGCCCCAAGGATTGCGGGCATCCTGCCCGCTGGTCCTCCATCAGATTTTCCCTCTCCCCCGCATTTCCCCTTCCGTCCAAAATTCAGCCGGTTAGCCTGCGCGTTGCCCGCCTCATGCTCCCCGCCGATTCCCAAACCTTCCTCCGCGAGCTCGACAAAAAGCTCTGGACCGCCGCCGGCCGGCTCCGTTCCGACCTCGACACCCCCTTTTACAAGCACATCGTCCTCGGCCTGATCTTCCTCAAATACGTCTCGGATTCGTTCGCCCAGCGCCAAGCCGAGATCGAGACCACACTCCGCGATCCCGACAGCGAAGGCCTCCCCGCCGCGACGAGCTACGAAACCGTGGCGGCGGATTGCATCCGCCAAGCCGACAGATCCTCAAACCCGCCAATCACGAGCACGGCCGACAAAAACGCCATCCGCTCCGGGCGGGAAAAACGTGATCAAGACATCGAGAAAAAAGTTCTCTGCATGCCGGCGCCAGCCCGCTGGAAAACCGTTCAGGATTCTGCCAATCTCCCGCCGGGCACGGAAATCCTCAAGGAGTGTGGGCGTCTCGCCCACTCCTACAAGATCACCTCCACTGGCACGCTTATCGACGACGCGCTGGAGGCCGTCGAAAAGCAGAACCCGTATGGAGCGGAGCGACACAGACGACACTCAAACGTCGCCCGGAGGGTCCGCGCGGGGGCGCGAATCAAGATCTGGACCGCCGCCGACCGGCTGCGCTCCAATCTCGACGCCGCCGTTTACAAGCAGGTCGTGCGCGGCCTGATCTTCCCGAATTTCATGAAATGAACATTGTGAACGTCATTCTCTCCA
>JBBSUD010000222.1:0-6195 GCA_038235225.1 Verrucomicrobiales bacterium
ATCCTCCAGTAATTTCAAATGTCCGGGATGCGCGGCAGGATTCGAAATGGGAACCTGGTGTGCATGAAATGTGCCTTCGATTTGTATGCCATCGACGATGGCCGGCCCGGTCCAGCCCTTGGGCGAATTCAGCACGATCACCGGCCAGCGCGGGCGAGTGTGGTCGTTCTTCTCGCGGGCGTTCTGTTGGATTTCCCGGATTTGCTCCACGGCCGCGTCGAGTGCCGTGGCCATGGCCTCATGCATCAGCGCGGGATCGTGGCCTTCCACAAAAATGGGCGTCCACCCATAACCGCGGAGCAATTGCTCCAGCTCCTCATGGGTGATGCGGGCGAGGATTGTCGGGTTGGCAATCTTATAGCCATTGAGATGCAGGATGGGCAATACCGCGCCGTCAGTCGCAGGATCGAGAAATTTGTTGGAATGCCAGGCGGTGGCCAAGGGGCCGGTCTCCGCTTCGCCATCGCCCACGACGCAAGCGACAATCAGGTCCGGATTATCGAACACCGCGCCGAAGGAATGGCTGAGCGAGTACCCGAGCTCCCCGCCTTCGTGAATGGAGCCGGGGCATTCGGGCGAGGCATGACTGGGAATGCCGCCGGGAAAGGAGAACTGCAGGAAGAGCTTTTGCAATCCCGCCTCGTCCCGACTGATGTTTGGATAGACCTCGCTGTAGGTTCCTTCCAAGTAGGTATTTCCGACCACCGCCGGCCCGCCGTGTCCCGGACCGGCGACGTAGATCATATCCAGGTCATATTTCTTAATGACCCGGTTCAGGTGCGCGTAGATAAAGTTCTGTCCCGGCGTGGTTCCCCAGTGGCCGAGCAACATGTGCTTGATGTCGCCGAGGGCGAGAGGCCGCTTGAGCAATGGATTTTCGAAAAGATAGATCTGACCCACCGAAAGGTAGTTCGCCGCCCGCCAATAGGCGTCGATCTTGTGCAGGGTGTCGGAATCAAGCGTGGTGGATTGCATAAAATACTTTTGTTAATTAGCGTGGGAATTACCGCGACCTTGCCGTTGCCGCATCCCTGGGCGATCAGGATCAAATTGTCTGTCTTGAGCGCGGTTTCATATTTGATGATGCTGTTTCATCCGGTCCCACGTCGTGATTCGTGACGGCCCAGTTTCCGCGCGCGGCGGGAAATCCTCAATGGGGTGTTACCCTACTGCCCCGGCGCTCGGGGAGCGGGTTTCACCCCATTGCTTATTCCCGAAGTCCGATCATTCTCCGTCCGTCCGCCGATCCAACAACCAACCCGCCCCAAGTATCCCGAATTCTTACAGATCTTGCATTCCGATTTCATCAAGGGGGAAATTGCGGGGGCGGTGAGCGTTCGCTCATCCTTCCCCGTGGATTGCTGGCGGGATTGGTCCATCCGGGCGGATATCCCCGGCTTCTCGAAGGAATTATCCGATGAACAACCAAACCAAGGTCCCACATTCCGTGAAATCCAACATCCTCAGGAACGGCGCGATGGTGGCGATGAACGAAGCGCTGGTGCTGGGGTCCGTCCGCCAGCATGTGCTGACCGAGGCTGCCGAGGCGGCGAACGCGCGGCTGGAAGTCGAAATCGTGGAGCGAAAGCGGGCGGAGGAAAGTCTGCGGATCTCTGAGGTTCGCTACCGGCGTTTCTTTGAAATGGCGAGCGACGGGATTTTGGTCGTCGATCCCGCATCCGCCGCCGTTACCGATGCCAATCCCCAGATGACCCGGCTCACAGGGCGTCCGCGGGACCAACTCGTCGGCAGGCAGCTTTGGGAAATCGGTTTGTTAGGCGACGCAGCGGCGAGCCGCCGCTTGCTCACCCAGTTGGAGAGCCTCGGCGAGATTCATCTTGAAGAACTTCCGCTGGATCGTCTCGACGGCCATCACCAGACGGTGGAAGTGGTGGCCATTTCTTACCGGGAAGAGGACCTCCCGGTGTTTAAAATCAACATCCGCGACATTACCGGTCGCAAGCTGGCGGATGACATGCTGCGCCGGAACGAAGCGCTCTTCGCCGCCATCATCGAACTGTCTCCCGCGGGCGTCTTTGTTCTGGATGCCAAGTTCCGGCTGCAGCAGGTCAATCCCAAGGCGATGCATGTTTTCAAGAACGTCCATCCGCTCATCGGCCGCGATTTCGGGGAAATCCTCGACATTCTCTGGCCGAATCCCCCCGCTGACGAAGTGATCGGCATTTTCCGCCACACCCTCGAAACCGGCGAACCCTACCGATCCCCCGAGTTCACCGAACGGCGGAAGGATACCGGCATCGAGGAAGTTTACGAATATCAGACACTGAGCGTCACCCTGCCCGACGGGGAAAGAGGCTTGGTCTGCTTTTTCAATAACATCACCGAGCGCAAAAACTCGGAGGCCGCCCAGCGCCGGCTCGATGTGATGACCGCCTCGAACGTGAAACTCAAAAAGGAGATTGTCCGACGGCAGGCCGTCGAGGAATCCCTCCAGCGGAACCAGCAATTGCAAATCCTCCTGCTGGAGCAATCCAAGCAACAGGAAGAGCTGCTGCGGGATTTATCCCACCGGGTGCTGCACGCGCAGGAGGACGAGCGAAATCGCATCAGCCGGGAACTCCACGATGTCATCAGCCAAAATTTCATAGGCATCAATGTAAGCATTGCGACGCTCGGAAATGGCGACCCGGCGGCGGACCCGGAAGAGTTCCAACGCAAGATCGCCAGCACGCAGGAAATCGTCGAGGACTCGGTGAAGCGGGTGCATGATTTCGCCCGCGAGCTGCGGCCGGCGGTGCTCGACGATCTGGGCCTGATCCCGGCGCTTCATTCCCATCTGAGGACATTCATGAAGGAAACCGGAATCCGCTCCACTCTATCGGCATTTGCGGGAATCGAGCAGGCGAACGGCAGCATGCGCACCGCGCTTTATCGCATCGCCCAGGAAGCGCTGACCAATATTTCCCGGCATGCGCAAGCGAGCCAGGCTGCGGTTCGCATCACCCTGCTGGACGGTGTCGTCCAAATGGAAATCCAGGACGATGGCATCGGTTTCGAAGTGGCTGGCAATTCCCATGCGGTGAAGGCGAATCGTCTTGGCTTGCTCGGCATGAAAGAGCGGATCGAAATGCTTGGCGGCTGTTTTCAAATCGAATCCCATCCCGGTCGCGGAACCATCGTGCGCGTCTCGGTCAGCAATCTTTGCCCATAAACCCATAATCCAAATGAATATCACCGTCGTGCTTGCGGACGACCATACCATCGTCCGCCAGGGAATGCGCTCGCTGCTGCAATCCGATGAGGACATCGAAGTCATCGCGGAAGCGGAGGACGGACGCGAGGCGGTCCGGCTCGCGCTTTCCCTGCGGCCGGACGTGGTCGTCATGGACATCGCGATGCCACTTTTGAATGGCTTGGAAGCCACCCGCCAGATTTTGGCCGTGAAATCGCCACCGCGGGTGCTCATCCTTTCCGCCCATAGTGACGATGCGTATGTGGAGCATGTCATGGCACTGGGTGCGGCGGGTTATTTACTCAAGCAATCCTCCTCCAGCGTGCTCGCGGAGGCCATCCGGCAGGTGCACCGCGGAGAAACGTATTTCACGCCCTCGATTTCCAATCATTTATCCCGCCGGGGAAAGATCATCCCGTTGGACGGCTCGCTGAAATCCGCGGACCTGCAGCTTACCCCGCGCGAGATGGAGGTGCTGCAACTCATCGCCGAAGGGAAGGCCAACAAGGAAACCGCGGAGTTGCTGCACATCAGCATCAAGACAGTGGAGAAGCACCGCCAACAGGTCATGCGGAAGCTGGACCTCCCGAATACCGCGAGCCTCACGCGCTACGCGATCGCCCACGGCATCATCGAGAGCAGCGTGCAGGTGACTATTCTGTGAACGACCCGGAGACGCGCGCATCGCTCTCTTGGGAAAGACGGGTCGCCCGGGCCTGCAGGCGGCCGCCCCCGCTCTGGTTCGACTTCGGCGGTGGTGAATCGCTTATTCCGGATTTCCAACCCATGGGGCCGTAGCCGGTTCTTCCGGGAGAATGGATGAGGTTGGATGGATAGGAGTTCCATTCATTTGCTGGGCTGAATTCTGAGTGGTTCATAGTTTTAGTGGTCGGACCCCTCAGATTTAGAACCGTCACGCTCCCATTTCCATGGGGTACTTCCCTACTTTTTCACCTCTCGTGGATTCATTCCTTGCGGTAGGGTTTTACCCCATAGACATTGTTTCTCTACCCTTGATCCTGTCTCCCCGGCCTCGGCTGGCATCGCGAAAAAATATCTCTCCGGCGCCCGCCTATTGAAATGAGTCATTCCACCCCGACATCGCGCATTTTCGCCGAGTGCCTCATCGGCCACGAAGCGCGGGTGAATCCACCTGCGCAAGATGGGACGCCAAGCGCTCTCCCCGTGATCGGCATGCTGCGCCCCGTCCTGGCCTCCTTCATGGGCAGGGCCGGATATCATGCGCTGCTGCTTCGCGCCCTGGTCCTGGCCCGCAATGAAATCCCTTGGCTGTGCGAGGTCGAAATCGCCGCGGATGGCGGTTTGAATAATTTCGCCGGGCTGGCCGCGGGACAGGATTCCGCGGAAGCGACCGCCGGCAGCGAAGTTCTGCTGGCCGGCCTGATCGACTTGCTGGTCGCATTCATCGGCGAGGGACTGACGCTGCGGCTGGTCCACGGCCTTTGGCCGGTCATTTCCAACGACACAGATTTCACCCAAGACTATTCCAATGAATCATCCAACTGACACTGCGAACCTGCCGGGCCTTTCCGCAGGACGTCCCGCAAAAGTCGCCATCCGCCAATTGCCCAGCGGCGTGCGCGGCCTCGACGATATCCTGGGAGGAGGCATCCCGGAATACTCATTCAACGTCATCGCCGCCTCGCCCGGTAGCGGCAAGACGACGATGGCCCACCAGATCGCCTTCGCCAACGCGACGGCGGAGAGGCCCGCGCTCTATTTCACCGTCTTGGGCGAACCGGCGATCAAGATGCTGCGCTACCAGCAGCAGTTCACCTTTTTCGACGAGGCGAAACTCGGCACTGCCATCCGCTTCGTGAACCTCAGCGACGTGCTGCTGGAAAAAGGCCTGACGGCGGTTCTGGCGGAAATCACCAGCCGGGTCACCGCCGCCAATCCGAGCGTTGTCGTCGTGGATTCCTTCCGCACCGTCACCCGCACGACGGTGGCCAGCGGGCATGAACAGGAAATGCAGCCCTTCATCCAGAGCCTGACCCAGTTCCTCACCAGTTGGCAGGCCACCACCTTTCTGGTGGGCGAATACGCCTTGGACGAAATGCGCGGAGATCCCTTGTTCACGATCGCGGACGGCCTGTTCTGGCTCTCGCAGGTCATCGAGCGCAATTCCGTGGTGAGGAAACTCCAGATTATGAAGCTGCGCGGGCAGGGTTCGGTGCCGGGCCTTCACACCATCCGCATCAATGGCGACGGGCTGCAAGCCTACTCGCGCACGCTGGGCCTGGCCGGAAAAATCGAACGGCCACACAACCCGCAGCGTCTTTCCACCGGCATTCCCGAACTGGATATCATGATAAACGGTGGCATTCTGGAGGGCGACAGCTTGCTGGTGGCCGGCCCTTCCGGGACGGGCAAGTCGGCGCTGGCAACCCACTTTCTGGCAGAAGGTGTGCGCAACGGGGAACCGGGTATCGCGGCGATCTTCGAGGAACGCCCGAAAGGCTACACCGCGCGGGCCAACTCTTTTGGTCTGGACCTCGAGACGCCGAAAAAGAACGGCTTGCTCGAAATGCTTTACCTGCGCCCGCTGGATCTCTCGGTGGATGAGACCATGCAGGAAATCCTCGATGCCGTCGAAAGGCTCGGCGCGAAGCGCTTGGTGATTGATTCGCTGGTGGGCTTCGAGATGGCGCTGGCACCCGGATTCCGCGTGGACTTCCGCGAATCGCTCTACCGCATGATCGCGGCGCTGACGGGCGCGGGGGTTACAATCCTCACCACGGTCGAGATCGAGGACTCGTTCACTTCATTTGAGTTCAGCCACTACACGATTTCGTTCCTCACCGATGACATCATCCGGCTGCGTTATGTGGAGATCGACGGCCAGATGCGAAAAATCCTGGTCGTGGTCAAAATGCGTGGCGGCAACCACAGCAAGGACATCCGCGAATATGTCATCACCGACAAAGGCGTGGTCGTCATCGGCCCGCGGCAGACGGATTATGCGCGACTGACCAGCGGGC
>JBBSUD010000223.1:0-6120 GCA_038235225.1 Verrucomicrobiales bacterium
AAGAGTCCCTGAAACGATGCGGCAAAGTCGGTGAAGAGAACGGTGGTGGCGGACATTCCGGCAGCTTGGACGAGCCGTTCTAACGTACAAGTGCAAATTGCACGAATCTTTCGATTCGCGAATCCTTAACGGCATTGGCCTGAAGCCCGGACTCCTTAATGAATCTCCCCTTTGTGAATCACATCGTCCCACGATTTGATGCCGATGGTCTTCAAATAGGGCGCGGCCACTCGGTCCTCAGCGGAGGTGCCGAGTGCCTGATAGAGGAACCAGATCGGTTTCTTGCCGAGCGGATCGCCCTGCTCGTCCGGGAACTTGCGCAATCCGATCCGCAGGCCGCCTTCATTGCGGTTGTCGATCCAGTTGTGGTATTGCCATGACTCGACCGAACTGAGATTTTGAATTTTCTTCCACGCCATCGCCATGCCGGCCGCCTGGTCTTCCAGAGATTTTTCCGAGTAGTCGGGAGAGTTGAATCCATTTTCCGAAAAGTGAACCGGACGCACCCTGCCATCGTAAAGCATCGCCGGAGTTTTCATGTAGGCATCGAGCACCTCCAGGTTCTTTGGAGTGATCTTCTTGCTGTCGAACCCGAACGTCGCCTGATCGTTCTCCCAAGCGCGCGGATTCCGCAAATCCTGCGGATAGGGATGATAGGCCACCGCCCATGGAAAATCGCCCTCGGCTTGGCAAAATTTCACCAGAAGTTCCAGCATCTGCTTGGATCCATACCAATGCGCCGAGCCGTGGTAAGCCCAATGGTGGGTCAGGCTGATGAAGGGCCGGGAATTCGGATCGTATTGCGCCGCGATCAGCCAGGAGAGCCGCATCGAGCGCTGATAAAGGTCCATGTAGACCACCGCGGGCTTGTCCCCGACATTGGTCCAGACCCAGCCGGCATCGACTTCATTATGGACGATCCAATGGTGCACCCGGCCGTATTTCCCATCCGGCCGCGACCAGCGTTCGGAGATGAAATTCAGCACCGCGCCATACATCGCGATGCCTTCTTCGGAAGTAACGTTGGGCATTCCGAAAATGCCTTCTTTCACCGCATCAGGGTGGGCGATGGTTTTCACTTTCGGATCTGCGGATTTCGCGGGATTCGCCACCAACAGAATCGCGGAAACCATGATGTCATGCTTCGCCGCTTCGCGGAAACTCGCGTCGTAACCACGCATGCGATTCTCGCGGATGTACCAGGTGCGTCCCTGCCATTTCACCGGAACAGTGTTCTTGTCCGCTTTCAGCGAAATGAATTGCTCAACAGGAAGGTTCACCGTGACGGCGGAAATCCCGAGGTCGTCCAGCTCTTTGGGCAGTCGTCCGAGATTCCACCCGCCGAGGCCTTTTTTGTTCTTTGGCTTCGCCGCGGGCAGCTTGGGCGAGCGGCAGAAAACGCTGTCGGCATAATGAGCGTGGGAAAGCCGATCGAAGCCGATTTTTGCCCGGCGGACGAGCTGCCACCGCGAGGTCAGGCGGTCGTAGTCCAGCTCGCCGCGCTTGCGCGTCCGCGGCACGTCGATGCGGAATTTTCCGGCGGCGTCCGGCTGGATTTCCACAAGCGTTTCCCAGCTCCGGCGATCGTCGAGGACGATATCCATCGGAATGTCGGCAAGCAGGAACGGGCCGGTTTCCTCACCGAGGCTGCCTTCGATTCGTATTGTGTCTTTGCCCACCTGCACCCGCGTGACCTTGGCCGGGAAATCTTTTACCAGATAGGATTCCAGCGCTTCCGGCGCGGCGGCGGCATCGGGTCTGGAATCGATCTCAGCGAACTCTCCCTTGAGTTCCGGGCGGATTCGCGCGTTGCGGATTTGCAGCGTGCGATCGGACGGGAGAGGGAAATCGAAGCGGACCTCGCGCCATTCGTCGGGCAGCGGTTTGCCGACGGGAGCGAGGCGCGCGGTGTAGGTTGTCCACGCTTCGCTGTGGCCCATTTCCGGTAGCATCCGCGCGGTTTTCGCCTCGAACGGCGGGCCGGGCAGAGCCGCGAATTCCGACACCCCGCCGACGCAAAAATACTCCAGCTCCAGAACGGTGTCCGCCTTGCCGGGAGCCGTGGCGGGCGTGGCGAGGACGGGCATGGCTCCGTGGATTTCCACCACCCCGCCCTCCTCCTTGAACGAGGGATCCGGCCCGCTGAACTTCGTCAGCTTGAGCGGAATCGGGACTGCGGAAGTGATTTGAAATAGCCCGCAGAACAGAACGGCGGCGCATAGAAAATAACGGTTCATGTATCTTGAAAAGCTGCGCTGAAGCGATAGTTGCCCGAGCCGATTTCGAGGCGGTTGCCCTCGACTTTCTTGATGCCGGGACGGCCTTGGGCGTTGGCATCGCCTTCGGAAATCTCCCCATTCACCGGCAGCGTCACCTCGGCGGTGGTGTTCGGCGGGACGGTGATATCAGCAGTGAATTTTCCGTCCGCGATGTTCCATGAGCAAGCGAGCCGGCCGTGCCGCGTCTCCATGGAAGCGGCGGCGTGGGTGATGCCGGCGGTTGGGCGCGGGGCGATTTTGATTTTATCGAATCCCGGTGACGCGCGATCGATGCCCGCGAGATCGGCGAACATCCACTCGCAGACCGCGCCGAATGCATAGTGCGAAAACGAGTTCATGCTCGGCTCGTGCACGCCCTCGCCCTTGATATAGGAATCCCAGCGCTCCCAGATGGTGGACGCGCCGTTGTCCACCTCATAACCCCAGCTCGGGTATTCGTGCTGGCGCATCAAAATGCCGGCGAGGTCATGATGTCCGCTGGCGGATAGAGCCGGAAGCAGCGGGCGGGTGCCGAGAAATCCGGTGGTCATCTTGTCGCCATTTTCCTTCACCAGCGCAGCAAGATGGGCGGAGGCGGCGTCGCGTTTGTCCTGCGGAATGAGATCGAAGAACAATGCCATGGCATAGGCGGTTTGGTTATGGATGGCGAGTTTGGCGTCGGCTTGGAGATACTTCTTTTGGAACGCGGCGGTCACTTTGGCGGCGCGGTTCTTGTATTTCGCGGCGTCTTTCTTGTTACCGATCGCCCCGGCCATTTCCGCCATGAGGCGGGCGTCGTAGGCATGATATGCCAAATCGATGAAAGGAATCGGCGTCTTCACCTTGCCGACGGATAGCCAGTCACCGAAGCCGCAATCGTCGATCGCGCCTTTGAGTTCCGGGTCGCGGGCGGCGCGCCAATCCATGAAGTCGTTCATTTTTCGCCAGTGGCGGGAGATCACGCGGGTGTCGCCATAGACCTGCCAGATGGTCCACGGGCAGATGACGCCGGCATCCATCCAGCCGGCGGCGTGGTGCTCATTTGGCCGGGCAAGCGGGCGCGGCGCGTAGGCGGGATAAGCGCCGTAGTCCCATTGATCATCATTCAAATCATCCAGCCACTTGGTGTAGAACGAGGCGATGTCGGCATTGAAAGTGGCGGCGCGGACATAGATCTGCGCGTCGCCGGTCCAGCCCATGCGTTCGTCGCGTTGGGGACAATCGGTGGGCATTTCGAAGAAATTCGCCCGCTGCGTCCATACCATGTTTTGGTATAACTTGTCGAGCATCGGGTCCGAGCTTTCGAAGCTGCCGTGGCGCGGCGTGTCCGAATGAATGACAATCCCGGTGACGGCGTCGAGGCCCGGCGTGCCGGGAAATCCGGTAAGTTCCACATATTGGAATCCATGATAGGTGAACTCCGGCGTCCATGTCTCGCCCTCGGGATCGCCCTTCAATGTATAAGTATCCACGGCGCGGGCGCAGCGGAGATTCTCGGTGCTGAGGCGGCCGTCCTGATGCAATACCTCGGCATAACGGATGGTGACCTTGTCGCCGGATTTCCCCTTCACTTTCAGCCGGATGACGCCGGATATGTTCTGCCCGAGATCGAAGACGAATTTTCCGGGTGCCTGCTCGCGCACGGTTTTGGCTGGCATTTCCTCAATCGCGCGGACGGGCACGCCGGGGTGCGGGACCACTTCGGAATCGGTGCCGGTTTTGGAAACGGCGGGTTGCCATTGAGAATCGTCGAAGCCGGGCGCGGACCAGCCGGGCATTTCCTTGCGGGCATCGTAGGACTCGCCCATCAGGATGTCGCTTTCGGTGATCGGTCCGGTGGTGGTTTTCCAGCTTGTATCGGTAATCACGGATTTGCGGGTGCCATCGCTCATTTCGAGTTCGAGCTGCACGCGCACGGCGGGAGATATGCCATAGTAATATCTGCCGTCCACGCCTTCGACCAGACCTTCCTGGCCGGTCAGCAAACCATAGGCGACATAGCCGGAATACCAGCCATCCGCCAGGGTCGCGCCGATGGCATTTCTGCCTTCATGAATCAGTTTGGTGACATCGTAGGTCTGCGAATGGACGCGGCGCTGGTAGGCGGACCAGCCCGGCGCGAGCAAATCCTCGGAAACCGGCGTGCCGTTGATTTGCAAACTATAAACTCCCAGCGCGGTCGAGTGGACGGTGGCGCGAACGATTGCCGGGGTGTCGAATTCCTTGCGGAAGACTTTCGCCGGGGTGAGCACGAGGTGGCCGCGCTGCGGATCGCCCACGAAATTCTGGATGTTCTCCGTGGTGGTGAAGGTGTGGTCGTCCAGCGAGCTGATCCAGAGCGCGCTCCAGTCCTCGCGCTTGAGCAGGCCGACCCCGAATTGTGCGGATTCGCTCCAATCCGACGCCTGGCCGCCGCCGTCCCAGACGCGCACCCGCCAGATGGCGCGATCGCGCGAGGCGAGGGATTTCCCGGCGTATTCGATCTGGTCGCTGGCGGCGGAATCCGTCTTGCCGGAGTCCCAGAGAATGTCGCCCTCGAAGCCGCCATCCGCCCGCGCGACTTGGATTTCGTAGGAAGTCTGGTGCAAATCCCGCGCATCGGCGGCGCTGGCGGTCAGCTTCCACGAGAAGCGCGGAATGGTGGTGGCGATGGCGGCCGGGCGTTCGTGATATTCGCAGCGGAGGTCCGCCGGGGCGAGGTCCGCGGCGGTGGCGGACGCGACGAGGGTGAGCAGGGCGAGCGGGAATTTCATAAAAGCGTTAGTCTTCCCGGGTGAGGACCGAACGGCAAGCCGCCCTTGTCCGACCAGCAGCGGGTCCGAGTCAACGCCCTTGCCCCGGAGCATCTTACAGGTGGGAAATGGCGCGTTTTCGGGAGAGGATTCAGAAAATTCGCGTGCAAAACCAGACCGCGCCGGTGGCGGAAATCGCGAGGCAGGCGAGCTGGCGGACGCGCGGGTAGAAGCCGGTGGGCACGAGCGGAATGGTAATGAGCCAGGCGGCGGCGAGGACGGCGGCCTGGGCGGCTTCCACGCCGAGATTCGCGCAAAGCAGCGAGGGGAGGAATCCGGCGCCGGGCAGAATCCAGACGGAAAGCGTGCCGGCGAACCCGAGGCCGTGAACGATGCCGAACGCGAAAACGATCGCCATGCGTGCCAGGCTGCCGGGGCGCTTTTTCGATTTTCCCAGATTTTCCAAGGCGATTACGACAATGCTCAACGCGATCAGCGGCTCGACCCAGCCGCCGGGGACGCGGACGATGCCGGCGGCGGCGAGACCGAGCGCGACGGTGTGCGCCAGGGTGAAGGCGAGCGATTGGGTGAGCAGCGGACGCCAGGCGCGCTGATAGAAGAACAACCCGAGCACAAACAGGATGTGATCGAATCCGACCGGCAAAACGTGGAGAAATCCCTGCCGCAGCGCCTCCACCCAAGCCGGATGGCCGAGGGGGATTCCGGCGGCGGCGGCCACGGGCAAGGGCGCGGATTGGCCGGGCGCGAGGGTGAGGTAGCCGCCATTTTCGCCGGGCAGGCGGAGGACGAAAGTGGGGCGCGAGCCATCGGCCCAATGCAACGTCGCGCCGGCGGCGAGCGGGGCGGAGCCGCGGAGCTGCATGCGGAAATACGCGCCATCGTTGAGCAAGACGGGAAAATCCGGCGGGCTGGCGGCAAAATCCGGGAAATCGACGGACCATGCAACCGGCGCGCCGCCCGAGCGGATTTCCATGCACTCGCGGAGGTAGCGTTCGGCCTCGGCGCGCAGCTTTTGCCAGCCGGCGGGGCCTTGGGCAACGAGCCAATCGCGATTCGGAGCGGGCGCGCTGGTGTCGCCGCGCCAAGCGGGACCGGCATAGCCGGCATCG
>JBBSUD010000224.1:0-5957 GCA_038235225.1 Verrucomicrobiales bacterium
ACCTTCGAAACGACATACCCCCTGAACGGGGCCAAGGCCTTGATGTTACGGACTTTCACACCCGTTCAAGACCATCCCGGCAGGGGGTGTGTCACCCGCGAATTTCAAACAATTCCGTCATGCACCGGCGACGAAGATCCATCTTTTCCACGAATGCCTGTAGCTCGGCCTTTTTCTCGTCGCTCCAATTATACTGTTGGAAGGACGGTTGGTCCACGAAGCGATACCAGCAATAGGTGACCACCGAGCCATCCAACAGCTTCGCGGTGAATTTCTCGCTTTTAGGTCCGGGATTGGCCTAGGCTCCCGTGTTTGGCGAGGTGTAGGGTTGGCCTGATTTGGCAAGCGGGAAGACTTGCTTGACCAAGCCGGTTTCCTCCGGGACATCCTTGGCTTCCACGACGACGCGTTCATCGCCGACTTGCTTGTAATATTGCGGAAAAGTTCCGCGGGACGATGATTTGTCTCCGGACCATTGCAAACCCCAGGTATTGTCCTCGAACACGCGGGTGGTGAAAAGTTCCTTCACGCCGGAGATCTTCTTTCCTTCTTGGTCGGAGCCCGGGTTGTTGGTGTTGAGCTTGGCTTTCCAACTATCCTTCTTGCCAAATTCCCCATCGGTGGCTGGGCCGTCCTTTCGCCATATCTTGATAGCATCATAGAGCGCGGACTTCGGATAGTGGGTGACATCCTGCGCGAGCACGTGGGGAGCGGTCGCCACGATGGAACCGTGTGAGTTAGAAAAATTTCTGTCGATCAAGAACGCCGTGATCATCGCCCGGATCCGTTCGGAGGTGAGGATTGCGCCGTCCTGGTGAAGAATCCCATTCCGGTCTGCGGTGGCGTTCGCGATGGTCCGGCAGGCGAAGGTCGTTGCCTCACCTGTTACCTTTTGCGCATGGCGCAAATGCTCGACCTCCACGGGGGTTTTGATGCGGCGTTCCACCACGCCAAAACTCTCCGAATATTCAATTGCGATGCCGGATTTTAGAATGAAATGGGCATAAAGGTAGGGCAGCGTCCAGTCGACCGTGATCGATGTTTCCCCGGCACGTCGGAGACATTCCGCCGTGGCTGGGGCCAGAGCGGAATCTCGATCCCCGGAGAGCCCGCCTTCCGGCTCAAAATCTGCCGCACAGCAGACTCGATCGGCCGAGGCCGCTTGCCGCGCCCGGCCCATTTCGATATCTCGTATGATGAGGATAGAGGTCCCGTCTGCGAAGTCGATAATCACCGCTGAATCCGACACGATGAAACGGATTCGGTGAAATAAAGAGGCGTTATCCGCGGCGATGCCAGCGAGGACGGTGGTGCGTTTGGAACCCATGCGTTGAGAGGAAGGCGGGTGATGAGATCGGTGTGAGCTGTGAAATTTCCTCCGCGCCGACTAACACCCGGCATTGGTCCGCGGCGAGAGCAAAGCTGAAGGCCTATACCGTGGACAGCCAGATTTTGAACGTGTGGTCGCAGGGTCCGGTTTCAGATCACGCATCTTGCAATGAGAATCCGTGCATTTTTATGCTGACCATCATTCGAGGCATTCGGAAATCGTCGTTCGCGAATGTGAAGAAAATCAAGGAGTTGGCGGTTTCCTGTCGTGGCGATGAGCGAAAATACCGGTAACGACCGGCTTTTCGTGGATTGGATGGGTTGACGGGCTAGGGCTCCCTCCTTCACTTCGTTGTGGCGCTCGGAAATCGTGTGGCTGGCACATTTGGTGCGACAGTTTTCCACCCATTCCGTTCCCGCCTTGTCAGAGGTTTTGATTCTGGAATTGTTTTGATCAGGCTTCGCTCGGAGCTACCCTGCCTCCTGACATGTTCAACCATTTGCTATGAAGAAGAAACCGGTCCCGGCGGGAACCTCCAAGATTGACCCCACCGATATCGCCTCCCCGTCGTCGGAAAAAGAGCGTATCCTCGTGGAGCAGGTCGCGAGGCTGACCGCACACCTGGAGGCGGAAACCGCCGCTCACCAGCGCTCGGAAGCAGACAAATTTCTTTTGTCGTCCATCGTCGAGTCATCCAATGATGCGATCATCAGCATTAGCCTCGACGGCGTCATTACCAGTTGGAATGACGGGGCGGAGCGGCACTTTGGTTACACAGCAGACGAAGCGATCGGCCAGCCGATCATGATGCTGATTCCATCCGAATTGGAAATTGAAGAGCCGGGCATCCTGGACCGCATCCGTCACGGAGAGACCCTCGGGCATTACGAAACGGTGCGCCGTCGGAAAGACGGAACGCGGGTGGAAGTCTCACTGACCGTTTCTCCCATTTTCGATGCCCAAGGCCGGATTGTGGGCGCGTCGAAAGTCGCCCGCGACATCACGGAGCGCAAGCGGGCGGAGGAGGCGCTGCGGGCGAGCGAGGAACGTTTCCGTGCGGCCGCTGGCGCGGTGAGCGACATGATCTGGACCAACAATCCCGGCGGAGAGATGCAGGGCGAACAGTCTGTCTGGGGCGCGTTCACCGGCCAGAGCCAGAAGGATTACGAGGGCTATGGATGGACGAACGCGGTGCATCCCGAGGATACGCAGCCGACCCTCGACGCGTGGAATCACGCCGTCGCGGAAAACCGGAAGTTTGAATTTGAGCACCGCGTGCGGCGGCATGATGGAGAGTGGCGGCTGTGTTCCGTTCTGGCTGTGCCGGTGCCGGATTCCCAGGGAGGAATCCGCGAGTGGGTCGGTGTTCACACGGACATCTCCGAGAGCAAGCAGGCGGAGGATATGCTCCGCGAAAGCCAGCAGTTCACCCGCCGGGTGTTGGACAATCTCTTTGCCTTCGTCGGCGTTCTGACGACGGACGGAACTTTGACCGATGCGAACCGCGCTCCGCTGGAGGCGGCCGGCATTCCGGCCAGTGAGGTGCTCGGGAAGAAATTCTGGGACTGCTACTGGTGGAATTATTCCGCCGAAATCCAGAGTCAGTTACGGATCGCGTGCGAGCGTGCCGCCAGCGGCGAGATCGTCCGCTACGATGTGCCCGTGCGCATGGCGGGCGACACGCGGGTGTGGATTGATTTCCAAATTGCTCCGCTGCGCGATACGGAAGGGCAAATTACGCATCTCATTCCATCGGCGATGGAAATCGATGTGCGCCGCGCTGCTGAGGAAAAACTTCGCGCGAGTGAAAACCTGAAATCGTCCATCCTCGACTCCTCCCTCGACGCCATCATCACCATGGATCACGAGGGCAAGGTTCTGGGCTTTAACGCGGCGGCGGAACGGACGTTCGGATTTCGCCAAGCTGACGTTCTGGGTGAGGCGCTGGCGGAAAAGATCATCCCGGAACGCTTGCGCGAGCAGCATTACCAAGGTCTCGCGCACTACCTCGCCAGCGGCGAGGGCCCGGTGCTCAGCCGCCGCGTCGAAGTGCCCGCGCTGCACGCGGATGGCCACGAATTTGACATCGAGTTGTCCATCAACCGCATCGCCAATATCGAGCCGCCGCTGTTCACCGCCACCATGCGGGACATCACGAAACGCAAGCAGGCGGAAGAAGTGCAGGCTCGCATGGGTGCGATCGTTTCATCTGCCGATGACGGGATTCTCAGCAAGGCGCTGGACGGAGTGGTGACTACTTGGAATGCAAGCGCGGAGCGGCTGTTTGGCTACACTGCGGAAGAAATCATCGGTAATCCCAACCTGCATCTGACGCCGCCCGATCTGTTCCACGAGGAAGAGCTGATTTTAAAGCAAATCCTCTCCGGCAAGGCCGTCGAGCACTTCGAAACCCATCGCCTCACCAAGGATGGTCGCCGCCTGCCGGTTTCGCTCACCATTTCCCCAATCAAGGACGCGACAGGAAAGATCGTTGGCGCGTCAAAAATTGTCCGCGACATCACCGAGCGAATGCGGGCGGAGGAAGCCTTGCGCGACAGCCAAGAACGTTTCCGCGCGGCCGCCGGCGCGGTGAGCGACATCATCTGGACGAACAATGCCGGGGGAGAAATGGATGGCGAGCAGCCCGGCTGGAGTGCGTTCACCGGCCAGCGCCGGGAGGAGTATCAAGGCTACGGGTGGTCGGACGCCCTACATCCTGAAGATGCGCAGCCGACCATCGCCGCTTGGAATCTCGCTCTTGAGGAAAAGCGTACGTTTGAGTTCGAACACCGCGTGAGGCGGCACGATGGCGAGTGGCGGCTGTGTTCCACCCGTGCCGTTCCGGTACTCGATTCCAAAGGGGAAATCCGCGAATGGGTCGGTGTCCACACCGACATCACCGAGCGCAAACAGGCCGAAACGAATTTGCGCGAAAGCGAAACCCGCATGCGGCTGGCGACGGAGGCGACGGCGGTGGGCATCTGGGAATGGAATGTCCTCACCAACGCGATTCGCTGGGATGCGCAGATGTTCCGCCTCTACGGCATTCAGCCCACGGCGGATTGCTTCGTACACTACAGCGACTGGAGCGGGGCCGTCGTTCCGGAGTATTTATCGGAAACCGAGCGCATTTTGCAGGACACCGTGCGCCGCTGCGGGCAGGGATTTCTCGAATTCCCCATTCGCCGGCGCGACGACGGCGAATGCCGCACCATTGAAGCCGCGCTGACCGTGATTACGAACGAACAGGGACAGGCCGAATGGGTGCTGGGGACCAATCTCGACGTGACGGAGCGCAAGCGGGTCCAAGACGCATTGATCGAGGCCAAGGAGCACGCTGAAGCCGCGTCGCGCGCAAAGGACGAATTCCTCGCTACACTCAGCCACGAGTTGCGCACTCCTTTGACCCCCGTTCTAATGGCGGCCACCGCGCTCGCCAGTGATCCGTCGCTGCCAGTCGAAGCTCGTCAACAGCTCGACATGATGCGCCGCAACATCGAACTCGAAGCGCGGCTCATCGATGACCTGCTGGACCTCACCCGCATCATTCACGGGAAGTTGATCATCGCGCCGGTCTCCGCGGACATCCATGAACTGCTCCATCACACCGAAGAGATCATTCGCAGCGACGACATGGGCAAGCAGTTGCACATCGTCATGAAGCTCGATGCCGCGCGACATCATGCGCTGGCCGATCCCGCACGAATCCAGCAGGTGTTTTGGAACCTCCTGAGAAACGCCGTCAAATTCACGCCGGGTGGCGGCAGCATCACCGTGAACACGCGCAATGACGCCGAAGGCAGAATCATCATCAGCGTGGCAGATTCGGGCATTGGCATCCGCGCCGAAGTTTTGGCGCAAATTTTCAATGCCTTCGAGCAGGGCGATACCTCCGGCGAGCATCGCTACGGCGGGCTGGGACTGGGACTCGCGATTTCCAGCGCCATCGTCACCGCACACGGCGGCCAGATACGGGCGGATAGCGCCGGGCGCGGGCACGGTGCGGAATTTACCGTCACCCTCGGCAATGTTCCGGCACCCGCCGCCACAATCGGTAACGACTCGCCGCAGGCGCAGGTAACCCGCAGCCTGTCCTTGCTCATCGTCGAAGATCATGAGTCTTCGCGCATGGTGTTGGAGCACTTCCTCACCCTGGGCGGACATCGGATTACCACGGCATCTACCGTAAATGAGGCGCTTGCCGCCTACAAAGCCGGACACTTCGATGCCGTCATCAGCGACCTCGGCCTGCCCGACGGCAGCGGCATTGATCTCATGGTGCAAATTCAAAGCATCCGCCCCGTCCCCGCCATCGCCCTGAGCGGCTACGGCATGGAGCGGGACTTGCAACGCACCAAGGACGCCGGCTTTTCCGCCCACCTTGTGAAGCCCGTGAAATTGGATCAGCTCAAGCGGTTGTTAGCCGAAGTTGCAGCTCAAGACGGCCACGACCTCACACGAACCTCCTCTGAACACTGACACCCCACCAACACCCACTTCCATGACTGACGACCCCGCGCGCACCCAACGAATCATCCACCAACATGTGCATGATGTGAGGAACTCGATCAACTGCCTCGATCTCCTGGCTGTGATGGCCGAGGATCAATGCACCGACCCGGCGATG
>JBBSUD010000225.1:0-5948 GCA_038235225.1 Verrucomicrobiales bacterium
CCGCCGCAGCGAGCGCGTCACGTCCGGCCCGCCGATGTCCTTCTGCATCAGCGCCATGAAATCCCAGTCCGTGACCTGGATTTCACCGATTTGCCTGAGAGTGCCCGCGATTTCGGAAATGCGATTGGTCATGGGAAGCGCCGCGCATCCTGCCCGTCCCGCTCCGCGTGGCAAGCTCTTGGAAATTCGTCCGCCGCGCTCGCCATGCGGGGAATCGTCGCTTTAATCACCGCAGATTATGCGGTTCATCCACGAGCAATCCGACTGGCCCGGCTTCCACTGGGATTCAGCCAAGCTGGCGGAGCTGCTGGGCGAGGTCCGGCATCGTCAGGGCAGATTGCTCGGCCGGATGGAAGGGCTCGGCTTTGACCTGAGGGAGAAGGCGAATCTGGAAAATCTTACCGAGGAGGTTGTGAAATCGAGCGCGATCGAGGGCGAAATCCTTGATGTCGCACAGGTTCGCTCTTCGATCGCCCGCCGGCTCGGCATGGCTTTGGAAGACGAGGTTCCCACCGGACGGGAGGTGGAGGGCGTCGTGGAAATGACGCTGGATGCCACCCGGAACCACGAATTTCCACTAACTGCGGACCGCTTGTTCGGCTGGCACTCCTCGCTATTTCCATCCGGCCGGAGCGGGATGCGGAAAATCGTCGTCGGCGCGTGGCGAACGCCGGATTCCGGCGCGATGCAGGTGGTTTCCGGCGCGCCGGGCCGCGAGAAAGTGCATTTCGAAGCGCCCGCGGCGGAGCGGCTGGACGCGGAAATGGCGGCTTTCCTGAATTGGTTCGAGACCGCTCCGCCGATGGATCCCGTGCTGAAAGCTTCGCTCGCCCATCTGTGGTTCGTGACGGTGCATCCGTTCGAGGACGGCAATGGCCGGGTTGCCCGCGCCGTTTCCGAGCTCGCGCTTTGCCGGGCGGACGGTTTTCAGAACCGGTTCTACAGCGTGTCCTCGCGGATTGAAGCGAATCGAAAACAATACTACCTCCAGCTTGAGCGCACCCAGCGCGGCGGGATGGACGTGACCGCTTGGCACGAATGGTTCCTCGGGAGTCTTCTGGAGGCGCTCGCCGCGACGGATGGCAGACTCGGGGAAGTGCTGCGGAAGAGCCGCGTCTGGGAAAGGGCGAACCGGTTTCCCATCAACAACCGCCAGCGAATTGTTCTCAACCGCCTGCTCGACGGATTCCACGGCCACCTCACCACTCCGAAGTA
This sequence comes from Verrucomicrobiales bacterium, assembly GCA_038235225.1. Taxonomy (GTDB): domain Bacteria; phylum Verrucomicrobiota; class Verrucomicrobiia; order Verrucomicrobiales; family Akkermansiaceae; genus Luteolibacter. Next base: position 1,216 of record JBBSUD010000225.1, read on the forward strand.
TGCCAAGCTGGCCAAATGCTCGGACGACACCGCCCTGCGCGACATCCAGGCGCTCGTGGACATGGATGTCCTCGTGAAAAATCCCGGCGGCGGTCGAAGCAGCAGCTACTCGGTCGGGGATTTCTGAGCGGAAATCCGACCCCTACTCCGCCCCGCGCCGATCCACGACGATGGAGGTCGGCCAGGCGGCGGCGCGAAGCTTGAGCAGGTAAATCACGGTGGCGGCGATGTCTTCCGGGGCGATCGCGTCCGGGCCCTCGGCCCCGGTCATCGGCGTGGCGACTTGGGCGGGACACACCGCGGCGACGCGGATTTTGTGGGCCGCGCCTTCGTCGGCCATGGCCTTGGTGAGCGCCATCATGCCGTGCTTGGAAATGCAGTAAATGCCGGCGCCGGCCCACGCATCCACGCCGCAGACCGAGGCAATGTTGATGATCGCGCCCCGGGTGGCATCGGGTGAATCGGGTTCCGGCAGGTCGCGCATCAGCTTGAACGCCTCGCGCGAGCACCAGTAGGCGGAGTGCAGATTGGTCCGCAGAACTTTCTCGAAATCCTCGGTGGTGGAGTCGGCGATGTTCTTCCCGGCGTCGCCGCAACCGGCGCAATTCACCAGAAATTCGAACCTGCCGAAACGGGCGCGGCTTTCCTCGATCAAGCGCAGGCAATCCGCCTCCAGCGAAACGTCGGCGGCGATTGTCTCGACGGCGACGTTGCTTCGCCCGTCGATTTCCCAAGCCACCGCCTTGTTCTTGTCCTCCCGGCGGCCGCAAATCACGAGATGCACGCCCTCCGCCGCGAGCGCGTGGGCGATCGCCCTGCCGATTCCACCGTTGCCGCCGGTAACGATGGCGATCTTGCCACGGATTTTCATGATTCGCCAAAGTGCCCGGAAAGGGAGCCGGTGCAAGTTCCGGCAAATGGCACGCCGCGCTGTGAATCGGCGGCCGCGCAGCCTGGCGCTATCGATGTCATGAGGGCGCGAGTCCATCAGCCCGAATTTTCGCGGTTCGGTCCCCGGAGAATCCGCTTGACCCCGGCAGCCGATTCCTCTGGATGCGAGTCCCATGAAAGCCATCCACATCGCAACCATCGCGCTGGCTCTCGCCAGTCCGCTTCCCGCCGCCACCCTCGTTTTCAACGGGGTTCTCCAAGGCAGCCAGGAAACCACTCCGAACCTCAGCCCGGGGACTGGCAACGTCTCGCTGTCCATCGACGACGCCACCTTGCAGTGGACCCTGTCCGGCACCTTCTCCGGCTTGTCGTCTTCGACCACAATGGGCCACATCCATTCCCCCGGCGCGCCAGGCGTCAGTGCCTTGGTATTGGTGCCACTAACGATCCCGCTTGGCGTAACCTCCGGCTCCATTTCCGGCAATGGAACCCTCAGTGCCGGCTCCTACACCGAACTAACCTCCAACTTATTCTACGTGAACGTCCACTCGGCGGCGTTTCCCGGCGGCGAGCTCCGCGCCCAGCTCGTCCCGGAAGCTTCATCCGCCGCTCTCGGAGCGCTCGCCTGCCTTGGCCTGCTCCGCCGCCGCCGCGCCTGATTTCCGCCCGGTTCATTTCAAGAAAGCCGCGTTTCCCGGGCGGGACACGCGGCTTTCCATTGCTGGAAATCCTTCCCGGCGCCCGCCAGCGGCCGAATTCCTCACTGGAAAATCCGCTGGATTCGGCCTTGCCATGACGGGTCCGGCCCGTAGTTTCGCCGTCCGTTTTTCTTTCTACCGACAGACGGTTGGCGCCCCGGTGTCTGTCGGTTCCTTTCCGGGGCAATCGAAGGAAGAAACGCAACCAAACCAACACAACCCCAAACCAAACCAACATGGCTTACGCAATTGCGGAACCCACCAACACCGAGCTCAGCGAGCTCATCGATTCGAAATTCCGCGAATTCCGCGAAGGTTCGATCGTCAAGGGCACGATCCTTGAAATCCGTCCCCAAGTCGTCCTCGTGGACATCGGCTACAAGTCTGAGGGCGCCATCCCGTCCAACGAATTCGAGGACGAGGAAATCGAAATTGGCGACGAAATCGAAGTGCTTCTCGAGAAGCTCGAAAACGACGAGGGCATGGTCGTCCTCTCGAAGGAAAAAGCCGCCCACAAGCAGAACTGGGAAAAGATCGTCAAGGTCTTCCAGGAAGGCGGACTCGTCCGCGGCAAGGTCAAGTCGGTCGTCAAAGGCGGCCTCACCGTCAATGTCGGCGTCGAGGCGTTCCTGCCCGGCTCGCAAGTGGACATCATCCCGCCGAAGGACCTCAACGAATACGTCGGCAACGTTTACGAATTCAAGATCGTCAAAATCAACGACGAGCGCAAAAACATCGTCATTTCCCGCCGCGAGGTCATCGAAGCCGAGCGCTCCGAGCAACGCCAGCAGTTCCTCCAAACGGTCAAAATCGGCGACAAGGTCACCGGCGCGATCAAGAACATCACCGATTTCGGTGCGTTCGTGGACCTGCAAGGCATGGACGGCCTGCTCCACATCACCGACATGTCGTGGGGCCGGATCAACCATCCTTCCGAACTCCTCCACATCGGCCAATCCGTGGATGTCGTCATCCTCGACGTGGACCGCGAGAAAGAGCGCGTGTCGCTCGGCCTCAAGCAGATGTCCGACAATCCTTGGGAAGACATCGAGCGGAAATACCCGATCGGCGCCAACGTCAAAGGCCGCGTCACCAAGCTGCTGCCCTACGGCGCGTTTGTCGAAATCGAGCGCGGAGTCGAAGGCCTCGTCCACGTTTCCGAGCTTAGCTGGGTCAAGCGCATCACGCGCCCCAGCGACGTTCTCGAAATGGGCCAGGAAATCGATGCCGTCGTGCTCGGCATTTCCATCGAGGAACAGAAAATCTCGCTCGGCGTCCGCCAGCTCGATTCCAACCCATGGGACGAAATCGAACTCCGCTACCCGGTCGGCGCGACCATCAAGGGTCCGGTCCGCAACCTCACCGCTTACGGTGCCTTCGTGGAGCTGGAAGAAGGCATCGACGGCATGATTCACGTTTCCGACATGTCGTGGACGCGGAAAATCAACCACCCGTCGGAAGTCCTCAAAAAGAACGACGAGGTCGAAGCCATCGTTCTCGCGATCGACAAGGGCAACCAGCGCGTCTCGCTCGGCATCAAGCAGACCGAGAACGACCCGTGGAGCCTCATCGACAACCGCTTCAAGGTGGGCGACCTCGTCAAGGGCACTGTTGCCAAGATCGCGTCCTTCGGCGCCTTCGTCAGCCTCGATGGAGATATCGACGGCCTCATCCACATCTCGCAACTCAGCGAGGACCACGTGGAAAAGGTCAAAGACATCATCAAGGTCGGCGACGAAATCGAAGCCCGCGTCATCAAGGTCGATAAGGTCGAGCGCCGTATCGGTCTCTCGATCAAGGCCGTCGGCTACTCGGAAGAGCAGCTCAAAAAGGAAAGCGCCAGCTTCGAAAGCCTCCGTCCGTCCTCCGAGATGGTCGGCCTCGAGCAAGCGTTCAACCTCGCCACCGCCGCCTCCGAAGATTGGAGTCCGGGGCAGGAAGACTAACTCAAACCAGCGGCGGCCCCCGGGCCGCCGCTGCCAATCGAAAGGCCGGACAGGGAAACCTGTCCGGCCTTTTTCGTGTTTCACACCATGCCCTTGGCAAATCGGCGCACGGCGCTATTCTAACTTTCACAAGGCGTATAAGCGGCGGTTGGCCGAACTATCATCTTCCCAATGAAATCATTGCTCGTTGTCTTGCTCGTGATGGTGCTGACGCTTTCCGGTCACGGACAAATCCCACAAAATACCGTCAACGCGCTGCTGGACAAAATCCGTGCGGAACTTCCGAAAGGTTGGAGTGCATCTTATGACGGGGAATACACGTGGTTGGAGGTAACTCGCGATGCAAAGATTTCCTCCCTCCCGAATCTTCCTAACGGGTCTCCCCATGAAAAGCCGGCTCAAAGAAACCATGCCTTCGCGTTCCGGATCGACCCGTTCGTTTCGATTGCGGCACATCACCGAATGAGCGCGGAGAACTCAGCGATTCGCAAGGAAGCAACCGCGATCTACGACGAGCTCGTCCGGCGGGGAGTGTCCCAAAAGTTCGATCATTTTCTGGCGGCCAACGAAGTGGATCAAAAGGCGGCGTCCCGATACGAAGCTCTGAAAGAGTCACTGCACAGCCTTCCCGACTTTTACTTTCGGGACATCAGCCTGTCGTGGCAGATCGGTTCGCCCGACCAGACCTCTCTGAATATCATCGATGAGGGGGTCCGCGACCAATGCGCCCAAGTCCGACAAAAGGTTCTGAAGCTGCTTTCCGACTATAAAGCCGCTTCACTCCGGAGATAGAATTAACCCGGCGCCACGGCTCGCGACGTGACCGCTAGGAACTCTTCCTTGGCGCGGAGCAATTCGCAGTTGCTGAGGACCGGAGACCGCGATCTCCCCCGGCAGGACGCACCGGGCCGATCCGGCCCAGCCACCCGGCACTCGCCCCCCGGGTCGGGCCGAGCAGGGTTGTGCGGAAGATCTCCAGGGAGGCGGCGGCTTGGACTAAAGCCTTTTCCTCGCGTCGGGCGGGCTGTTTCCGAATCACCGCCGCTCGCATCTCCTCGCCGCGGAGGCCGGTCGTGTTGCGCCAATGAAAAATGACACCGGAGGGGTGGAGTCGTTGCGCCAGGTTTTATGACACCCGGCGCTTGGGTGGGTTGTGTGGTTTTGGGTGGGGTTTGACAAGGGTATCCGTGGGGGCGGA
>JBBSUD010000226.1:0-5945 GCA_038235225.1 Verrucomicrobiales bacterium
CGCGGTCCGGGTCGGCGAGACGCCTTCGACCTACCCGGCGTGGCGTAATATCGCCGCCGCGCGGGTTCGTTCCGGCGATCTGCCCGAAGCCATCGATGCCTACCGCCAGGCCGATCGACGCGCCCCGGCGCGGTGTTCATCGAGACGAGCAAGCCGCGCAGCTCGCCCTCGCGGCCCGGCTCGACCGGGGCGAGAACCATGAAGTGCGATTGCGGCGTCATGTGGATTACGTGAAGGTTTCGTCTCCCGTCGGTTCGAAATGCGGGACGGAGTTCATGGAATGCCGCATTTTGGAAAGTTCATAATACATCCGCTTCCGCGCGCGGCTCTGGTTTCCCAGGGGGCGATGCTCCGCGATGGTATGCCATGGATTGTAGGAGAGCTTTTTTGCGAATTCCATTTGCTCCGGCGAATCGAACTTCTGCCGCGGCAGCCGCAAGGTCGCCACCGACACCCGGGGCGACACCATTTCCGGCCACAAAACGCCGTTGTTCTCGATCGGCATGAGAAACGGGTCGGTCTGGAGCTGGATGCGATAGTCCAGCTCCACATCTCCGGCACCCAGCGCGCCGATCATCGCCTGCCGCAGGTAATCGTCCGGCGGCCGGCGCGGCAGCCGCGGGATCGGTGTTTTGCGTGCGGATTTCGGCCAGACTGAATACTGCATCGCCCGCCCCTCGCCAAGGAGGTACGGGACGCAACTGAAGTAAGGTGCCTCGAACGGGGAAGTCTGCGTTTTCACAAACAGCGACTGCATGATGAGATCCAGCACATGGGGCTGGCGGAGATTGAGGAAATGAAACATCTGCGCGTTCCGCAGGCTCCATTCCTGAAGGTGCGCGTTCGACTTGGTATCCTGCGTAACGAAGGTGGGGGTGCAGACCGCGGTCCAGTCGATGGTTTGCTTTTCCTCGTCCATCAGCTTCGGGCCGGTCACTCCCATGAGTTTCATGCTGATGCTCATGAATCCGACATCGTCGATATCCGGCGTGATGTAAGGACCTGGGCCGGAAAAGCGCACCCATGCGGGAAATGTCCCAGGTTTCGCGAAGATGCCATGTCTCATCTCCGCGGGAATGTCCTCATGTACGATGAATTCGCCGCGGACGATCCCGTGGGTTTTGGTATTTCCGCCGCGTTCGACCCCGCCGGGTTTCCATAACTTCCGCATCTGTTGGACGAATGCGTCGATGATGGATTGGAGTAATTCGTCCTCGTCCGGCAGTTGCTTTTCCTCCCCGAGCGCGAGCCGGTCGTCAGTCCGGTTCTTGTTCATTACGGAAGTGGTGAAGCGGGCGATGGGATCGCGCAGCACCGCGTCGAAAGGCGGGCGCAGCCACGGATCGAAGCGGCGCTCGATTTGCAACAACCGGGTGAAGCTGTCGCTCACAAGATTCCGCCAAAGCGAACCGGTGTCGGCCCGAGGCTGGGGGTGGCTGGCGTTGGAATTCACCGGGGGGGGGTGGGGTTCTAACTTTCCGCCGCTACTTCGAGGGCGAAGTGAATCAACGGTTTGTCGTGATGTCCGTAAACTTTGCCAAGATAGAGTTTCGGCCCGACATGGCGGAGTTCGTCGCGAATCCAGCCTGCAACCGTGGAGGTTTCCGAGTAATCGAGGACGATGCATTCCTTGCCGTCGTAGAGACTCGGATCTTTATATACCTGGGCCACGATCGCCTCGAACCCGAGCATGGTGAGCCGGTTTCGAAGGGTGGAGCGGCTGGGATCCTTGCGGTCTTTTTTGAAGGACTTTCCCTGCCATGCGAAGTGGTTCACGATTTTCGCGATCGCGCCGGTGAACTTCGTGCCGGCCGCGATGATGGCGGTGCCCTCGGTTTTTCCATCGGGAATCTCGCCAGCGGGCGATTTGCCGAAGAGTTCGTCCAGCTCATCCTTGGACATGTGCAACAGATCTTCCGGTGTCATGGGTATTGTATGGTTGTGGTTATCTCAAAATGTTTTCAAATATTCAATCAAGGCGAGCTTGTCCTCGTCCGGCAGGCCGGTGCCGAACAGGTGGCCGCGGTCTTCGATCAAATCCGGGCAGGCGCTGTTCTTCAGAAGCAGCGGCGCGACCTCCGTTTTCATCACTTCGCGCGCCGCCTCGCCGGTCAGTCCTTTCAGTTTGATTTCGAAGAGCGCCTTCTTCAGATGGATGCATATTTTTGCAAGTTCCGCCGGCGGCATCTCGGGATCCAGATTACCTAGCAAATTGATGGGAGTGCCCGCCGGAACGTAGCCGATGCGGAAGAATCCGTCGGCGTCGATTTCATGGGTAAGCGCTTTCCTGACAAGCGGCGGTAGGTAATCCGCATGGAGAGTGATCTGGCATTCGCGGGAAGTTCGCCAGATGGATTCCTTGCCGAGCCGTTTCTCCGGCCAGAGGAGCTTTTGCACGGCATCGTCGAATGCTTCCATGCGTCCGGCGACCGAGGGATCGCCGGTGAATTTGCCCAGTGCGTTGTTATGGAGAAACGGTGCCGACGTCCAGCAGGAGATGAGCGAGGCGGTGCGATAGTAGCCATTTCCTCCGCCGGGAATGTCGAACTGTTCCTCCCGATCGGTGTAGGGATTCCAGTAATCCAGTTTGCCAGGTGATTGCAAGTTCTTATAGGTGTCCGATGAAAACCAGCTCCACACGTGTCCGCTTTTGGCGTTTCTCCCGAAAGCGCGGGCGGCGTTTGTCTTGATGCGGGTGATCGGGTAGCGGCGTTCGTCCGATAGAAAGTTGTTTTCGAGGAAATCCGGTTTGACGATTTCCTTGGCAAACCATTCCTCCTCGTCCGCGCCTTTGGGCGGGCGTTTGCTGGAGTGGCAGGTCGCGCATTCGCTGGCGAATGCGAGTTTGCCGCGGTTCATCACCGTTTCATCTTTGGAAATCATTTCCGCACCGCCCGGCGCATAGGATAGTTTGTAGGGCCGGAGTTTCTTGAAGAACGCGGCGACGTTGCCGACTTTTTCCTGGGTAGCGTTCCAATAGACGGAGTTCTCCTGCGCGGTCTCGATGCTGAATGGTTTTTGTGGAGTCAACCCCAGCAATGCCTGATGTTGCTGTAGCCAGTGTTGGGAATACATGCCGATATTGATATAGACACGGATCGTCGCGCCGGGCACACCGATGGAATCCGCGCCGTCCTTCAAGATGTGCGCCACCGGCATGGTTGCCGCTGTGCCGGGAATGCGCAGCGACTCGCCGGACACATTTTCCTGATGAGTCACATCAAGCCGCGCGCCGAGTTCGAAGATCGGGTTGATGGCATTGGGATTATTGATATGATCGGTGGCGATGCGCGAGGTGTCCGAGGTGCCGCGCGGTTGGGTTTTCAACATTTCCCAAAAGAATCCGCCTTCCTTCACATTGGGGGCGAAGGTCTTCCCTTCCGCGATGTATTGATTGCCGATGACAGAGGCGAGGTTCTCCCATTTGGGCGCGTTGACATCGGCGGGCGGGCTAAGTGGATTGAAAGCGATGTGGCAGGAGCCGCAGGCGACGCCCACGCGGTACGGGCGGATAAGTCCTTTGCGGGTCGAGTATTTCTCGTCATTGTTATATTTTCCCGCATCCCATTGTTTCACAGCGTCGCCTGTGAAATCCGGATTATCGAACAGGCGGAAACCCATCACTCCTGTGGATTTTCCATACACCGCGGGATCGATTCCAGCGGGCTCGCCTTCCACGGCCTCGTCGATCCATAGGCCGTATTTATCGGGCTTTGCCGCTTTTTTGAATCCGGGCTGATTGATCAATCCCATATCCTTGAAGCGGGTGTCGTGGCGGCGGGAGTCGATGGTTTTCAATAGGTCGAAAAGTCCCATATTCTCGCGGGCGACGCGGTCCCAGAACTGCTCGTTGCCGCCTGTCCAGAGGTTCCAGGTGTTGCGGCCCTTGATTTCCTCCGCGCTGAGTTGCACGCCGCCGTCCATCGGTTGGAAGACATTGAGGGCGAGCTCGGGGAAATCCGATGGCTTGCGACCGCCGCCGTCGTCCAGCAGCGAGACCGCGGCGGGCGGGGATTTCTTATGGCAGGCTGCGGTGGCGAGGACGAACAGGCACGCGAGGGCGGATCGATAGGATGGCGCTTTCATAATCGGATTGATTTCCGGCTGAACGATCGGCTGCGCGAAACCGGGGGGGACCGTGAGGCGGCGGGGCGGTGGAACGCCGTTCGATTTCCACCATCCACCCTGAAGACACCGGAACGCCGGTCGTTTGGCAATCCAAAAACGGGAGGCGCGGCTTGCGTGGCTCGGTCCGGCGGGCTTACAGGTCGCGCATGTCCGTCCGCACCCGTTTCGCGCCCTCGCCCACCGGCTATCTCCATGTCGGCGGCGCACGCACCGCGCTCTTCAACTGGCTGTTCGCCCGCAGGCATGGCGGCGTTTTTTTGCTGCGGGTCGAGGATACGGACGAGGCGCGGAATACGGACGACGCGCTGCAAGCGGTGTTCGATGGAATGGGCTGGCTGGGCTTGGATTGGGGCGAGGGACCGCAAGCGGGCGGCGATTTTGGCCCGTATTTCCAGAGCCAGCGGACGGAAATCTATGACAAATGGTTCGCGAAACTGGTGGCGGCGGACCGCGTTTATGAGGACGACGGCGCGTGGCGGTTCCGCTTCGAGCGCAAGCCGGTGACGATGAATGACTTGGTCTGCGGGGAAATCACCATCGACTACCGCGACGAGTCGAATACGCCGGACATGGTGGTGAAGCGCTCGGACGGATCGTATGTGTTTCATTTCGTGAACGTCGTGGACGATTTGGAAATGAAGATCAGTCACGTGATCCGCGGCGAGGACCACCTGATGAACACGCCGAAGCATTTGCAGCTCATCGAGGCATTCGGCGAGACGCCGCCGCAATACGCGCACATCCCGCTGATCCTCAATCCGGACGGCTCGAAAATGTCGAAGCGCGACGCCGGCGCGGCGGTGGGCGATTACCCGCGGCAGGGCTTCCTGCCGGCGGCGGTGGTGAATTTCCTGGCGCTGCTCGGGTGGAATCCGAAGACGGAGCGGGAAATCTTCTCGCTGCCGGAGCTGGCGGAGATTTTCTCGCTGGAAAACGTGAACCGCTCGCCCGCGCGCTTCGATATCGAAAAGTGCGAGTGGGTGAACCAGCAGCACTTGCTGGGCATGAGTGTGGAGGATTTCGCGGCGGCGGCGCTGCCGTTTTTCGAGGCGGAGGGGAAGGTGGTGCCGGAGAACTACCTGGCCGCGGTGGCTGCGGTGAAGGACAAGGTGAGGCTGTTCGCCCAAGTGCCGGCGGCGCTGGATTTCCTGCTGCCTGACGCGCTGGTTTTCGACGACGAGGCGGTCGCGAAAGTGCGGGGAAACGCGGTGGCGGATGTCCTGCTGGCCTCGCTGGCGGCTTCGTTTGAGGAGATTTCCGACTGGTCGGCGGAGTCCGCGAAAGAGGCGGTCGCCGAGGCGGCCAAGGGCGTGGGTGTGAAGCCCGGGCAGCTCATGTTCCCGCTGCGGGTTGCGCTGACCGGACGCGCCCACGGGCCGGATCTCGCCGATGTCCTGGGCCTGCTCGGCAAGGACCGCTGCGTCGCGCGCGTGCGGAAATTTGCGACCAAACTTTGACCGATTTCGCGAAATGAAGGAGGTCTATCGGCTGGAGGATCTGGAGTCCCGCGAACGGCTCGACGCCGGTGCTGCGCAGCCCGCGCGGCTGGCGGTCCTGGGCCATCCGGTGGCGCATTCCGCCTCGCCGCGGATGCATCAGCCGGCGCTGGACGCGGCGGAAATCGGCGCACGCTATATAAGACTGGAAATCGAGCCGGGCGGGGTGGGGGATGCGTTCCGGCGGATGCGCGCGCTCGGATTTATCGGCTGCAATGTGACGGTCCCGCACAAGCTCGATGCGCTGGCGGCCTGCGATGAGGTCCACCCGGACGCGCGGACGCTCGGCGCGGTAAACACGGTCCGCTTCGATCCGGGTGC
>JBBSUD010000227.1:0-5723 GCA_038235225.1 Verrucomicrobiales bacterium
CCTTCCGCTACGTCTGCCCAAAATAGAGTCCTTCACCACTCCCCACTTGATCCCCAACCCTTGATCTCCTATCCCTTTTCCGCACCCCGCCACCATAGCTTAGTTTAGCTCCTCAGTGGTCGGAATTTCGGGTCCGCCTCAGATCTCGACATTTGACGACGGCACCGGCCGGTTGTGGGTGTTGGAAGATGCGCTTGCAGCGGATTGGATTTCGCTGGCGGCGATGTTGAATGATACTTTTTCAGAGGGAGCGGATGTCATGGCATTCTCCATTGCTGGAGCTGTGCGGGCAAGCCGAGGTCTGCTTTTGAAGGAAATGCCATGATACGTGAAGAATTGCTGGACCGAATCTTCACGAACAATGCCGCATCGCGGTGTCATGTCGATAGGGGATGCGTTGCGGCGGTTCTCATGGTCAATCCGAATGCGAGCGTTCTTGAATGGTGCAAGGATGATAGCTTCCGACGGTTCCACGTGGACTATCCGAAGTGTAGGGATACGCCGGTCGTTCCGGAAATCCGGTTCCCGATTTCGGATGCACGGATCCAGGATGCGACTTACGCGCGATACCTAGACCTGGCTGAGCGGATGGGTTGCAGAGTGGTGCAATACGAGGGCGACAAGATTCGCGGGTGGTTTCTCGACGATTGCACGCGGTGGCGGGATTTGTTCGGGATGGAAGTGGCTGCGCGGGTGCTGGAGATCGGCGCAACGGATGGGGTGAGCACCAACGCGTGAGTGAACAATCGAGAGTAATGAATCATCACGGTTGCTGCCGGTCTCGCGCCGCTGCTCAAAAAAGGTTTTTGAAGATCATCTCCAACCAGACGAGAAGATGAAGGTTTCCGCCGCCGGCAGCGATTGATGAAATACGAATCGCACTGATTACTTTAGAGGATGAAGATGAGGAAACATCGGATATGTTTGGATGGATGGGAGATGCCCAGGTTGGGGTGTTGTTTTTCGTGAAAAGCGGGGGAGGGGTGGGGTTTGGCGGTTACAAACCACCGCCACGGGTAGGGGGCTTGGCGGTTGGAAACCGCCGCCACGGATGGGACGCCGCCATGAATAAAAAAACGCAGCCCCGGAGGATTCCGGGGCTGCGTGGGTGAGGGACTAGCTGACGGATTTACAGTTTGTAGAACTGCTCCCATTCCTTGCGCGGCGGCGGGCCGACGAGCATGGCATTGGCGGTCTTATCATTGGTGATTTGCTGGGTATCGCGGTCGAAGACGAGTTTCTTGTTGAGGCGCTGGGCGATGACGCCGAGCACCATGACCTGGCTTAGCGGGCCGGCGATGTCGAAGGACGAGCGGCACTTTTCCTTGCCTTGGCAGGCGAGGAGGAAGTTTTTGTAGTGATTCGACGGACTCTTGGGAACTTTGGGTAGCTTGCCTTTGATTTCCTCCGATTTCCCGCCGGGCAGGATTTCCAAGGTGGAGCCGTGGCTGCCGCCCTTGAAGGTGATATCGCCGCCGTAGATGACTTTTCCGGGGGCGTGGACCTTGGTGTCGATGGTGCCGGCGGATGGCGGCGGGATGTTCGGATCGACGACGGAGGTGCCGAAGTTGTCGGGCAGGGGCGGGAGGTTTTTCACACCGTCATACCACATGAGATCGAGCGGAGGCATTTCGCCGCGCTTGGGGAAGCGGAAGGCGAGGGTGGAGGCCTGCGGGAAAATGAAGTCGTTCGGGCCATCCTCATAGACCGCCTCGATTTCCGCCGGGAGGCCGAGATCGAGGAACTGGTGGGCGGTATCGAAGATGTGCGCGCCCCAGTCGCCGAGCGCGCCATTGCCGAAATCGTACCAACAGCGCCAGTCGCCATTGATATACTTCTGATTGTATTCGTGGAAGCGGGCGGTGGCGAGCCAGGTGTCCCAATCGAGCGATTTCGGGATTGGCTGGCCGTCGGGCAGGCTGTCCACTTTCCAGCCGTGCCAGCGGCGGGCGCTGTTCATGAAGGCGGTGATCTTGGTGACGTCCTTGATGATGCCGGCATCGGTCCAGGCCTTGAATTGGAAGTAGTTGGCCTCGGAATGGCCTTGGTTGCCCATTTGCGCGGCGACCTTATACTTCTTCTCGGCATTCATCATCAGGGTGCATTCCTCGAAGGTGTGGGCCATCGGCTTCTCGACGTAGACGTGCTTGCCCATGGACATGGCGAGCATGGCGATCGGGAAGTGGGAGAAATCCGGCACGCCGATGCAGACGGCTTCGATGTCCTTGTCCATTTTCTCCAGCATGACGCGGAAGTCCTGGAAGCGGGGGACCTTGGGAAATTTCTTGAGCACCTTCTCGGTGTGGGGCGCGCCCATGTCGGTATCGCAGAAGGCGACCATTTCGACCATGCCGGTGGCGGCCATGCCCATGACATCGTCCGCGCCGCGGTTCCCGATGCCGCAGCAGGCGAGCTTGATTTTCTGGCCGCCGGATTTCGGGGCGGCGAAGAGGCCGGAGGTGGCGGCGGCGGTGTATGCGCCGGCGCCGAGCGCTCCTCTTAGGAACGTGCGGCGGGGCAGCGGAGTAGGGAATGCGGGGTTTTGCGGCTTCATGTGGTTGATGGATGATGGGGATGCCCATGTCTGCGGGCGAATCCGGGCGGTGGCTTACGATTGCCTGCAATGGATTATTTCGCGCGGGGGGGCTGGTGGCGAGTCGCGAAATCACGCGACTGCATCGGGCCGGTGGAGGACGATGAGGTGGTTGTTGAATGGCGTGCCGCCCCAGAGCGGCGTGATTTGGATTTCGCCGAAGGGCGCGAGGATGCGCTGGAAATCCTCCGCGGCGGGGAAATGGTCGGGGCCGGATTTCATCCAGGAAATCGTCTTGGCGAGGCGATCCACCGCCAGCGTGATGCGGAATCGCGGCGAATCGTCGCGCAGGCCGGAGCGGATGACGAGCAGCCCGCCGGGCGCGACGCGGCAGGCGGCGGCTTCGAGCAGCGCGGCCTGTGCGGCGGGGCTGACGTATTGGAGGATGTCCAACAGGCAGACATTTCCCGAGTGGGCGGGGAGGCCGGTGGTGAAGTCGTGATGGGAGAAATCGAGGTGCGGGGTGGCGGCGGATTGCGCGGCGGCGCGGGCGGCGGCGATTTTGGTGGCGTCGAAATCCGAGCCATGGATGGGGATTTCCAACCCGGCGTCGCGCAGGAAAAACGCGAGCAGGCCGATGCCGCAGCCGGGATCGAGCAAGGGCAGGGGAGAACCGTGGAGGAGTCCGGCGACGGCCGCGTAAACCGGATCGGTGCGCAGCTTGGAGGCGGCGTAGTGGCGGTGGAAGCGCCGGGGGAAATGCGCGGCGATGCGGCGGGCGCCGGCGCGGGTCATCGGGCGGCCGGGCTGAGGTGATCGAGCGGATTTCGCCCCCGCCAGGCCATCCGCGGCATGCGCGGGAACGAGCCGAGCAGGAGGCGGGCGTGCATCCAGGTGAGCAGCGTATTGTCCCGGAAATAGCGGAACTGCGAGACGCCGCCGTCCTCCGGGCGCGGGTAGCGGACGGCCGTGGGGAGATTCACGATGGGCACGCCGCGCCACGCCAGGCGGACCGCGACCTCCGGGTCGAAATCGAAGCGGCGGGCGTAGCGGGTGGCTTCCATGACCGCCAGCAAATCCGCCGCCGGGTAGAGCCGCATGCCGAAAAGCGAGTCGTCCACGCCCCAGCCGAGCGTCTCGAGATTCGCCCAGAAGTTGGAGATTTTCCTGCCGCCGACGCGGAGGGCTGGTGCGGAATCGTCGAAAATGGGGCGGCCGAAAATGGCGGCTTCCGGGTGCTGGCGGGAGATTTCCAGGAAATCCGCCACGCGGCCGGCGGGGTGCTGGCCATCGGCATCCATGGTCAGGACGTGGGTGAAGCCGGCGGCGATCGCGGCGCGCAGGCCGTGCAGGACGGCGGCGCCCTTGCCGGAGTTTCGCGGCAGCGTGGTGATCTGGAAATCCGCGCCGGCCGGGATTTCCAAGCTCCGCAGCAAGTCCGGCGAACCGTCCGTGGAGCCATCGATGACGATCCGCAGCGGCGTGCCGAGCGCGAGCGCGCCGCGGACGGTTTCCAGCAGAATCGGCCCGGTGTTGTAGCTGGGAATCAGGATGAGCGGTCGCACCGGCGGCATGAAGCGGCATGCTGTAACGGCCCGCGCCGCGCCCGGCAAGCGTCAGTCGCGGCAGTCGATCTGGCGGCGCAGCGGATGCGGCTTGGAGAGCTCGCGGTCATAAATCGCGGCGAGGCGCGCGGTGAAATCCTGAGAACTCTCGCCGGGGTGGGGGAGCACCGGCTTGCCGGCGTCGAAGGACATGCGGATGGGGAAAACGGGGCGCTTCCAAAGCGGCCAGCCTTTTTGCAGGAAGCGGGTGTCGCTGCGGATGAAGATCGGCACGACCGGGACGCCGGCGCGCATCGCGACGATCGCGCAGCCGCCTTTGATGGGATTGATCCAGCGGGCGTCCGGCCGGGTGCGCGTGCCCTCGGGAAATAGCAGGAGCTGCCCGCCTTCCGCGAGCGAGGCGGAGGCGGCGCGGAGCATGCGCGTCATCCCGTCGTTCGCGAGGTAGCCGGCCAGCCGCGCGCCGCCACCGAGCAGGGGATTTGCCAGGATTTCCCGCTTCATCACGCAGACGCCGGACGGCAAACGGGCGATCAGGAATACGACGTCCCACAAAGAGGTGTGGTTCGGCGCGGCGACGAATGAGCCCGGGATTTCCGCCAATCCGTCCAGCCCGCGCAGATCCGCCCGCACGAGATCCATCGCCCGCAGCAGGCTCACAAATTTCCGGAAAAGCTGATGCAGGAAATGCCGGCCCAGTCGCTCGCCCGCCCGGCGCGGCAGCAGGAAATGCAGCGGCCCGCCGATCAGTGTGAGCAACCCGCCGAAAACCAGCCAATAGCCCAAGCCGATCGCCATCATGGTGTAATCCCACGGCGCCCGCAGCCACCGGCGGGCGGTGGCCGGCCTAGTCGCGGGAATGGTCAGGCTGCGCGGGTCGCTGGCTGGCACGGGCGGCGAAGCTAGCCGCAGGCGTGCCAGCGGTCGATCCGATTTTTGCCGTGCGCGCCGCACCTCCCGGATGAAATGCTCCGCCCATGAGCGCCCGCCTGAACGATGCCCTGGAAGCCCTGCCGCACGGCCCCGGATTCCGGTTTCTCGATGAAATCAAAGCCTTGAAACCCGGCCAATCCGCCACCGCCATTTACCGCGTCATGGAGGAAGAGCCGCTGCTCGCCGGCCATTTCCCCGGCAATCCAATGATGCCCGGCGTCATCCTCGTGGAAGCCATCGCCCAGCTCGGCGGCGTCGTCGCCCAGTCCGATCCGGAACGCCCGCCGCTTGCCGATCTCCGTCTCACAGGCATCCGCGCCGCGAAAATCCTCGGCGCGGCCCCTCCCGGCACAACCTTGGAAATCCGCGCCACGGTCGAGGGCCGCATGGGAAATCTCGTGCAAATCGAAGGCGAGGTCCGCGCGAATGACCAATCGCTCGCCACCGCCCGCATCACCCTCAGCGGCACCCCGCCGCCGTAAAGCGCAGGATTTCAATCCGCCCACTAGCGGACCGCGGGAATCATCCCTGCCTTCATTCATTCATTCTCTGCTCTTCCCGACCTTCCGACCTTCCGACCTTCCGACCTTCCGACCTTCCGACCTTCCGACCTTCCGACCTTCCGACCTTCCGACCTTCCGACCTTCCGACCTTCCGACCTTCCGACCTTCCGACCTTCCGACCTTCCGACC
>JBBSUD010000228.1:0-5688 GCA_038235225.1 Verrucomicrobiales bacterium
CATCCGCGCCCACAGCGAGGCCTAAACCGCCGCTAAATTTAACCTGCCGGAGGCCGGGGTCGCGGATTCCCTCGAAAAAGCCCGGACAATCCTGCTCGCCGCCCGCGAGCAGCGCCCGCGGCCCCACCTCGACGATAAAATCCTCACCGCGTGGAACGGCCTCATGATTTCCGCCTTCGCCCGCGCCAGCCAGGATCTGGACGATCCGGCTTATCTGGAATCCGCCACCAAGGCCGCCCGCTTCGTGAAATCCCACCTTTACGACGCCGGCCGCGGCGCTCTCCTGCGCAGCTACCGGGGCGGCCCCGCGCCCATCGATGGCTTCGCCGCCGACTATGCCTTTCTGATCCAGGGCCTGCTCGATCTCTACCAAGCCGGGCTCGATCCCGAGTGGCTGCGCTGGGCCGATGAGCTGCAAACCAAGCAGGACGAACTGTTTGCCGATGCGAAAGGCGGCGGGTACTTCGCCTCCGCGGCCGGTGACAAACACGTCCTGATGCGCCAGAAAGAAAGCTACGACGGTGCCGAGCCATCCGA
The DNA here is from genome assembly GCA_038235225.1 of Verrucomicrobiales bacterium. Classification (GTDB taxonomy): domain Bacteria; phylum Verrucomicrobiota; class Verrucomicrobiia; order Verrucomicrobiales; family Akkermansiaceae; genus Luteolibacter. The sequence continues at coordinate 538 of JBBSUD010000228.1, forward strand.
AAATTCCGTCTCCGCCCTGAATCTGATCCGCCTCGCCGCCATGCTCGACCAGCCAGCCCGGCGGGAGCGCGCGGAGGGGATATTCCGGGCCTTTTCGGGCCAGATTTCCGCATCACCCACTGCTGCGCCGCTGCTGCTGGCCGCGCTGGAAACCTTTCGCACCAAGCCATCGCAAGTCGTAATCGCCGGAGATCCCGGCGCGGCGGACACGCAGGCGCTCTTGAAAATCACCCGCGCCCATCCCCGCGCCGGACGCATCCTCCTGCTGGCCGATGGAGCCGCCGGCCAGGATTTCCTCGCTTCCCGCGCGCCGTTTTACCGATCGCTCGTGCCCATCGAGGGCAAGGCCGCCGCCTACGTTTGTGAGGATTTCGTTTGCCAGCTCCCGACCACGGATCCCGCGGTGCTCACCAAGGCCCTCGCCACCCCCTGAAAACGAACCGAGCCGTCCCGGACCGGGACGGCTCGTGAAAATCCGCTGGATGGCGGAGCGGGAAATTATTCCTCAGACGCGGGAGCGTCCTTTTCGGTCTCCTCTGGCGCCGGGGAGCCCGCTTCGGCCTCCTCGGGCGCGGGAGCCGGAGCGCCCTTTTCGGATTCCTCGGCAGCTTCGACCTTCTTTTCGGCCACGTGCTCCACAGCTTCCGCCGCGGCTGGCTCCGTGGATTCCGGCGCGGCGGCTGCGACCTGCGCTTCTTCCTCCTGGACCTTTTTCGGCGTCTTCTTGGCCGGAGCCTTTTTGGTCGCCTTCTTCGCAGCCGGCTTTTTGGCGCCGCCCGCCTTCTTGACAGCCGGGCTCTTTACCGTGCCGCCGAGCTTCGCCTGTTCGTGCTTGCGCTTCAGGTAGTCGGCGCGCCGGCGGCGTTTGATGATTTTTTTCTGTTGTTGTCCCATGGTTGGTCCCCACTGCCTAGATTCCGCGACCCGCAGGAGCAAGAGGAAATCTCGGCACCTTGGGAACGCGGTGTGCGATGTGGACAACGCCTTCCGGCAGGTGTTTCCTCCCGGTCCATGCACCGCGTTCTCCAACGCCCTGCCCCAAACCAATTCAAGGACATCATGTTGCGGTAATCCCCGCGCGCTACATTCCAATCACCAGCGGTGCCGCATCCGGCTCGGCTGAGCACCAAACACCAATACCAATCGTCATGAAATCGAACATTACCACTACCCTGCCCTTCCGGAGCATCCTCACGGTCGCCGCCTTGGCGGCAACCCTCGGCTTGGGTCATGCGAAATCCAAAACCGCCGATCTGGACGGCGACGGCATTCCCAATCGCGTCGATCGCGATGTGGACGGCGACGGCATCCCCAACGGCCGCGACCGCAACGTGGACGGCGGGATTCCTCTCAAAGGCCCGTTCAAGGGCAAATGGGTCGGCGACCACCTTTCGAATGCCAGCGCGAGAGAGAAGGACATCGATGGCGACGGCCTGAAGGACAATGCGGACTCCGAACTGGACATCGATGGCGACGGCAAAAAGGACGATTCCAACAAGGAGCTCGACATCGACGGAGATGGCCAAAAGGACGATTCTGACACCGAGCTGGACATCGACGGCGACAACCTGAAGGACACCGCCGCGGACGAAATGGACATCGATGGCGACGGAATCGAAAACGCGGATGACGACGACATCGATGGCGATGGAGTTGAAAACGAAGTTGACGACGATAACAACGGCGACGGTCTCGACGATCAGAATGAAGACGGCGACCAGAACGACGACGGCGATCTGGACGACGATGGCGAAGATCTCGAAGACTGAAATTCAGGATTCTCCTACAAACCCCACATGCCGGAGTTCTTGCGTTGCAGGACCTCCGGCTTTTTTCCAGACCGATCGTTCCGCCGGGTGAAATCACTATTTCTTCAGCCGTGGGCCATGCTCACCTTGGGCCTATTCCTTGGTGGCGGTGCCGTCCGAATCGCTTGGGTTCTGTGGCCCGGAAGCAACCGCGGCCCGGTTGAATCCGGCATGTCCGCTCTGCCGGGGATTCCCCGAAATCCAAGTTCTCCCTCCGGCAAGTCCGCTTCCCGGGCGATTTTGCGGGGCGACGACCTGATCGAGGAACGGGCGCGTGCGCTCGCCGCCACGGATCCGCAGGAGGCGTGGCGGCAATCGCTGGCGATCCCGAATTTCGCCGAGCGCACGACCTTTGTGGCCAGCCTGATGCGCGAGTGGGGCAGGCAGGACCCGCTGGCGGCGATGGCGATGGCGGCCACCTTGCCGGCCGGTTTGCTCAAACAAGAAGCGATTTCCGCCGCTTGCGAAGGTTGGGCCTCGCTGTATCCGGAAGCTGCCGGGCAATGGGCGGCCAGCCATCTGAGCGGGCCGCTCGCGGGACAGTCGCTCGGAGCGGTTGCCAAAGCGTGGGCCGCAGACGATCCGGCGGCCGCGGCCGAATGGGTTTCCACGCTGCCCGGCGGAGTGCTTTCCGAAGCAGCTACCACCGCGCTGATCGACGCGTGGGCCGGGCAGGATCCGCTGGCGGCGGCGAAATGGATCGACGCGATTTCCAATCCCGACAAGCGGAGCGACGCGCTGGCGACCTTGGCCGGAGAATGGGCCGCGCAATCCCCGGTGGAGGCGGCCGCTTGGGTAAGCACTCGATTGGACCAGCCCGGCGCGGACGATTTGACCGAATCCTTGATCGGAAACTGGGGCGCGCAAGATCCGGCCGCCGCTGCCGCATGGGTGATGGCGCTGCCCGCCGACGCGAAGGCGGGCGCGGCTGCGAATCTCGTTTCCATCTGGGCGGCGCACGATCCGCAAGCCGCGTCCAAGTGGGTGGAGGAGTTTCCCGCAGGCGACGCCCGCAACGAGGCCATCGAGACGATCGCCTCCACTTGGGCCAGCTCCGAACCCGAGAATGCCGTCGCCTGGACGCTCGCATTACCCGACACCGGCGAGCAGAACGATGCCGTGGATGAAGCGGTCCGGACTTGGATGCTGATGGACCCAAGCAAATCAACCGCGTGGGTCGAACAGCAACCGCCGAACGAAGCCACCGACCATCTCCGCGACATCGCGGCAGGAACTTTGTACGATTCCGTGCCTGCGGACGCGCTCGCCATGGCGGGTAAGATTTCCGATCCGACCACCCGGGACAACACACTCACCCGGCTCTTGAAACGCTGGCGCCGAGAGGACGCCGAGGCCGCACAGGCATGGATGGCGCAGGCAAAACTGCCGGAAACCCTCACTTCCCGGGTGACGGTCCCGCCCCGCTGATTTTTCCCGGCGACCGGCCGCGGGAAATTTATTCGCGGGATTTCACGGCCCGCTGGGCGGGGCCGGAGCGGCGGCGGCGCGTTCCAGCAGCTTGCGCAGGTCCTTGTCGGCCTCGCGGAATGCCGCGTTGAGGACGCGGTCATTCTGGACGTAATCCTGCTGGAGATACGCTTGGGTGATTTCGTAGCGTTTGGTGATGATCTGGAGGTCTTCCGGGGTCGGGGCCTTCCGGTTGCTGATTCCGTCCTGATTCAGATCTTCGACCAGATTCCGCTTTTGGTCGGGAAGCAGCGCGGGGTCCAACAGCGCGGTATGGAACATCCCGAGCGCTTGAGGATTCGCGCCGACATACGTGAGGGCGACACGGGCGAGCGGTTCCTTGCTGCCAGGCGCATTCAACCGGGGATCTTGGTAGGCGCGAGCCGCGAGGGCCAGGCTCTGCGGCCCCATCGCTTGCTGGAGGTAGCGCACCGCGCCGCGATCCAATTTGCCGTCGGGCTGGATCATCTGTCGCTGCGCCGTGGCGATATACGAGGTATCGCCCAAACTCCTCATGAGTTCGAAAAGGATGTTGCGATCCGCGGCGCTGCCTTTCGCGAGCAGGCCGCTGGCGGCGGAAATCACGGCGTCGCTGTAGCGGTCCGGAGCCATTTCCTCCAGCAAGGCGGCGAGATAGGCCACTTCAAGTCCGTGCCTCGGGCTACCGAGATTTTCGGCAAGGATGGCCTCGGCGTCGTCGCCGCCGGACCGGGCGACGGTATCGAACAAGGCGCATCGCAGCGAGACCGGCACCAGGGCGTTGAGCATGGATTTCACGTCGCGGAGACGTTTCCCGCCCGGATCCGCGTAGGTGACGTCTTCGCCGGATGTGAGGAACCGGCGGATGACCGGGAGAGTTTTCGGGCCCAATCGCGAGAGCTGCTCCAGCGAAACCAGCACCGGTCGGAAGGAACGGGCTGAACCCTGCGTGACCGTGAGTCCGGCTAGTTGATCCAGCAGGGATTGCGCGTTTTCACCCGCGGGAGTGCCGGGCCGGAAACTCTTCGTTGGTTCCCCAATGCCTCCAACGCTTCCGCTGAACCGGGTGGATTCGGTGCGCGCGTTGGTGGTCGTTGCCGCGACGGGAGGAGCGCCGCCGCTGCTGATCCGCCCGGCAATGAAGGCGACGGATGCCAGCGCCACGGCTCCGGCGGGAATGAAAATGGATTGGCTCATGTCGGAGGCAGCCTAACGGAAGGAGCATGACCGCAAGATGACGGGAAAGGGAAAACTCACGCTTTCCCATTTCCCAAAATGAGCGCCAGCCGGGAATTTTCCCGGAGCGCCGCCTGCAATTCCCAGCCGAGCGCGCGGGCGTAGCTGCGCGCGAGGGAAAGGCCGAGGCCGGCGTGCTCGTCGTCCGAGCGGGCGGCTTCCTTGCGCCAGAAGCGGTCGAACATTTCCTCCACGTCCGCGGCGTCCAGGCCTTGCACCGTATTCGTCACGGTCAGGTGGAAGGCTTCCCCGGCGAGGTGGGCCGAGATTTCTACCACACCGCCTGCCGGGGTGTAGTCCACGGCGTTCGAGAAAAGGTTGGCCAGGATTTCGCGCAGTAGCGGCGGATCGCTTTCGATAGCGAGCGCGGGAGGGACGTTGAAATCCACGCGCAGTTGCCTGGCAGCGGCGAGTTCCGCAAACGGACGCCAAGCGGCCCGCACGGCGGATTCGACTTCCACCCGCTCGCTGGTCGCGCCCGCGAGGCCGCCTTCCGCCCGGGCCAGGGCGAGGAGCCGGGTGACGAGGTGCTCCATGCGGAGCGCGATGGCCAGGGTGTCGGAATCGGCGGTGGCCGCGCGGGCGTCGGGCCATTTGAGCGCCAGCTCGGTCTGGCTGCGCAACTCGGCTAGCGGCGTGCGCAATTCGTGAGCGAGATCGG
>JBBSUD010000229.1:0-5582 GCA_038235225.1 Verrucomicrobiales bacterium
GCGCCGGGGCAAACCCCAAGTTCGGGTTGCCCGACCGGGCGCGGCGGGGGAGTCTGCGGGATGAGAAAGCCGCGCGTCATCGTCGTCATGGGAGTTTCCGGCTCCGGGAAATCCACCGTCGGCATCCTGCTCGCCGCCAACAACCACGGCGTTTTCCACGATGGCGACGATTTCCACCCCGAGGCCAACGTCCGGAAAATGGCCGCCGGCCACCCGCTCGACGACACCGATCGCGCCCCGTGGCTGGCCCGCCTGCGCGAGGAAATCATCGACCACGCCCCCGAAACCGGCCTGACCGTCCTCGCCTGCTCCGCCCTGAAAAAGCGCTACCGGGACGCCCTCGGCATCGGTGGAAATGGGGTGGCATTGGTATATCTCGCGGGCGGTGAGGAAATCCTCTCGGAACGCATGGACCACCGCATCGGGCACTATATGAAGATCGGCATGTTGACCAGCCAGCTCGAAGCCTTGGAGCCGCCGGCCGCGGATGAGGGATTTACGGTCGGAATCGACATGCCGCCGGAGGAAATCGTGAAGTGTGTGGAAGAGGCGTTCGGGATGGGGGAGTGAGGGCGCGGTCGGGCGTTCAGGGTCCTTTGTTCAACCGGATTTCCGTCAATTTTCCATCCACGAACACCGCCTCCCAACTGAACCCAACATCGCCATCCTCGCTCCTTGCTTGCCAGTAATTGTCGATAAAGCTTCTGCGGTTGGGATCGTCCCAGCGCGGATGCTGGATTTCGTAGAACGTCGAAGGAAATTTTTCTTGAAAGCTCCGTATCGAGGTTCCTTCCAATGATTCCAGAAATTCGCGGTCGTGGAACATTCCACGTAAGGCAACTTGGTCGTCATAATCCCTCCACCCCGCCTTCCACATCAAGTAATATAGGTTGCGTTGGTGCGCCGGACTCTTCACGGCGAAAAATAACCCACAAAGCAACATCGTGATTGCCAGCAACAAAGACACGCCCAAGGCGATGGCAATCCGTTTCCATCGTCGGAGGAGCTGCGTTTCGCTTAGTGCGGAAGAGTTTTTTCGGGACATGATTTCGGCGATGCGCGGATCTCATCGTGATTTTGTATTAACGTCAATCGTTCGTTCGCGCGCTCGAAACCGGTATTGCCCTGCCTCCGGTTCCTATCAAAGATGCTTCCGCCATGCCATTTCTCACCAGCATCGAACTCGACCGCGCGGGGGACGGTTATCCCTCCGACATCCCCGCGATTCGGGCGCTCGAGCGGGGGTTGGAAATCCATCCGAAGGTGACATTTCTGGTGGGCGAGAATGGAACGGGGAAATCGACATTGCTGGAAGGGCTGGCGGATAAATGGGGATTCGCCAAAGAAAGCGGCAACCGCAGCAGGATGTTCGGCACCCGGGACTACGATACCGTGCTTGCCCCGGCGCTGCGGCTGGCGCGGACCTCGGCGCGGCCATGGGACGGATTTTTCCTGCGTGCGGAAAGTTTCTATAACTTCGCCACCGAAATGGACGAGTTGGAAACCCAGCCGTTTTGCGCTTCCGGCTATTCCTCCTTTGGCGGAAAATCCCTGCACGAGCGGTCGCATGGCGAGGCGTTTCTCACGGTGTTTCTGGAGCGCCTCGGCGGACATGGTTTCTATCTTTTGGACGAGCCGGAAGCCGCGCTTTCGCCCACCCGGCAGATGGCGTTTCTCGTTCGCTTGCACGATCTGGCGAATGATTTCAGCCAACTGGTGATCGCCACCCATTCGCCCATCATCTTGTCGTATCCGGATTCAATCATTTATGAACTCTCCGACGCCGGCATTGAGCGCGTGAGTTACCGCGATTCGCAGCCCTACCAAGTCACGAGCCGCTTTCTGAAAAACCCGGAAGCAATGCTAAAGAGGCTGCTGGAGGATTGATTTTCTGTTTGATTCCAAGCCCGACCCGGGGGCCTTGACCTCGTGTCGATCCGCCCGGTAATACCGGGATGAAAGGAACGATGGATCTGGATGGTGAGACGGCTCACACGAACAAGTACTCGCTCCGCAGCCAATGCAGCAGCTCAGCTTTTCCTTTTTCCGATTTCAAATCCGCAAAGATCACGGGGCGGTCCTTTCTTTGGATTTTCGCGTCTCTTGCCATCACTTCCAGGTCCGCGCCGACGTAGGGGGCGAGGTCGGTTTTGTTGATTAACAAAAGGTCGCTGGTGCGGATGGCGGGGCCGCCTTTGCGGGGGATTTTATCGCCCTCCGCGACGTCGATCACATAGATGTAGGCATCGACGAGCTCGGGCGAGAAGGTGGCGGATAGATTATCCCCGCCGCTTTCGATCAGTATCAGTTGTAAATCCGGGTGGCGGGATTCGAGGTCGATAACGGCGGCCATGTTCATGCTGGTATCGTCCCGGATGGCAGTATGGGGGCAGCCGCCGGTTTCGACGCCGATGACGCGGTCGGCGGGGAGGACGCCCTCGCGCAGGAGGAACTCGGCATCCTCGCGGGTGTAGATATCATTGGTGATGACGGCGAGAGAGATTTCGTCCTTGAGCCACTGGCTGAGGCGGAGGACGCACATGGTTTTCCCGGAGCCGACAGGGCCGCCGACGCCGAGGCGGAAGGGGCGGGATTTCGAATCAGGAGATGAAGAGGCGTTGGTGGGCGCGGGCATGGCGGAGGGAGGCGATTTCGAGAAGGGGATTGAACCAGCCGTCCACCGGTCGGCCAAGCGAGGCATCGATTTCCGCGCCGAGAGAGTCGAGCGCGCGGCGGCAAATGCCCTGGCAGGCGGTCTGGCCGATGCGCATGAGCTTCATGGAGGCGGCGATCAGGCCGGAAATCGATTGATAGGCAAAGGCGCGGGCGGCTTGGGCGACGGGCGCGCCGGCAAGCTCGAGCGCGGTAACGACGAGGTGGTGGCAGCGCGGGGAGGCCGTGCGGATTTCCAAAATCAGCGGATCGGGCCGGAGCTGGCAGAGCAGATCCAGCCGCTGGGAGCCGATCCGCCGGGACGCGTCGCGCAGCTCGGCGGGGATGCGCCAGGCGTCGAGTTCGGTATCGATTTCCAAGAGCGACACGGCATCGGCAAGAGCGGCGGCGGCATGGGCGCGGGCGAAGAACGGGATTTCGAAGGCGAGCAGCGCGGGCAGGATCTGGGTTTCCAGAAATCGCTCCAGACCGGCGGCGTCGGCGACCACGCCGGTTTCGACAAGTTCCTCCAGGCCAAAGGAATGGGCGTAGGCACCGGAGGGATAGGCGCTGTCGTTGGCTTGAAGCAGCCATAGCGTGACGTCGGCGGTCATGGGGCGTGGGCCATCGCTTTCATGGGAGTGAACAGCACTTCCGGTTCGGAAAATTCCCAGCCCTCGCGCGCCAGCAGGTGGGTCATCGCCTCGTCGTGCAGGACACGGATCGCGCCGTCGCCGATCTGGGCGGGCAGGTGGAGATTGCCGACTTTCCACGCCACGAGCGCGGCTTGGGCGGCGGATTCCAGCGGGATTTCGTAAACAATTTCCGGCAACTGGCGGACGATGTAATCCGTGGCTCCGTCTTGGTGGATGACGCAGCCGTCGGTCAGGCGATTCTCCAGATCGAAGCCGAATTCGACGCCATCCGCAGCGACGCCACGCCAGCGGCGCTTGAGGAATTGCCGGCGCTCGGCGGCCAGCACGACCTGATTTTCCGGGGATTTCCCGGAACTCGGAGCGATGGCTTGCCGGACGATTTGCATGGGGTGGCAGGCGGGGAGCATGAAAGGTGCCGGATTGGCGGGTCAAGGCGGGAGGCCCGGTTGACAGCGGCGCGGGCGGCGGGTTTGCTGGCCGGGCCTTTTCCGACATGAAGAAACCGACACGCTCGCACCGCCCGCCCGCCAGTCCTCCGGTGGCTGCGGCGGCGATCGCGGCAATGTCCGTGGCGCTGGCGGCGGGGCTGGGCGCGCTGGGTTTGCTGGACCGGTTGGAAATCGCCGCGGCAAAGCTGGTCGCGGGCGGCAGGGCTGCTCATTTCACGAAAAATCTGCCTGATTGGGTGCCGTGGCTGGCTGCGGTGGCGCTGGCCTGCGGGCTGGCTTTCGCGATGCTGCATGTGACCGGTTGGTGGCGGCGGCTGGCGATTTGGCTGACGGCGCTTGCGCTGGTGGCGGGCTGGGCGCCGGTGCTGGCGCTGGCATCGCGGCCCCCGGAAATAGGCGCTCCGCTGGTGGCGGCGGCCTGGGCGGGAATTTGCGCGCTGATTTACGCGGCGAACTACCGTCTGCCCGACGACCGCCCGGCGGAACCGGATATCCCCATTTCCCCGGATGAAACGCGCTGATTTCCCCGAACCCGTGAAGGCGCTCGTCGCCGAACTGAAGCGATTGCCGGGTATCGGCCCGCGCGGTGCGGAGAGGATCGCGGTCTGGCTGTTGCAAAGCCCGAAAGCGAACTCCGGCCCGCTGGCCACCGCCGTGATGGCGGCCAAGGAGCGCGTCCGGCCGTGTCCGGTGTGCGGATTTTTCGCGACGGACGATGGCTGCGGGATTTGCAGCGACCCGTCGCGGGACGACCGCGCCGTTTGCGTCGTCGAGCAGGCGACGGACGTGCTGCCGTTGGAGCGCAGCGGCGCGTTTCGCGGGCGCTACCACTGCCTCGGCGGCAAGCTTTCCCCGCTGGACCGCGTTGCTCCGGAGGATTTGCGCATCCCGCCGCTGCTCCGCCGGATCGAGGCGGCGGAAGGAGAAATCGAGGTAATTCTCGCGCTCGGCTCCGACGTCGAGGGCGAGGCGACCGCCAACTCTCTCGCCAGCCTGCTGCGCGGGAAATCCTGTCGCCTCACCCGCATCGCCCAAGGCCTGCCCGCTGGCGGCGGCCTCGAACACGCCGACGAACTCACGCTGATGCGTGCCATGGAGGGCCGGCGGAGTTTGTGAATCCGTGGCGGCGGATTGCATCCGCCAAGCCCACTCCCGGACACCGCAATTCAAAGCGGTTCCGTCGCCCGCGGCCTTACCACCGCCCTCCAAACGTCGCTACGGAATTCATTCCTCCAGCTCCGCGCGCCACTGCGCCGCGGCAGCGGGATTGGTCTGACTCAGGGTCTCCACCATGCCCTTGATGGCGGCGGTGCGCAGCTCGGAGGGAGGGGCGTTGTTCAGCCATTCGGCGATCCGATCCGGTGAATTTTCCGACCATTTCCGGAAGCTGGATGTGACCTCTCCGGGCGGCCAGCTCTGCACGAGTTCGTCGAGAAATCCGGCCATTCCGTTCGTTGCGATCCGGGTCCGGCCGGTCTGATCGGCGAGCCGGGAGAATTGTTCGAAGCCCGCCCATGGCTGGTCTTTCACGACCGACCACACATCGGAGGCGGTTTTGTAGGAAATCTCATTCATGTCGTTCATCGCGGACCTCCAGCCTTGCTGCGAGGCGACGCCCATCACGCCGTCGTCCGGCAGGTCCGCCAGCCATTTCATCGCGGTCATGATGTCCGAGCCATGAAGCCGCTCCGGCATCGCGCCGGCCACGCAGCCGACAGTTTCCCCGCTTGGCTCCTGCTTCAGCAGCCACGCCGTTGCCGCATCCGGATCGTTCCTCACCCAGCCTTGGAAAATATTCCCCCGGCCTCCGAAACTCCGCGCAAGC
>JBBSUD010000230.1:0-5446 GCA_038235225.1 Verrucomicrobiales bacterium
CAACGATCCATCTTCGACAAATCGAGGCGACCCAGACAATAACGGCGCCGATCGCAATACAGTATTTATCGGTCACAACAACAATACGACCATGTCATTCAATGGTCGATTTTACAATGTCCGAGATCTTACATTTCAGAGCACTGCCTCAGCACAACGTGTTCTTAATACGACAAATGGCGGCCTTTCATTTTCTAGTTTGCTGGTCAACGAGGCTTCCGTAACCCATATTTTCAATGCTCCTGTAGCGGTGAATGGAAATAACGCTCAAATAATGACGGCATCCTCTACGAGCGGATTCACCTTTAACTCCACAATATTTACAAACGACAACGCATTCGAATTTCTAGGTGCAGGAACCACGAGCGTTACGGGGAAAATCACCCAAGGCGGAAGCGTCACCAAATCAGGGACCGGCAATTTGATCTTGTCTGGCAACAATGACTACACGGGAGCAACGGTGGGGAATGATGGGGGGCTTTTCATCGACGGCGACAACAGCCTCTCAACTGGCAATGTGACGATTGCGTCAACTGGCAAACTTGGTGGATCCGGAACTGTCGGCGGAGCGACCACCATTCAGAATGGCGGGAAGTATTCAGCGGGCGCGATCGGCGCAGTGGGCACTCAAAATTTCAAAAAGGCCTTTAACTTGGCACCCAATTCCATTTTTGAATGGGATCTTGCAACTGCTTCCGAAACATCCGGTTTTGACAAGGTCGTGGGCGCCGGGGGACAAACCTTTAGTTCTTCGGGTGCGTTCCGGGTCGTTACTGAATTGGATTTTGGTACCACATTCTGGGATGCTGCACGGTCATGGAGCACCATTGTAACCAATTTCGGCACGCTTACCGGCTGGGCGCCGAATACCCCGGTTACGGTTTTTGATTCTAACGGCACACTAAGAGATGTTTCAACCCAAGGAGCTTTCACGATCAGTGGCACGACCCTCAATTGGTCTGCCGTCCCGGAAACTTCCAACCTGCTTGCGGGAGTTCTCCTGGCTGCCGGAGTTTTGCGGCGGAGGCGGCAGGGAGCTTTGGCGGGGGGGTGAGGGCAGAGGCGTTTAGGCGAGACCGCCAAGGCCACTCTCGAGCGGGCCTCTCGACGGTGTGGGCAGTGTGAGCGATCGGTTATTTGGCAGTAAGGGCGCTGCAGTTTTTCCTCATTGGAGAAATTGCTTTGGCGCGCGTTTCGCTAGGGATGGGGAGAATTTGCCGATCCGGTGCCGGTCATTTCACGGGGCATGAAAAAGCGCCGCCGGGGCGGACCCGGGGGCGCTGTGGATGGGGAGGTCGGATCAGGGGGCGGCTACGTCGCGGATGCCTTTGATCTCGATGCGGCCGGATTTCGGGTCTTGGGTGAAGACTTCCAAAACGCGCTTGGAGCCGGGATCGGTCCACGAGCCGCTGGAGACGGATTTCCAAGTGTCGTTCTCTTTGGAGGAGGCGGTCATGGTGGCGGAACCGCTGGAACTGTAGGTGATTTTTGAAATGACCACGGACTCGCCGGCGGCGATTTCATGGGAATCCTCGCCGAGTTCGATTTTCACGGGCGCCTCGGTCAGGTTCACGACTTTGAAGGATCCGGCGGGGAAGGCTCCGGCGCTATCGTCGATGGCATGGGCGTGGCACTGGCCCTTGTGTTGGGGATCGGCCATCGGGGTGAAAAGAATGATCCCGGAGGTGGAGTCCGGCAGATCGACCTTGCTGACGACCTCGTCCGAACTGGTGGCGCTGGAGGGTCGGACGCTGCGGGTGAAGACGACGGAATCCCCTTTGAGCTTGAGCTTGTTGTTCTCGTGATTGAGGAAAGATTTCACCTCGACAAGGCCGGCGGTGTTGGAGCCAGAGGGGTCGTGGGCGTGAAGTTCCTTGGGGAAATCGGGTTCGAACGCGAGCGCCCGCACGGTCATTTCACGGGCGGAAAGCGCGGGGCCCAGAAGAGGGAGCAGCGCGGTGAGGAGGGCGAGAGTGCGGAATTTCATGATGATATTGGGGTGGGGGTTCAAGGAGCCTCGGAGGGAGAGGGCGGCGATACGTCGCGATAGGAATGGAGTTCGGTTTGCTTGGAAATGGGATTGTCGAAAAACACCTGAATGGAGCGCTTCTTCCCGAGGGACGGCCAGACGCCGGCGCCGATGCGCTGCCATTTGTCGCCCTCTTGGATGTAGGAATGCATGGCGCTGTGCTGGTTATCACCCACGGGCGGATCCTCGATGGTGGAGATCTGGCCGGGTTTGAAATCGTAGACCTTTTTCTCAAGCGTCAGGCGGACGAGGTTGCTGCTGAGGCTGATGACCTGATAGGCGCCGAGCGGGAAGCTTTTCACGGAATCCGCCATGGGCAGGATCTTGTATTTGCCATCGCCGGAGGGAAGGAAGAGGAGCACGAACTGATTGCCTTTCTCCGGGAGAGTGACCTTGGCGAGCTGGTTTTCCGGCTTGGCCGCCTCCGCCGCGGATTTCACGGAAGTAAAGACGATGCTGTTGCCGGCAAGCTGGGCATCGACCGCCTCGTGGTTGAGATAGGCTTTCACCTCGGCCTCGATACCGTCGAGCGGTTCCTTGGCGGCGGGATCAACGAGGAAGGATTCTTTGGGAGCGGTGGCGGTGTCGAACGCCAGCAGCCGGAGCCGGACGTTGCGGATACTTTGTGCGGGGGCGGTGGCGGCCAGCAGGACGGACAGAAACAGGAGGCGCATGGTAGTGGTGGTTTTTTGGGAAAATCTCAATCAGGCGATTCCGTTTCGGATACGCCGGGGAGCTGCCGGGGAAAAGCGGGAAATTGGCGGCGCGCGGAAAATCCGGCCGCGCGCCGGCACCGGATTCACACTTCGGACGGATTGAGCCAACGGAAGGAAGTGATGACAAAGCGGCGGCCGAAGTTCCGATTCGCCAGCGCGAGGTTGGCGCCCTTCACGCCCGGCGAGGCGGACGCGAGATCGGCGGAGTCCACATAATCCGGCACGCGCTGGACGGTTGCCTCGCACCAGGCGCGGGCTTCCACGGCGTTGCCGGCGCGGTTCCGCGCCTCGCCGTAAGTGCGGATAGTGAAGGTGTCCCCGCGGGCCGTGACGATCGGCGCGAGCGCCGTCATGAGGTCGCCTTGCGAGAGCATCGGCGCGGCTCCGTCGGCGGTGAATCCATCGAGCGCCTTCTTGTTTTTCACGCCGATCAGCCGGTTGGGGGGCAGGCTGGCACCGCTGATGACCTTGGAGTCGTCTCGCTGGTAATCATCGTTGATTTTCGAATTGTCGATCGCCGTCTGCAGGATTCCCCGCAGGGCGTGGATCTCGTTTTCGCTGCCGGGGCGGCGGTTCACGAAATCCGCTACGGAAAGCAAGGGAGCGCCGTCCTTCTTGGCCCGGGCACGGATTTCCTGCACGATGTTGGTCGCCAGAGCGGTGATCCTGTCGTCATCGAGCGAGCGGAACCCGGCCCAGCGGACCTGGCCGCCGGCATCGACCGCATTTCCCGGAGACCCGTTGTCCGGGGAGCCCACGACGGGGAGGCCGTTGCGGACGAAGGAGGTTCTGCCGCCCATCGGGAATATCTGTTTGGCATAGCCATCGACCTCGACATCCCGGAGCGATGAAAGCACCGAGCGCCAGGCATCAACGGAATCAGAATTGATATTGAACGCACCGGCAACCATCGCGTGAGCGCCGAAAGTGTCCGCAAAGACCTGCGGACCGGCGGAGTCCAAGGTGTTCGCCAACTGGACCGCGCTTTCCGTGCCACCCAGATAGGGAGTGAGGCGGCTGTTGAGCATTTTCGGGCCGCCGCCGAAGAAATCCTGAAGCACGCCGACCTTGGTGCGTGCGTTCTGGAATCCCGCAGCAGCAGTATAGTCGGTGGCGGAGGAGAAATAGTAGCGGTCCCACATGGACGCGTTCATCAGGTAGGAATGGTCGAGCACTCGCGCACCCGCGTCGGCTGGCGAGCCTGCGGAGATGGCTCCGCTGGGGAGGAGCGGATGGGCGAACGAATTGCCCAGCGGGTAGTTCACCCGCGGGAACAGGCTGGACATCACGAGGTTGGATCCCACCCAGTCGCCCAGAGAGGCGGCGGGGGTGATCGGCACGCGGTACATCGGCACGATCGACACCCCGTCTTGCGAATTCGCCTTGGCGCCGAAATAGCCGCGGTTGTGGGGATTGGAGGGTGGTCCCTCGTCGATTTCCACGCCGGGAAATTGCGTGAAGTCGCTCACCTCCTCCAAGCGCAGGTCATAGCTTTGCAGCGCGTTTCCGATGGTGCCGCTGTTCTGCGACGCGCCGTGAGTGACGAAGTTGTTGAAGGCCCAGGCTTTGCTGTCGTCCTGGCTGTCCTTCGTGGTCTTCGCCGACATGGTGAAAATGGCAAAAGGAGACTTCCCGCCCGGACTCATGTCGTCCTTTGCTTGAAGAATGTCGCTGTTGAGGAACTTTCTTGTGATGATGGCCGCGGCGGAGCCGGTCACGGACATTTCGACAGCGGGATCGCTCATGCGGAATTCGTAGGTCCGCATAAGATCGGAATCCGGATTGTCATTCGCCCCGGCGAGGATATCCACCCGGAAGTCCGGCGGCCCGGCATCCTTCAGGGTTCGCACGGGCTTCGCTTTCACGATGATTTCATCCCCCGGCAACGGCCCGCTGCGCCCGATGATCTCGCTCTGCAGCTTCATGGAAAGCCAGCCGGCGCCGAAAGGGCCGCTGGTTTCCCAAGAGTATTTTGAATCCGCCGGCCGGCCGTTCGCATAGCTTAGGTGGTCCGTCTGAAGGCCGGCCCGGAAGCTGACGCCGGGGACCGCTTCGAGTCCCTTTTTGTTGTTCGTGCGAAGATCCTCGGTGCCCATGTTCGATCCGGCATTCCAGTCGAAAAACGCGTGGTGGCTGTTGATGCCGCCCGCGGTTTCCACACCCCAGTTCCAAGTGTCCTTCACCCAAGGCATGAAAACCTTCACTTCGCCCGGGAGCAAAGTGATGGGTCCGCCGGGCGCTCCGTTGGTCTTGTCCCGCATGTAGAGGATGAAATAGCGGCGGGCATTCGCATCGTGCTCAAAGGCGATTTGAAACCTCCCCAGGCCGTGGAACTCACCGTTGGCAAACTCTTGGCGGAACCAGGACGTGGTCCTGGCAGCGGTCTCGCGCTTTTGAAATTGAAATCCGACCGGCGGATCGGAAACCCGCACCCGCAGCGCCGGTAACGAGAGTGAGACGTCGTAGGGATTATACAACGTGACGATCGGGTCGTAAGCCAGATGTGGAACCGCGTGGTATTCATTGCCTTTGGGAACGGCTCTCTCATTGAACGCCTTCACCCGGTCGTCCAAGTGGGAGCGGTGGGACACCAGCGAGAACATGATCTGGAGCTTGGCAATGACCGGCAGCAGGACCTCCTTTTGCGGGCTCTGCACGATGCCCGGCCCCGGCACCAAGTCGTTGCGCACGTCGAGCGAAA
>JBBSUD010000231.1:0-5251 GCA_038235225.1 Verrucomicrobiales bacterium
GAGCCGCGTGCCGGCGCCGGCATCGAGCTCGGTGAAGAGGTTTTCGTAGGGCGAGCGGCGGTGGTGATCGAGGCTCAGGTCCACGCCGCGGCCGTGCGAGACGACATTTCCCGAGGCGCAGGCGGTCAGCGTGATGTCGTGGATGAAGCGGGTGCGACACTCGAAATTGACGAGCAAATTGTCGCCGCCGCCGAGCGTGATGCCGTGATGGCCGGTGCAGTGCTGCTTGTCCTCAGGTCGTTCTGAATCGAGCACGATGCCGTCAATTGTATTGAAATCGCCGCTGACGAACGGGCCGGAATCGGCATTCGTGATGCGGAGGTTGCGCAGCCAGCAATGCGCGACGCCGCTGAGCGCGAGCGGGTTGAAGCCGACCTCGGTGAAATGCCCGCGGTAGGGCGTGACGGGAAATTCGAAGCCGAGGACCTCGATGCCGCTGCCGGTAACGGTCGGCGAGAACGCCTGGAGGCGGGGCTTCCAGCGGAGTTCGAGGTCGCAGCGCAACGGGCGGTCGATGGTGATTTGTTTGCCGTCGATTTTCAAAATCCGGGCGATCAACGAGGTGCGGGATTTGCCGTGCAGGTTCTTGATCGGGCCGGGATCGCCGGAATAGAGCGCGGTGGCCAGCGAGTTGTCGGGCAGGTCGGATTGCAGAATTTCGATTTCCTGGCCGACCCGCAATTTGCCCGTGGAGGCGACGGTCAGCACGTCCGCACCGCGCTTGGCCGGCTGGCTGATATTGCCCAGCCCGGCACCGCCGATACTGCCGCGGATGGTGACGAATCCGCCGGACCACGAGTAGTTCGAAGTGCGCTCGCCGGTAGTGGTGGCGCCCCAGTCCGGCGCGATTTCGTTGAGCGGTGTGGGGAAAACCAGCACGCTCCGGTCCGTCCCGGCACCGCGCAGGACCACGCCGGATTTCGCCAAAACCAGCGGCTTGGTGATGAGATAGCGGCCGGGCGGCACCTCGATCGCGCCTTTCGGCACGGTGGCCAGCGCCTTGGCGAAAGCGGCGGTATCGTCGGATTTCCCGTCGCCCTTCGCGCCGAAATCCCGGACGCTGGCGGCCCGCGGGACATCCGGCAGCGGGGCCTCTCCACGCTGGTAACCGGCGCGGGAGAAATCCGGCAGGCGGCCCGCCGGCGACCACTTTTCGCCCGATTTCCCCCACAAATCCGAGGTGGCGGGAGCGGCGGACGCAAGCCCCGCGAGAAGGGCGAAAAGGACGGGAAATCTCATGGGCGGCACCCTACGCCGGCCGTCCCGCGGACCTCTCAAAGCGGCGCGCGAGGCTCGACAAGCCCCCCGCGCGGCGGCAGAAGCGCGGCATGCGCAAGACTTTCCCGCTCACCCATCCGAAGCACCAGCCGCCGCGCGTGGTGGAGCAAATCAAGGCCGAGGTTCGGAAATACCTGAAGCGCGAGCGCCGCAAACCGCTGCCCGAGGGCATCGATTTCTGGGACTTCGATTGCAAGGTCGGCAAGGACGCCGCGGCGGCGCAAGCCAAACACGTGGAGGAAGTTACCACGGCGATCGACGAGGCGGCGGCGGCGGATTCAGCGGAGGTTTATGTGGAAATCGTGGCCAAGCCGGGGCACCGCCGCAGCAAGACTGCCGAGTGAGCGGCGGCGGGCGGATTTCCGCTTCCCGTTGCGCGCGGGGCTGCCTAGAACGCTCGCGACATGCCCGCCACCCCGAAATCTCCCGGTAAATTGATGGCCGCGAACCGCGGCGAAATCGCGATTCGCATTTTCCGCGCCGCCAACGAACTCGGCCTCCGCACCGTCTCGATTTTCGCCGAGGAGGACCGCTTCTCGATCCACCGCTTCAAGGCGGACGAGGCCTATCAGCTCGACGCGTCGAAGGGGCCGGTCGGGGCCTACCTGGACATTGAGGGCATCGTTACCCTGGCCAAGCAAAAGGGCGTGACGATGATCCACCCGGGCTACGGATTTCTCTCGGAGAATGCTAATTTCGCGCGGGCGTGCGAGCGGGAGGGCATCGTCTTCATCGGGCCATCGCCGGATCTGTTGGAAAATATGGGCGACAAGACGGCGGCGCGGGCGCTGGCCCACCGCTTCCATGTGCCGACGCTGCCGGGGACGGAAGATGCGATCGAGGATCCGGAGCAGGCTCTGGTGGTGGCGAAGGAAATCGGATTTCCTCTAATCATCAAGGCGGCGTTCGGCGGCGGCGGGCGCGGCATGCGCGTCGTGGAGGAGGAATCGCAGCTTGCGGCGATGCTGGACGAGGCGCAGACCGAGGCGAAAAACGCGTTTGGAAATGCGGCGGTGTTTCTCGAAAGATATATCAAGCGCGCCAAGCACATCGAGGTGCAGATCCTCGGCGATCGTCATGGCAATGTGGTGCATCTCCACGAGCGGGATTGCTCGGTGCAGCGCCGCTACCAGAAAGTCGTGGAAGTGGCGCCAGCGGTAAATCTCGATCCGGGCGTGCGGAAGGAACTCTGCGATGCCGCAGTCGCGCTGGCGAAGGGAATCGGCTATGACAACGCGGGCACCGTCGAGTTCCTCTATGATATGGATCAGAACGATTGGTTCTTTATAGAAATGAACCCGCGGATCCAGGTGGAGCATACCGTCACCGAGTGCGTGACGGGCATCGATCTGGTGCGTTCGCAAATCCTGGTTTCCGCCGGGCACAAGTTGTTTGAGGAGGAAATCGGCATGCCGCAGCAGGATAAAATCCCGTGCAACGGATATGCCATCCAGTGCCGCGTCACCACCGAGGACCCGGAAAAGGGTTTCGCGCCGGATTACGGGCGGATTTTGAACTATCGGTCCGCCGCCGGCTTCGGCATCCGCCTCGATGCGGCTTCGGGCGATGCGGGTTCCGTGGTCACGCCTTACTATGATTCCATGTTGGTGAAGGTGACTGCGATGGGTCGGAATTTCCCCGTGGCATGCCAGCGGATGGACCGCGCGCTGCGCGAATTCCGCATCCGCGGGGTGAAAACCAACATTCCCTTTTTGGAAAATGTCATCGCCGACGAAACCTTCCGTAGCGGGCAGGCGCATACCAAGCTCATCGATACCAAGACGGAGCTTTTCAAATTCAAACGCCGCCGCGACCGCGCCACGCGGACCTTGGCTTATCTATCGGACATCACGCTCAATGGCAATCCAACGGCGAAGGGCTGGAAACCGGCGGATGTCATGCCCGAGGCGATCGTGCCAAACTCTTTGGTAATCGAACACCACGCGGAAGTGCCGCCGGGCAGCCGCGACAAGCTGCTGGAACTCGGCCCGGAGAAATTCGCCCAATGGATTCTCGACGAAAAGCGCCTGCTCATCACCGACACCACGCTGCGGGATGCGCACCAATCGCTCATCGCCACGCGCATGCGCAGCTTCGACATGCTGCGCGTCGCCGAGGCGATATCCCACCGGCTGCCCGAGTTGTTTTCGCTGGAAATGTGGGGCGGTGCGACCTTCGACTCGGCGATGCGTTTCCTCAGCGAAAGCCCGTGGGATCGCCTGCGCCGGTTGCGCGAGAAAATCCCGAACATCTGCTTTCAAATGCTTTTCCGCGGGTCGAACGCGGTTGGTTATTCGAATTATCCCGACAACGTCGTGGCCGGCTTCGTGAAACATGCCGCGGACTCGGGCATGGATATTTTCCGCATCTTCGACTCGTTGAATTATCTTCCGAATATGACGGTCGCCATGGAGGCGGTGCGAAATCATGGCAAAGCCGTTTGCGAGGCCGCGATCTGCTATACCGGCGATATCACCGACCCGAAGCGCGAGAAGTATTCGCTCAAGTATTACATTGAAAAGGCGAAGGAGCTGGAGCGCATGGGCGCGCACATGCTTTGCATCAAGGACATGGCCGGACTCTGCAAACCGCACGCGGCCTTCAAGCTGGTGACGGCGCTCAAGGAGGAAATCGGCATCCCGGTGCATTTCCACACCCATGACACTTCGGGCATCAACTCCGCCTCCGTGCTGGCCGCTTCCAAGGCCGGCGTGGATGTGGTGGACCTCGCGATTTCCTCGATGTCCGGCTCCACCTCGCAGCCAAACCTCAACTCCGTGGCCGCCGCGCTGGGCAGCACCAGCCGCGATCCGGGGCTGGATTTCGATTCTCTCAATGAGTTCTCCGACTACTGGGAACAAGTGCTCGCGTTCTACCAGCCGTTCGATTCCGCCCCGCGCTCCGGCACGGCGGAGGTCTATGAACATGAGATGCCCGGCGGCCAATATACCAACCTCCGCGAGCAGGCGAACGCCATGGGCCTCGGCCACCGCTGGCGCGAAATCGCCCGGACGTATGCCGAGGTGAACCAGCTCTTCGGAGATATTGTAAAGGTTACTCCGTCGTCCAAAGTGGTGGGAGACATGTGCATGTTCCTCGTCACCCGGAACATGAAAGCCGCGGACGTTCTCAAACTGAAACCCGGCTCCATGGATTTCCCGGAAAGCGTCATCGACATGCTTTCCGGCGGCCTCGGCCAGCCCGATGGCGGATGGCCGGAGGATGTGCAGAAAGTCGTTCTCGGGAATCGCAAGCCGACCACCAAGCGTCCCGGCGAACTCGCCGAGCCAATCGATCTTGAGGACACCCGCGCCGCGCTGACCAAGACGCTGGGCCGCCCCGCCACCGAGGACGACCTTTACTCGCACCTGATGTATCCGCAGGTCTTCGCCGATTTCATGACATTCCGCGGCAAGTATGACGACCTCAGCACGCTGCCCACGCCGGCCTTCTTCTATGGGTTACAAATCGGTGAGGAAATCGAGATTGAGATCGATACCGGAAAAATCCTCATTATCAAACTCATCTCGATCGGCGAGGCCGATTCCGCCGGTCGCCGCGCGTTGTTCTATGAACTCAACGGCATGCCGCGCGAATCCATCGTCGCCGACAACTCCCTGAAATCAACCGCCACCGCCGCCCGCCTCAAAGGCGAGCCGGACAATCCCGCTCACGCCTGCGCGCCCATGCCCGGTATGGTCACCGGCGTAGCCGTCACCGCCGGCCAGCAAGTCGCGGAGGGCGACAAACTCGTCACCCTCGAAGCCATGAAAATGCTCACCACCGTCTGCGCCGCCAGCGATGGCATCGTGACGGAAGTAATGGTAAAGAAAGGCGAGCAGGTGGATAGCGACGATTTGTTGGTAAAGCTGAGCGTGGCGGGGAAATAGGTGGACTAGATCGTCCGCCGGAGTGGTAGGCACTTCTCGAGCCGGGCCGTCCTCCGGGAGATCTATCCGATGCTGCTAAATCA
>JBBSUD010000232.1:0-5223 GCA_038235225.1 Verrucomicrobiales bacterium
CCTGAATTTCACCACCGGTATGGGCTATAACAGCGCGATCGGGGTGACCGACGGCTATCTGTTGTTTCCCTATCCATTTTTCGTTAGCGTGAAGGGATTCGATGTGCGCGCGGAGGGAGTATCCGATGACGAGCGCGCGCGGAACCTCGCCATGCTCCAGTTCGTTGCGGAGGAAACCGTGCGCCGCGGGCTGCACTTTCAGTTCGGCATTTGGACACTCGCCTATCATTGGGTAAACAGCCCGAAGGCAACCTGCCGAATCACGGGTCTGACCGATGCGACCCATCCCGCCTATTGCCGGGACGCGTTGGCGGCCCTGCTGCGAGAGGTGCCGCAGATCGGCGGCGTGACCTTCCGCGTGCATAATGAAAGCGGAATTCCCAAAGGCGCGGAGAGTTTCTGGGACACCCAGTTCAGCGCTGTCAAAGACTGCGGCCGGCGGGTGGAAATCGACATGCACGCGAAGAACATGGAACCGGAAACCCTGCGGGCCGCGCTCGCCACCGGCCAGCCGGTGGTTGTATCTCCGAAGTATTGCGGCGAGCATCTCGGTCTGCCGTATCATCAGGCGTCGATCCGGGAGAAGGAAATGGTTCCGGAAAAATCCATCACGGACACCGGCACCGGTGTGCTGGAAGGAAATCGCGGATTCACGAGATATGGCTATGCGGACATGCTTGCGGAAAATCGCAACTGGGATGTCGTCTTCCGCATCTGGCCTGGCACGCAGCGCTTCCTTCTGAATGGCGATCCCGCGACGTTCGCCGGTTACGGCCGGGCCGCAGCGTTCTGCGGTGCGGCGGGCATCGAACTCAGCGAGCCGCTGCATTTCAAAGGAAGGCGCGGTTCGGGCCTTCCGGGCGGCCGTCTCGCCTATGCCGACGAGTCGCTGGTGCCGAAGCGGGATTTCGAAAAATATGATATCACCTACCGGTTGTGGGGACGGCTTGGCTATCATCCGGATGCGAATCCCGAGACATGGCAGAGGGCATTCCGCAAGGATTTCGGTAAAGCCGCGCCGCAGGTCGAGCAAGCGCTCGCCGCCGCCAGCCGCGTGCTCACGCTGTTCACGCTGGCCCACGCGCCGTCTGCGGATTGCGTGCGCTATTGGCCGGAAATCTATACCAATATCCCGATCGCCGACACGGCTGCGAAACTTCCCCGTTATGACATGACGCCGCCTTTGCTTTTCGGCAATGCGAGCACCTTCGATCCACAGTTGTTCCAATCTCCGGACGAGTGTGGGGACGCACTGCTAGATGACACGGCGTCCGGAAGATACACACCGCTCGAAGTCGCGCAGTGGCTGGAGAATCTCGCCGAAAGCGCGGCGGCGAATCTCGCCGAGGCACGCGAAAAGTCAGGCGCGAGAAGCACGGAACCCGGATTCCGGCGGGTTGAGGAGGATGTTTTGATCCAATGCGGCCTTGCCCGGTTCTTCGCGGGAAAACTCCGCTGCGCCGTGCTCTGGCGAATTTTCGCACGCTCGGGAAACCGCGCCGCCGGAGAGTCCGCCATCACCAGTTATACCAAAGGACGCGACGCATGGGCGGCGATGGCGGCACGCGCGGCGAAGATCTATCGCAAGAACATCACCTACGGCACGAGCCTTACTTCCGGCCACTGGATGGACCGCATCCCGGCCTTCGATGCCGATATCGCCGATTTAAAAAAGCGGCTGGACACCTCCCCGGCCCCGGCCGGCCAGGCGGATGAAAGGGCCGCAGACCGTGCCTTTAAAATCGCAACCGAAAAGCCGGTTCGCCCGTTGATCGCCGCCAAGCACACCTCTCCGGAAAGCTTCCATGCGGGAAAGGACCTGGAAATCGCGATAAGCCTCGGCGCTCCCGCGCTTCGGGTGACACTGCATTACCGCGAGGTGAACCAGGCGCGGCGGTGGAAATCGCTCGTTTTGAATACTGATCACGGCGGATTCAGCGGCCGGATCCCCGCCGCGTACACCCGGACGCGATATCCGCTCCAATACTATTTCGAAATCGAAACCGGTGGCGGAAAGGCAGCACTGTCTCCCGCGCTAAATCGTGATCTATCGAATTTCCCCTACCACGTCGTCAGGCTGGCAAAGGCTTGATCCGCCATTTCTGAGCAAGCTTGCGGGGGTGGAAAGACCGGAGCTGCTTCCGGCCGATTCGATCCGAATGCCGACAAATCATTCGTCAGCACCCCCTGTTGGAACGATCTATTGCCATTCATGAAAGCTACAAATCCCTCGTTCCTTGCCATCAACGGCGGATCTTCCAGCATCAAGTTCGCGCTGTTCGAATGGGACAACCCGCCGACGGCGATTTTGTCGGGTACGATCCAAGGAATCGGATTGCCCACGGGTTCCCTCACCGCCGAAGGACAACCCGAACGCGACCTTCCGATTCCGGACTCAGCCGCCGCCGTGCGGTTGCTGATGGATTGGGTAGATGAGCGGATCGGGAAGGAATCGTTGGCGGCAGTGGGACATCGGGTGGTGCATGGCGGTCCGAAGTATTGGGAGCCGGAGCGAATCACGCCGGAAATGATCGCGGAACTCGGGCGGCTCAAGTCATTCGATCCCGAACACCTGCCGGAGGAGATTCATTTGATCGAGGCGTTTCAAAAGCGGTTTCCGGACGTGCCGCAGATCGCGTGTTTCGATACGGCATTTCATCATGACATGCCACGGGTTGCGAGAATGCTGCCGATCCCGCGGCGGTATGAGGAAATGGGGGTGCGGCGTTATGGGTTTCACGGCTTGTCCTATTCTTATCTGATGGAGGAATTGAAACGTCTCGACCCCGTTGCCGCCGGAGGACGTGTCATCCTCGCTCATCTGGGTGGCGGCGCGAGCATGGCGGCGGTCCATGAGGGCAAGTGCATCGACACCTCCATGGCATTCACTCCCGCCGCCGGGTTGATGATGGCCACGCGGACGGGTGATATCGATCCCGGATTGATTTCGTTCCTTGCACAGAGTGAAAACATGACCGCGCCGCAGTTTAATCAAATGGTGAACCACGAGTCGGGATTGCTCGGGGTTTCCGAGACAAGCTCCGACATGCGCGAGCTGCTCAAAGTTGAATTGGATGACGTCCGCGCGGCCGAGGCGGTGGCGCTGTTTTGCTATCAGGCGGGAAAATGGATCGGATCGTTCGCCGCCGCGCTGGGTGGTGTCGATACCCTCGTTTTCGCCGGCGGCATTGGCGAAAACTCACCGGTCGTTCGCGCCCGGATCTGCGAAGGGCTTGGGTTTCTCGGCATCGAGCTGGATGAGTCGCGCAATGCGAATGCCGCCGGAGTGATTTCCGCGGATGCCGGCCGGGTCGGCGTGCGCGTCATTCGCACGAATGAAGAATCGATGATCGCGCGCTCGGCAGTCCGCGTGCTCGGACTTCACCGGAAATGAAGGGAACCCTCAGCTTCCTGGATTTTTCGACAGGATTTCGCTGACCGCGATCAGCAAGGTTTTCGCCGTATAAGGTTTGAACAGGAAATGGTCCAAGCAGGAACTGCCGACTTGGGAACCGGTTTGCGCACCGAGTCCGCTGGTGCGGATGACGGGCAGCTCGGGATTGAGCAGGCGCAGCGCTTTGGTGGTGGCGGTGCCATCCATGACCGGCATCATCATGTCGGTGATCATTAACGCGATCTCGCTCTGGTGGGCCTCATAAAGGGAAATCGCTTCGGAGCCGTTAGCGGCTAGCAGGACCTTGTATCCGCAGGACTCCAAAGTGAGGCGGGTAATCAGGCGGATGGCTGCCTCGTCATCCACGACAAGGATGGTCTGTCCGCTGCCCTGTGACATGGTCCGGCGCGGGAACGTCACGGACGCCCGGCGCGCGGCGGCACCGGCCGGCAAGTAGATCTGAAAAAGGGTACCCTCCCCCGGATGGCTGCTGACCTCCAGGAAACCGCCGTATCCCTTCACGATCGATAGCGAGCTGAAGAGGCCGAGTCCGGTTCCTTTCCCCACTTCCTTGGTGGTGAAAAAGGGATCGAAAATCTTGTCGATGATGTCCTGCGGAATGCCATGCCCGGTGTCCGCCACCTCGATTCTCAGATAGGAGCCGGGCTTGGCGCCGGGGTTCATCGCGGCTTGGTGCTCATCGACGGTCGTGTTCCGAGCTTCGATGTTGATTTCCCCGCCATCGGGCATGGCATCCTTGGCATTTACGCAGAA
Source organism: Verrucomicrobiales bacterium (assembly GCA_038235225.1). Lineage (GTDB taxonomy): Bacteria > Verrucomicrobiota > Verrucomicrobiia > Verrucomicrobiales > Akkermansiaceae > Luteolibacter. The sequence goes on from JBBSUD010000232.1 coordinate 4,169, forward strand.
ATTGAGGAGAACCTGGTGAATCCGGTTGGAGTCGCCTTCGAAGGATCGCAAATCGTCAGCGATATCAGCCGCCACCCGGATGTTTTTGGGAAACGTATCGTCCGCCATTTTCACGACATCGCGGAGGACGGCGGATAGATCCACCGCGCTCGTCTGCCCTCCGTCGCCGCGGGCGAAGGCGAGCACTTCGCCGACGGTTTCGGATCCCCGGCGCGCCGCTTTGTTCACGATGTCGAGAATTTCCAAGGCCGCCGGGTGCTGGACGTAGTTCCGGAGCAACTCGCCGGACATCATGATCGGCGCTAAAATGTTGTTGAAATTGTGGGCCATCCCGCTGGCCAGGATGCCGATGCTGTCGATGCGCTGGGCGCGCAGCAGTTGTAGTTCGAATTTCTTGCGGACGGTGATGTCGCGGAGGTGGCACTGCACAACGGCCCGATCGATCTCGCGGTAGTAGGTGGCGGCGAATTCGACCCGCTGCTGCCGGCCGGTCCGGCTGACCAGCGGCAGGTCGTGGAATCGCACATCGCGGCCCCGCCGAAGCTCCGCCATCATTTCGGAGACCGCTTTCGGGTCTTCGAACAAACCGATTTCATTCAGATCCCGGCCGACGAGCTGCCCGTGCGTTTCGCCCAGAAGGTGGCCCGCGAACGGATTGGCATCGGTGATTTTCCCGGTGTCCGGGTCGATGAGGATAATGCCGTCTCCCGCTGCCTCGAAGAGCCGGCGGTAGCGAACTTCGGAAAGGCGGAGATTGCGCTCCGCACGCCGGCGCTCCGCCATTTCCGCAGCCAGCTGGATATTGAGAAGTTCCGCCTGCTCGGTGAGTTCGTGCTGGCGGATCGACCCGAGAAGCAGCGCCTCGTTCAAGGCCCTCATTTGCCCGATCGAAGGATGATCTAGGTTTGCGTTCATGATCAAATCAGGTGGGTCGTCCCGAGGTTCGCGAAGTTATGGAAACGGGAAAACCCGGGACTGTTGCTAGGCCGTGGCCTTCGGTTCCGGTGGCATCTCGGGCGGCACCTGGCCGATGCGATCCGGCAGCCCGCTGGTCA
>JBBSUD010000233.1:0-5138 GCA_038235225.1 Verrucomicrobiales bacterium
CGGCGAGCAGGATTGTCCGGGATTTTGCGAGGGAATCCGCGACCGCGGCCTCCGGCAGGTGAAATTTCGCGGCGGTTTCGGCCTCGCTGTGGGCGCGGATGAGGGTGTTCGTGCCCGCAATTTCGCTGCCCGCGGGGGCGTTGCCGGCGGCGGTAACGCCATAGGCGAACTCGAATGCGGGGGCGGCATCCCCGAGCAGACGGTCGATCTCCGATTTCTCCCAGACGTAGAAAGCGCCTTCGGTCTTGTGGGGGGAATCGCTGGATTTCAAACTGTCGGCGTCCTCCGCCGAGTAAAATCCGCCACCGGGGGAAGTCATGCGGCGGCCGACGTAGGCAAGGATGTCACGGACGGTATCGAGGTGGCTTTCCCCGCCGGGGTGGCGGGCGGCATCGAGGCTGGAAGTGACGATCTGGGCCTGATCGTAGAGCATTTTCTCGTAGTGAGGGATGCGCCAGAATTCATCGGTGGAATACCGGTGGAAGCCGCCGCCGAGCTGGTCGTGGATGCCTCCCGCCGCCATTTTCCGCAGGGTTTCGGAGGACATGGCGACGGCTTTTTCGCGATCCGCGGCGGGGAAATCCGGGTCATTGGCCACGGCATCGAGAAACCGGAAAATAACGGGGCGGGGGAATTTTGGGGCGGCGCCAAAGCCTCCCAGATTCGCATCGTAGGAGGCGGCCAGGTCGGCGAAAGCCTTCTGCGAGGCCGCCACTCCGGGCAGGCCGGCGTCGGCTATCGGAGCGGCCTTGGTGATCGCGCGGAGCTTCGCGGTCGTTTCCCCGGCGGCCGCGCGGATGTTCTTTTCGTCGGATTTCCAAGCGGCGGCGATTTGGCCGAGCACGGATTTGAATCCCGGCCTGCCACCGGCGTCGGCAGGTGGAAAATAAGTGCCGCCCACGAAGGGTTCCAAATCCGGCGTAAGCCAGACGCTCATGGGCCAGCCGCCGGAACCCGTCGTCGCCTGGACGAACGCCATATAAACGCCATCGACGTCGGGGCGCTCCTCGCGGTCCACCTTGATGCTTACGAAATTCGCGTTCATGACGGCGGCGATTTCCTTGTTGGTAAAGGATTCCCGCTCCATCACGTGGCACCAGTGGCAGGTCGAATAGCCGATGGAGAGGAAGATCGGCTTGTTCTCGGCGCGCGCCTTGGCGAAGGCCTCCGGACCCCACGGATACCAATCCACGGGGTTGGTGGCGTGCTGCTGGAGGTAAGGGGATTTCTCGTGGGCGAGGTGGTTGAGCGGCGCGGCGGTGGCGGTCATGAGCGGGAAAACGAGCGGGCAGACCAGGGCTGCGGTGGAGCATCTCATGGGAGGACGGTCGGCGGAGTCAGGGGGATTGCACGGCCGGATTTCCTGGATGGAGGCGGGGAATGCGAAAATGGGGGAAGAATTTCAGCCGCAAAAAGGCGCGAAAAGTGCGCAAAAATTGGAGATGCTGTGGGGATTTCGGCAATCGGCGTTTCCCGCACTTGCCGATTTCCGCTTCGTGAATCTGCACGGTCATCCCTTTTTGCGGCTGGAAATTTTCAAACCATATCGATGAAACTGCTCAGTCTCGCGCGGGATTGACGGGGGCTGGGGGGAAATGCAGGTTCCCGGCCATGAGCGCGGTGGCCAACTACAAGGTGGGGAACGAAAAGCTGGTCCGCGTGCTGGCGGGCGCATCGACGCATCTGCGCTCGCTGCTCGACCGCCAAGGGAGGCCGGACGGGGCGCTGCGGATCGCCGTGGTGGGCGGCGGTTGCTCGGGCTTGCAGTATAAAATGGACTTGGTGGACGGGCCGCGGGATCGGGACATTCTGGTGCCGAGCAATGGCGTGAATGTCGTAATCGACCCGAAAAGCGCGCTCTTCGTAAGCGGCAGCGAGCTGGATTTCTCCGACGATTTGCAACAGGGCGGCTTCAAGGTGAGCAACCCGAACGCGGTGGTCACCTGCTCCTGCGGCGAGAGCTTTGCGGCGTGAGCGGGGGATGGGGATTGATTTTTCGCGGCGGTTCGGGACGTTATCCGGCAGATGAAGTTCAACCGAATCGCGGCGATCGCCGGCATTTCCTCGCTGGGTCTGGCGGCCGCGCCTAGCCCGGAAACCGCGGGCCGGGCGGTGATTTCCCAGCCGATCGGCAAACTGGTGGCGCAACTCGGGGATGACAGCTTCCAAGCGCGCGAGAAGGCGAGCGGCGACCTGTGGCGCATGGGCGACGCGGCGCTGCCGGAACTGCGGAAGGCGGCGGCCGGCGAAGACCCGGAGCGGGCGGTGCGCGCGCGGGAACTGATCGGGAAAATCGAGCTTTTCATCACGCCGGACACGGACCCGGCGATCATCGCGCTGGTCGGGAAATATCAAACCGCGTCCGAGGGCGAGAAGACCGATTTGCTCGATATGATGTTCCAGAAGCGCGCCTGGCGGCAGCTTCTCAAGCTCTACGCGGCGGAGACAAATGCCGAAGTGCGAGCGAATTACGAGACAAAGGCGTGTCTGGTGGCGGTGGCGGCGGCGCGGGAGAAATTGATGGCGGACCAGCCGGACGAGGCGCGCGAATTCCTCGAACTCGCGCCGGCGACACCGTCCGGGCTGCTGGCTCTGGCGGAATTCCACCGCAGCCAAGGCACGCTCGAAGTCGAGCTCGAGCGCTCGAAACAATTGCCCGCAGGCACCGGCGATGCCTGGCGGACGGCGCTTTACCGGGCCTCCGGAAATCTCGAAGCGGCGCGGGACAGCGCGCAAGCGGCGGGCGAGGACCGGATTTCCGCAGCCATGTCCGTGCTGCTGGGCGACCCGCTGCCCTGGCTCCGCCTGCCGGGTCCGGCCGGCCGTGAAGGGGAAATCCGCCGGAATTACACAGCGCTGGCGATCCGGCGCTGGCAGGGCGAGGCAATTCCCGACGCGGATTTCGAGCCGCTGCGCAAGGCGATGACGGCCAAGAACAAGAACAAGCGGAGGTCGGCAATTGACGCGATGCTCCTGCTCGGCAGGCGTGCGGAAGCGGAGCCGGAACTCGCGCGATTTCCACTGGCTGCCTTCAGCTACTTCGACACGATCGACGAGACGTCGCAGGCGCTGGCCACGCTCGGGCTGGACCCGGAAAGGCCGGATTTCGAGGGCTGGGTGGAAAAGCGCTTCGCGCAAATGGCCGGGGACGGCGCCGAGCCGCCGGATCTTGACACGGAAAGCGGCGGCGACCGGAACGAGCTGATCACCATGGCGGGCTTTCTGGAGACGCGCGGACTCCATGGCGAGAATGCCAGCGCCTTCACCGAGCCGCTCCTGAAGCTGGCTGAGGACGATTCCCCGGCGTTTCTCGATGTGCTCGGGCTGCTCTTCGGAGCTACTCCGAAATTGGGCAGCGCGCCGGAACTCGCGATGGAGGTCGGAATTGCCTGGGCCGGTGACGAGGATTCGCGCTGGGACGATCTCGTCCACTCCGCGTCACGCGGGCAGGAGCCATGGGAGGAAATGTGGGAGTGGATGGGCAAGCTGGACGCGAAGGCGACGCGGCCGGAGCGCTTGGAGGCGTTTCTCACGGTCACCGGGAACTTGCACGGCCGCAAGGATTTGCGCAAACGCTGGATCGATCTCGCGTGGGCGGAACTGAAGAACGCACCCGCCGCCGGGCGCGAGGACTGGCTGCGCAAAATCTTTCTGATTTCCGTCGGCGTGCCGGATGCGGAAAACCAGCTCCGCCGCTTGGCCGAGGCCGGACCGGAGGCCTCGAAGGGCACCTTTCGTGAGGAACTCTCCGCCGCCGGGCGCTGGGACGAGGTCGCGGAAATCAGCCTGAAAACAGCGGAGCAAAACGAGAAATTCGCCCGCGAGCCGGACCTCGCCAACCGAGCTTATGCCTCCGCCGCTCTCCGCCGCGCCGGCCGGCCGGACGAGGCCGACGCCCAGGACGAAATGATCGACAAGTTCTCACTCGGGCACGGCTGGCTGCTGATCGTCGCCGGCTACACCTTGGGTGGCGATTTCGAGAAAGCGGCCCAAGCCTTGGAGAAATGGGCGCGGGAGGCCGATCCGGACAGCTTGGAAGCCGACCGATTTCCCGCCTTCGGCAATCCGCTCATCAGTCTGCTGGGGATGGACGATCTGGGGGAAATGCTGCTGGAGCGGGGTGAATGGAAGCGGGCCGCCGCTATTTTCGAGGTGCTTTGCCAGGCGTCCGCCGGGACCGGGGCATTTCTCGATACGCCCGTCGCCGCGTTGCGGGCGCGCCTGCAGGCGGAGGTGGCTCGCGGGCTTGCGATCTTGCCGGACGATCGGGAAAGAGCGCTGGAAATCCTTGTCGCCTGTCCGCGGGATTACCCGGGCGATGGTTCGCTGGCGGATTTTTTCTATCCGCCGCTGCGCAAAGCCGGCCTGATCGAGCTGCACGACCAATGTTTCGCCGAATCCTGGCAGCGCATGTCGGCGCTGATCGCGCGCTATCCGGAGTCCGCCAATACCAACAACACCGTGGCCTGGGTCGCCGCCCGCGCCTGCCGCGAACTGGATGCCGCGGAAAAATTCTCGGAAAACGCCCTCCGGCTCGCCCCCGACCTCGGCATCTATCTGGACACGCTCGCGGAAATCCATTTCGCCCGCGGCGACCGCGAAGGCGCGCTGAAGTGGTCGGGCAGGGCGGTGAATTTCATGCCCGACGCTGTCGAACTGCGCCAGCAATACGAGCGCTTCCGCAGCGACCCGCTGCCGAAGCCGTAATGTCGGACAAAAAACGGGCGGATGCGTCGCCGCACCCGCCCGTTGAATTCACCGCTTCAGCGGCGCGCCGATCTCACGGCGCGACCTCCTCGATTTTCACCCGCATGAATCCTTTCGGTCCGCGCGGGGTCGCGCCGCCGATGGCGCCGTCGAGCCGGAAGCTGTGGTAGCTCCAGCCGAAGAATGGCAGGGTGAGGCCGTCGGCCCGCGCCGGAATCACTTCGGAAACCGGCTGGTTGAAGGTGCCGAGGTCATTGCCACCTTCCACCGTGTATTTCACGCCGCCGATGCTGCGCGACATGGCGGGCGCGCCGGCGAAGGCATCGCTGCTGTCGAGCACCGGGAACGTGAACACCAGCGCCTGCTCGCCATTCACGTCCTCCACCCGCATCCGCACCTTGGGATTGGCAGCCCCGGTGGTCGGATCGCCG
>JBBSUD010000234.1:0-5095 GCA_038235225.1 Verrucomicrobiales bacterium
CGCGGCGGGAAATCGAAACCGATCTTGCCGTCTTTCGGATCGAAGGTGAGGTGGGCGTCGAATTTCCGCTTGGTGCGATTCGAGACGAAGCCTTTGAGCACGTCGGTCTTGCCGGCGGAAATCAGCTTGAGCATCTGGTCCGCGGGGATTTCGCACTGGAGGATCGATTTGCCGATGCGGATGCCGTGCGGGTCCTTTTTGGTGACGATGTCCGGGATGTGATAGGCCTTTTCGGTCTGATAGACCTTGTGGGATTTCCCATCTTCGGTTTTCGCCTCGCCGATGAGTTGTTCGTCGGTGAGTTCAGGCGGGCCGTCGCGATCGTCGTTTTCGAAGACAAAGTTCACTTTGAACTTTGCATCCAATTCGAGCGCGGCATCGAAAGGTTTGTTGAACTTCGATTTGAATCCGGTCAGCGGGCCGACGAATTTCTTGGTGAAAAGTTCGGTAGCTTCCTCGTCCGTAAGCAAGCGGCCGGCGATGTGCTTTTTGGCCTTGAATTTGCACTCCGGCTCGCGGCATTCGTAGGTTCCTTCGGTCTGCTTGAGGCCGGACGCGCCGCACTTGGGGCAGGGGACTTTGAGGTCGGGAAAGACCTGGCTTTTGGCGGTTTCCGCAGCTTGGCGGGCTTTGGCGCAAATCTCGTTGGTATAGGAGACGATTTCCCGCATGAACTCCTCGCGCTGGAGCAAACCCTGCTCCATCTGGCGGAGCTTGAACTCCCAATCGCCTGTTAGTTTGGGCGAGTAGAGACCTTCAATTTCCATATCATGCACCAGCTCGATGAGGCGCATGCCGCTGCCGGAGACGTGGAGCTCACGGCCTTCGCGGGCGAGGTATTTCTGGGAAATGAGACCTTCGATCGTCGCCGCGCGGGTTGCCGGAGTGCCGAGTCCACGCTCGGCCATGGCTTCGCGCAGTGCTTCGTCGTCAATGAGTTTTCCGGCTCCTTCCATCGCGGAAAGCAAGGTGGATTCCGTCATCCGCGCAGGTGGTTTCGTTTCCTCGGCGAGAACTTCAATCGCTTCGGCTTTCGCGCTTTCACCGGCGGTGACCGGCACCAATTCATCTTTGCCCGCCGCGACTCCGGGCCGGCGGCCATAGACTTCCAACCAGCCGGGCTTAATCAAAATCCGGCCTTCGGTTTTGAAACAATCTTTGGCAATCCGCGTCAGCCGCGTCGTTTGCTCGAATTCGGCGATCGGATAGAAAGCCGCGATGAAGCGCTTCACGATCATATCATAAAGTTTCTGCTCGGCTTCGCTGAGTTTGCCGACCTTGCCGGTGGGGATGATGGCAAAGTGATCGGATACTTTCTTGCTATCGAAAATCCGCCGGGACTTGTGCAAACGCGGACCCTTTTCATCGCTGCCGGCGAGGACGGCTTTGGCATACTTCGCCACGTCCAAATCGCTGTTGCCGATGTCGCCCATCGTCTCGCGGACGTTGGCGGTATAGTCTTCCGGCAGATACCGCGAATCGGTCCGCGGGTAGGTGATCATCTTGTGCTTTTCATAAAGCGCCTGGGCGATCTGCAAGGTTCCCTTCGCGGAAAACGGCGCCTCGCGCTGGAGCGTGGTGAGATCGTAAAGCTGCGGCGCGATCTGCGTGCTGGCCTTTTTCTCCTCGCTGACGACGCCGGTTTCGCCCTCGCAACGCGCTTGGATTTCCTCGGCCTGCGCCTTTTCCCAAATCCGCTCGGGTCGGGAAAGCGGCTTGGCTTCATCCTTTTTCCAGCCCTCGTCGATCCACTTGCCGAGATATTCGCCGGCCTGGACGCCGAACGTGCCGTGGACTTCGAAGTACGATGTTGGGACGAACGCGCGGATTTCCGCCTCGCGCTGGGCGAGGATGGCGAGCGTCGGCGTCTGCACGCGGCCGGCGGCGGTGATGTTGAATCCGCCGTGGCGGGAGTTGAAACAGGTCAGCGCGCGGGTCGCGTTGAGGCCGACCAGCCAGTCCGATTCGGAACGGCACTTCGCAGCGTCGGCCAGCGGCTTCATTTGCTCGCCAGCGCGGAGATTTTCCCACGCTTGGAGAATGGACCCGGCGGTCATCGACTGCATCCAAAGCCGCTTCACGGGCTTGTTGATTTCGCCGATTTCCATGATGTATCGGAAAATCAGCTCGCCCTCGCGGCCGGCGTCGCAGGCGTTGACGATGTTGTCCACGTCCTTGCGCTTGGCCAGCTTGAGCACCTGCTTGAGGCGCGCCTCGGAGTCGGGAATCGGGTCCAGATCGAACTTTTCCGGGATGGCGGGCAGCACGCTGAAATTCCACGGCAGCTTCTTGCCGTTCGGCCCCATCGGCATGCGGAGTTCGACCAGGTGACCGACGGCGGAGGTGATGATCGCACCCTCGTTTTCGAAGAAAATGTCCCGGCCCGTGCCGTTTTTGTCGAACTTGCCGAGGACCTTCGCGAGCGTCTTGCTCAGGTCGGTCATGACGCTCGGTTTCTCCGCGATAATCAGTGTTTTGCCCATGGTGAAAAGGAGCCGGGTGGCGGCTACGGGCTGAGGGACTAGGCTCGGACCCCGCGACTTGGCAAGCGGTTTGGTGGGCCGGGCCGGGAAATCCGCGGGGTGGGGGACGATCCCGGTCCGGCGCTTGCTTCACCGGATTTCCGGGGTCCATTGCCCCGAATTTCCCCATGTCAGCAACGCCCGAAATCCACACCATCACCACTCCCGCACAGCGCCGGGAATTCTCGCTCGCCGTGCTGCGCGACCTTGACACGCTCGGGGAAATGCTCGCGGACGGCGCGTTCGAAACGGGCAAACGCCGGGTCGGCGCGGAGCAGGAACTGGATTTCATCGACCGGGATTTCCGCCCCGCGCCGCTCGTCCCGGAAATCCTGCGGCACTTGGGCGACGGGCCGTTCACGACGGAATACGCGCGCTTCAATCTGGAGATCAACTCGCTGCCGCACGAGATTTCCGGCGGCGTTTTCACGAAGCTGGAGGCGGAAATCCGGGGAAATCTCGATCGCGTGGCGGCGGTGGCGGCGGAGAAATTCGACGCGCGGCTGATGCTTACCGGTCTATTGCCGACGATCCGCCGCCACGACGTCCGGCCGGAGGCGCTGACGCCGAATCCGCGCTACCAAACGATGCTCGCGCTGGTGAACCGGATGCGCGGCGCGAACTACGAATACCACATCCAAGGCATCGACGAGCTGATCACCCGCGACAATCCGACGGTCTTCGGCGGGACCTTCACGAGCTTCCAGATCCATTGCCAGACCGAGCCGGAACTGCTGCCGGCGCACTACAACTGGGCGCAAATGATCTCCGGCCCGGTCCTCGCCGCGGCGACGAATTCGCCGCTATTTCTCGGCCGCCGGCTGTGGCGCGAGACGCGGATCGCGCTGTTCGCGCAGACGACGGACACGCGCCGGCCGCAGGCGAATTTGCGCGGCGAGGAGCCGCGGGTTTCCTTCGGCCGCGATTGGCTGCGGGGCGGCGCGCTGGAAATGTTTCGGGAAAACTGCAGCCGCTACCGCGCCTACGTCGCCAACGATCCGCACCCGGCGGACGGCGGCGTGCCGGCGCTGGACGCGCTGAATTTCCACAACGGCACGATTTACCGCTGGAACCGGATTTGCTACGGGGCGGGCGGCGGCGTGCCGCATTTGCGCATCGAGAACCGCATCCTTCCGGCCGGGCCGACGCTGCTCGACGAGATGGCGAACACCGCGTTCTGGCTCGGGCTGATGCTCGCGATGCCGCCGGAAGCCGCGGCGCTGCCGGAAATCGTGCCGTTTCAGGACGCCCACGAGAATTTCCTCAAGGCCGCGCACTCCGGCCTCGGCGTGGCGTTCCGCTGGTTTGGAAAAACGATCGGCGCGCGGGAATTGATCCTCGACGAGCTGCTGCCGCTCGCTCGCCGCGGGTTGGACGCGCACGGCGTGGATCCGGCGGATGGCGGGAAATTGCTCGGGATCATCGCCGATCGCGTGGATTCCGGCCAAACCGGCGCGCAATGGATTCTCGATTCCTTCGACGAGCTGCGGAAATCCCAGCCGCCGGGCGAGGCCTGCGTCACGCTGACCGCGGAAATGTTCGATCGCGCGTCAACCGGCGCGCCGGTCCACGCATGGGCGCCGCTTTCCCCGCCCGAGAAGCGCGCGGCCGTCCGCTGCGATGCGACGTGGACGCTGGAGCAGATCATGAATGGCGATTTGATCACCGTTCACCCGGACGATCCGCAGGAATTCGCCGCGCGGCTCATGAAGTGGAACGGCCGCGACCACCTGCCCGTGCTCGATGACGACGGCCGGCTCGCAGGCGTGCTTTCGCGGGCGGATTTGTTCGAAAATCTGGTGGACGGCGGTGGCGGATCGGTGCGCGACGCGCTGACTGGCGAGCCGCTGGCGCTGACCATGGACGATTCGCTCGAAGACGGCCTGCGGGCGATGCGCGAGGCCGGCGCCGACTGCATCGCGGTCTTGGAAAACGGCTGGCTGGCGGGCATGATCACCCACGAGGACATTGTCCGTCTCGCGCCGAAAATGCTCACCGATCCTTCTCCCACATGACCGAAACGCTCGCTTCCACCGCCCCGTCCGCCGCCGCCAAATCTCCCGCCGCCCTCCCGGACCGCGTCCTCGCCGACCTCGGTTCGCCCGGCGGACCGCTGCTTTTGGTGACCGTGATGATCCACGGCAACGAACCCGCCGGGCGCGCCGCCGCGGACGAAGTGCTCGCCCGGCTGGCCCAGCCCGGCGCGCCGGCGCTGGCAGGGCGGATGGTAGTGATCGAGGGGAATCTCCCGGCCATCGCTGCCGGGGAGCGCTTCTTGGACCAGGATTTGAACCGGATTTTCCCACCCGCCGAGCCGCCGCCTAGCTGCGATCGCGACCAGCGGGACGAGATCGTCGCGCTGGTGGACAAGCTGAAATCCGAGCATCCGGACGCGCCGCTCTGGTTCCTCGATTTGCACACCACTTCGTCGGAATCCGCGCCTTACCTCAGCCTGCCGAGCGACGATCCCGCCACGCTGCTTTTCGCCGCCGAGTGCCCGCTCCACCAGGTCAGCGGATTCACGGCGTTCGTCTCCGGCACGATCGACCGCTACCTCTTCGACCGCGGTTTTA
>JBBSUD010000235.1:0-4999 GCA_038235225.1 Verrucomicrobiales bacterium
CGACGAACTCGGCCTGCTCGCCACGCCCGGCGGAAAATCCGCGACCCGCATCCTTTTCCTCACCGACGGCCGCTCGCCGGCCATGGAAATGCCGCCCGGCGTCGAGGTCGTCCGCGTCGGCGGCCAGGCACACAATGCCGGCATCGTCGCCGCAGATTTGCGCTGGTCCGCGCCCGGCCGGGCGACGCTTTTCGCCACCGTGACCTCGGATTTCCCGACCGAGCGCGAGGCCGAGCTGGAACTCGTGGCCGCGGATTCCGGCGATCTCGTCCACCTGTTTTCCCTGCACTTGCCGGCCGCGGGTGAGGCCGCCGATTCCATCCCGTTGGAAAATATCCAGCCAGGCGCATACGTCCTGCGCCTCCGCGGCGCGGATTCGCTGACCGCCGACAATTCCGCCCCGCTCGGCCTGAACGCCCCGCAGGCGATCCCGGTCCGCGTCGCCGCGAAGAATCCGTTTTTCTTCCAGCAGGTCATCGCCGCTTTCGGCGCGGCGGACTCGATGTTCGAGCCGGTCGGCGAATTCGCGCGGCTCGCCATCGCCGAGGGCGCACCGCCGGAGACGGACACTGCCATCGTGTTCGCGCCGTCCGGCGAGTCGCCATTCTGGACCGGCCTCGGCGCAGAAATCCCGCCCGGCCCGCCGGAAATCCTGGCAAAGGAGCACCCGCTCATTGCCCGCCTCGATCCCGCCCTGCTCGCCTTCGACGGCGCGCGCAAGCTCACCGCGCCTGCCGGCTCCATCGTCATCCTCGCCCACACCGACGGCACGCCGCTCTTATATACCTGCTCCGCCGGCGGCCGCCGCGCCGTGGTCCTGAATTTCGACCCGTCGCGCGAGGACTTCTTTCTCTCGCCTTGGTTTCCCGTGCTCATCCACGACGCCGCCGTCGCCCTGACCGGCCGGGACGATGCCTTCCCGTCCGCCGTCGCCACCGGCTCGACCGTGGAAATCCCCGGCACCGGCGAGATCACGGCGGCCAGTTTCCGCCACGGCGATGTGGTGGAGAAACTGCCGCTGATTTCCCCCGTCCGCGCCGACCGCTTGGGCAACTACAGCTTCACCCGCAACTCGACCGAATGGCAGCTCGGCGCCGCCGTTTTCTCGCCAGGCGAATCCGGTCCCGCCGCCGCCGGCCCGCCGCCCGCCGACCTGAAACTCGCGTCCGGCTGGCCGCTCGCCGCGTGGTTCCTGCTCGCCGCGCTTGGCGCGCTTTTCGCCGAGGAAATCCTCTACCATCGCCGCAAGGTCGGCTGATTTTCGCCATGCAGTTTTCCACATTTCTCCCGCTCTGGCTGCTGCTTGGATGCCTCGCCGCCGCGCTTTTCGTCTGGCGGCGCTCGCTTGTCGATCGCCCGATCGCCCGCAAATGGCTCGCCCATGCGCTCCGTTTGCTCGGCATCGTTTGCCTGATTCTCGCGCTCTGCCGGCCGTATTGGCTCTCGAAAAGCGACCGACTCCACGTCGTCTGGCTGGTCGATATTTCCGAATCCGTCGATCCCGCCAGCATCCGCAGCGCCGTTGGCGAAATCGAAACCGCCACCAAATCCCTGCGCCCCTCGGACCGCGCCACACTGCTTTCCTTCGGCACGAATCTCGCCCCCGCCGATCCCGCCGGCCTGCGCAAGCTTGCCGACCAAGCCGATGCCGGCACTGCCGACGCCGCTGCGCGGAATTCCACCAAACTCGCCGAAGCCCTGCTCGGATCCCGCCTCGCATTCGATGCCGGCATGGCCCGCCGCCTGGTCGTTTTCTCCGATGGCGCACCGACCGGTCCCGGCACCGCCGCCGCCCTAGCCACCCTCCGCGACGAGGGCGTGGATGTTCGTTTCCAATCGCTAGCCGGCCTCAAACGCCCGGAAGCCGCCATCGTCGCCCTCGAGCCGATGGCCACCGTCGCCTACCGCGGGGAAATCGTCCGCATGCGCCTGCGGATGCGCGCCAATGCCGACATGGCCGCCACCGCCCGCATCCTCCAAGGCGGCGTCGCCGTCGCCTCCGCCCCGGTCAAACTCCAGGCTGGCAAGGAAACCTCGGTAGTCATCGATGTCGCCATGACCGCCGCCGGCGAAAGCCGCTGGGAGGCGGAAATCCAGCCGGAGAAAGACTGGTTTCCCGTCAATAACAAGGTCGCCACGACCATCACCGTTAAGGGCGAACCGCGAATTTTGGTCCTCCATCGCGACGAAAAACAAATGCGTCCGCTCGCCCGGATGATGAAAAAACAAGGCCTCGAACTCGAACTCCGCGGCGAACGCGGCCTGCCCGACACCATGGCGGATTTGCTCGCCTTCGACGCCGTCGTCATCGCTGACGTGCCCGCCACCTCGATGAACCTCCGCCAGATGGAGCTGCTCAAACGCTACGTTTCCGACTTCGGCGGCGGCCTCGCCATGCTCGGTTCGGAAAATTCCTTCGGCCTCGGCGGCTATTTCCGCACTCCCGTCGAGGACGCCCTGCCGCTCACGTCCCGCTACGAGAAGGAAAAACAGAAACCCAGCCTCGCGATGGTCCTCGTCATCGACAAAAGCGGCTCGATGGACGGCCAGCCAATCGCCCTTGCCCGCGCCTCCGCCAAGGCCGCCGCCGAGCTGCTTTCCGCCCAGGACCAGATCGGTGTCATCGGCTTCGACCAGGAAACCCGCGTCATCCTGCCCATGACCAGCGCCGCCGACCGCGGCACGATCATGAGCGCGATCGAATCGCTCCAAGCCGATGGCGGCACCGACGCCTACCCCGGCATGGTCCGCGGCCGCGAGCTGCTCCAGAACTCCGTCGCCAAGGTGAAACACATGATCGTCCTTTCCGACGGCCAGACGCCGGAAGCCGATTTCTCGGGCCTCGTCCGCGACATGCGCGCCCAGGGAATGACCGTTTCCACCGTCAGCCTCGGCGCCGGGGCCGCCAAGGATCTCATGCAAATGATCGCCCGCGACGGCGGCGGCCGGTATTACGAGACCGACGATCCGACGAACATGCCGCAGATTTTCACCAAGGAAACGATGCAGGCGTCGCGCTCCGCCATCAAAGAAGACCTCTACGGCAGCGTTGTCACCGGCGATCACCCGATCCTTTCCGGCTACGAGAAATCCGAACTGCCCTTCGTCCTCGGCTACGTCATGACCCAGGCCAAGCCCACCGCCAAGCTCCTCCTCGCCGCCGAAACGGGCGATCCGCTGCTCGCCATTTCCCGCTACGGCCTCGGCACCGGCCTCTGCTGGACCTCCGATCTCACCGAGAAATGGGGCGGCGAATGGCTCGGCTGGGCCAGCGGCGGCGCGTTCTGGGCGCAGGTTTTCCGCGGCATCGTTCGCAAGGAGCAATCCGCCGGCCTCGCCGCCTCCGCCAGCGTCGATCGCGATCGCTGGACCGTGGACATTTCCCGCCGCGACGAGGGTGACCGCCCCGTGGACCGCGTGAATTGGGACGCCCGCGCCATCGATTCCACCGGAAAGAACCTGCCCGTATCCATCCGCCAAACCGGCGTAGGCCACTACCGCGCCACCGTCGATCTCGCCGGCAGCGACCGCGTCAGCCTCAGCCTCCGCGATACCGACCACGCCCTAATGAAATCCCTCGGCTGGCAGCGCGACTACCCCGCCGAATACCGCCTCGATCCCGAAGCCGACCCGGCACTCGCCGCTACCCCCCGCTTCGATCCCGCCCACCCCCGCGCCTCACTGCCTTCGACGCCGGTCTATCAAGACATCGCCCACTGGTTCGTCCTCGCGGGTTTCGGGTTGTTAATCGCGGGGGTTGCGGCGCGGCGGGTCTGAGAGCTTTCAACTATGGATTCCGACTATCATTGGGGCCACTCCGTTCATGACTAAATGGAGATGCGCTGCGGAACAGATAAAGTAATCGATTCATCGATTTGAATTACCTTTGATAGCCGATCCGGAGAAAAGTATTTCGCGGCAACGGCGAAAATGGGGTCAGAAAATGGGACCACGTCGGAAACTGGGGTCACAGAAATTGGGGTCAGAAACTGGGGTCAGAAACTGGGGTCACAGAAACTGGGGTCATCACAGAAACTGGGGTCAGTCCTTGGATTGTGGATTTCGGCGTTGACAGAACCGGGTGATTTCCGCGAGCTTTCCTCCATGGCCAGACAACCCCGCTTCGAATATCCCGGCGCTGTGTATCATGTGATGGCGCGGGGCGATGGCGGCAAAGCACTCTTCGAAGGAAATGCCGATCATGAATCGTTCCTTCACTGGCTGGACCGCACTTGCCTCAGTCACGGCTGGCTGGTCCATGCCTGGGTGTTGATGGGCAATCACTTCCACCTTCTCTTGGAAACGCCGCAGCCCAACCTATCCGCCGGGATGAGGTTCCTGATGGGGCGCTTCGCGCAGGCGTGGAATTTCCGCCGGCAACGGCGGGGACATGTCTTTCAAGGCCGCTACAAGGCGGTTCCCGTGAACGGCGAGCGCGCGGCGGATGCCCACTATTTCAAATGCGTGGCCGACTACATCCATCTCAATCCCGCCCGCGCCGGGCTTGCGGGTGGCCCGCACGGCAGCCTTGCTGCCTATCCTTGGAGCAGCCTGCGACATTATGCCGAGAACAACGCGCCGGTCTGGCAACCGCTCGACCGCGTGCTCGACGCATTCCAACTCGACCATAAAAGCCGCGGACGCCGGGCCTACCTCTCGTGGCTGGAGAAACGGGCCGCCGCGGACGGCGGAAAAATTGGCGAGGAGGCGATGGCCGCCCTCCGGCATGGCTGGTATCTGGGCGAGGACGGATTCAAGGACCGCCTGCTCAACATGCTCAAGCCGGCGAAGACGATGCGGCGGTCGCGACTGTCTCACGCGGGAGAAGCCGTCAGGGATTTCGGCGTGTCAGCGGCCGAGCGGATCATCGCGCGGATATCCGCGGAGACCGGCTTGCCCGGGTCAGCGGAAGAACTGTCAGCCCTGAGAAAAGGAGATCCCCGCAAGGTGGCATGTGCGGCGCTGGTCAAGAGCCAAACCGCAGTCCCCAACGAATGGC
>JBBSUD010000236.1:0-4989 GCA_038235225.1 Verrucomicrobiales bacterium
AGGCCGAGCTGCACCCCGGCCAGCGTGTCTTCACCACCGGCCGGGGAGGACTCTTCCAGGCCGATATCCTTTTAGGAACCATCGATTCCGTCGAAAAAGGCGCGCTGGATTCCGAAGCTCTCGTCCGGCCATCGGTGAACTTCGCGGATCTGGGCACGGTTTTCGTCGTGCTCTCCGGAGACCCATGAACCGCCGTGATCCGCTATTCCATCATCACCATCCTGCTTCTGCTCGCATCGTTCGTGCTGCTGCAGTTCATGCCCGCGTTCACCGGGCTGAACCAGTCGCGGATCTTCGTGGTGCAGCTCATCTTCCTTTGCTGCGCCGTCACCGTTGGCCAGCCGACCATGCTCATCCTGGCATTCCTGGGTGGCTTTTTCTGGGACGCCCACTGCGCGCTCGGCCCGAACGGCGGCGATCCCCGCGTTTACACCCAGCCCGTGGAATCCCTTCGTTTCGGCTATTCCATCTTCCTTTTCGCCGTCATGGGTTTCCTCATGCAGGGCATCCAGCCCTTGTTCAAGAAGGGGAAATGGTATCTATCCGCCGCGCTGTCCGGCATCGTGATTTTCCTCTATCTGGCGGCCGAATACGTCATTGTGAACTTCGTCCGCGGGGATTTCGTGCTGTCCGAGGCGACGGTCGTGCAGGTGGCGTACTCCTCAGTGCTGACCATGCTGTTCTCGCCGCTCGTGTTCTGGCTGCTCTTCCGCATTGCCCGCGCCTGCCATCATTCGATCATTCCCGAGGCGAACCGCCGCCGGCGGCGCTTCTACTGAACCATGGAACCTAGCTACCGACTCCGGCTCTACCTGCTGACGGCCCTCGTGCTCGTCGGCTTCGGCGCGCTGCTCTCCCGCCTTTACGATTTCCAAATCGTCAACCGCGACCATTTCCTCCAGCTCGTCCCGGGGAATCGCACCGTCACCGTCCGCGAACCAGGCATCCGCGGGGAAATCACGGACCGGAACGGCATCACGCTCGCCCGGAACCTCCGCAACTACGAGGTTTCCTTCAATCTCGACGAGGTCCGCAACGCCTACCTCGCCCAGCACGACGACATGAGCCTCGACCGCGTCGTCCGCGAGAACGGCATGACGCGCAAGCGCACCGAGCGCGACATCGTCTCCATCGTGAAGAACGGTCCGCTCAAGGTGCTCGAGCATCTCGATCCCAAGCTCGTCCGCGATTTCAACGCCAGCAACCTCCGCACCCACTATCTCACCCACGCCGGCCTCGTCCCGTTCAGCTACCGGGCGGATCTCAGCTACGACGAGTTCGCCAAATTCGCCGAGCACAACCTCGACCTGCCCGGCGTCTATCTGAGCGTCCGTCCCCTTCGCGAGTATCCCTTCGGCTCGCTTGCCAGCCATGAGCTCGGCTACCTCAAGCAGTGGGAAAAGGGCGACGTCCCGGAATCCGACGTGCGGAAATTCGACCATTACATCGGCGACGACAAGGGCGTGGATGGCGTCGAGGCCAGCATGGACGAAATCCTCCGCGGCCTCGAAGGCGTCCGCACCATCATGAAGGACGAGAAGGGACGCACCATCCGCCCGGTCGATATCGTCAATCCCGGCATGGGCGCCGAAGTCCGCCTCACCATCGACGCGCCCGTCCAATATTTGCTCGAAAACACCCTCCGCCTCGCCGGCCGCTGCGCCGGCGTCATCATGGACCCGAATACCGGCGAAGTGCTCGCGATGGCCTCCGTGCCGGACTACAACCCGAACGATTTCATCCCCAGCATTTCCCAGGAGAAATGGGACGTGTACCGCGAAAATCCCCGCCTCTCCCCGCTGACGAACCGCGCGATTTCCGCCTATGCGCCCGGCTCCACCATGAAAATCCCCACCGCCATCGCCGGCGAGCTGGAGGGCATGGGCTCGCGGAACTACTCCTGCGAGGGCTACATGAGCTACGGGAATTCCCGCATCAAATGCTGGATCGCCTCCCACGGCGGCAGCCACGGCGGCCAGAATCTGTCCGAGGCCATCCAGCATTCCTGCAATCCGTATTTCAACAAGCTCGCCAACGCGATCGGCTGGAAAGCGATGGTCGATGGCTGCCAAATGGTCGGCATCGGCCAGCCGACCGGCATCGAGCTGCCCGGCGAAAAGGCCGGCATCCTCCCGGGAAATCGCCCGTGGCGGGCGGAAAATCCCGGCAAGAAAATGACCGGCGCGCTCACCGCCATGCTGTCCATCGGCCAGGCCGACACGCTTTCCACGCCGCTCCAGATCTGCGCCGTAGGTGCCTGCGTGGCCAACGGCGGGAAATACT
Source organism: Verrucomicrobiales bacterium (assembly GCA_038235225.1). Taxonomy (GTDB): domain Bacteria; phylum Verrucomicrobiota; class Verrucomicrobiia; order Verrucomicrobiales; family Akkermansiaceae; genus Luteolibacter. The sequence continues at coordinate 2,284 of JBBSUD010000236.1, forward strand.
ACAAACCTCGCATCGTCAAGGAAGCCATCGCCGCCGATGGCGACATCGTCGTGGGAGATTTGCCCATCCTCAAGGTGGACCTCACCAAGCAGGGGATTTCCCCGGAGGACATCGAGCGCATCCGCCACGGCATGTGGCTTTCCACGAACAAACCCGGCGGCACCTCCGGCAAGGTCCGCATCGAGGGCATCGAAATCGCCTCCAAAAGCGGCACTGCCCAGACCACTGACAACGGCGCGAAATCCAACGTCTCGTGGATCCTGAGCTTCGCGCCCTACGACCATCCCCGCTACGCCATCTGCATCATGGTCCAGCACGCCGGATCCGGCGGCGCTGTCGCCGGGCCGCTCGTCAATCTCGTCTATCGCGGCCTTTTCGCGCGCGACGGCGGCGTGAAACTGGCGCTCAAGCCGCAAACCCGCGCCGAGGGCCATCTGGGCGAATTGGTGAAATCCATCGAAGTGCCCGCCGAAATGATCGCCGCAGTCGAGGCCGGCGAGCCAGTGCCCGTTCTCGCCACCCCCGCCATCGCCACCGGCGCTTCCGTCCCCGCCGATACTACCGGCGAGACCGGCGACGAAGCCGCCGAGGTCGCCACCGGCCCGCCGCCCGCCGCCATGCCCGCCGCCAGTGCCACGCCGACTCCGACGATCACGCCGGAAATCGATGCCGAAGGCTCCGTCACCCCGCGCGCCATCCCCGTCAAGGAACCTCGCTGACGCTCATCCATCTCTCTAAAAACCCCCGCAGGAACCCACCCCTATTTTCAATCCAATCAACATGATCCAGCACATCAAGCGACTCTTGGGCATCGGCGCGCCCGATCCCAAGAGGGGCAACAGCATTATCGTCAACGTCGAAAAACTCGAACGCCGCGTCGCCCTCCTCGAAGAAGGCGTCCTCGAAGAATACACCGTCGAACGCGAGGGCGACCAAAACATCGTGGGGGGCATCTTCAAGGGCCGCGTCAAGAATATCGAGCCGGGCCTCAAAGCCATGTTCGTGGACATCGGCCTCGAGAAAAACGCCTTCCTCCACTTCTGGGACGCCATCCCCGCCGCCCTCGACGGCGGGCTCGAGGAAATCCAGCGCGAATCCAGCTCCAAGAAAAAGCAGCAGAAGAAGATCAGCTCCAAGGACATCCCGGACATCTACCCGATCGGTTCGGAAATCGTCATCCAGGTCTCCAAAGGCCCCATCGGCACCAAAGGTCCGCGCGTCACCACGAATATTTCGCTCGCCGGCCGCTACCTCGTGCTCATGCCTTACACCGAGCAATTCGGGATTTCCCGCAAGATCGACGATCCGAAAGAGCGCCAGCGCCTCCGCAAGATCGTCCAGAAACTCCAGGTCCCGGAAGGCATGGGCGTCATCATGCGCACTGCCGCCCAAGGCGTCCGCCCCCGCCACCTCGTGCGGGATCTCCACATGATGCTTGAGCAGTGGGACGAAATCGAGGACCGCCGCGCCCACAATCCCGCGCCCGCCTGCGTCTTCCAGGAGCCGGGCCTCATCGAGCGCACCGCCCGCGATTTCCTCACCGAGGAAATCGACCAGGTCATGTGCGATGACGAGGAAACCACCGAGATGATCCGCCAGATCGCCGGCAAGGTTTCCCGCCGCGCCAAGCGCCGCATCCACTACCTGCCCTCCTCGCCCAAGCCGATTTTCGAGCGCGTCAATATCCAGAAACAGATCGACGAAGCCTTTTCCCGCCAGGTCTGGCTGCCTTGCGGCGGCTACCTCGTCATCGACGAGACCGAGGCCCTCATCGCCGTCGATGTGAACACCGGCCGCAACCGCGGATCCAAGGATGTCGATAAAATGATCTTGGAAACCAACATGGAAGCCGCCGTCGAGGTCGCGCGCCAGCTTCGCCTTCGGAACATCGGCGGCTTGGTCGTCATCGACCTCATCGACATGCGCCACCGCAAGGACCAGCAAGCCGTTTACAAAGCCATTAAGGACCGGCTCAAGAAGGACAAAGCCAAGACCCAGGTCCTCCAGATTTCTCCCATCGGCCTCATGGAAATGACCCGCCAGCGCCTCAACGAATCGCTGCGCGATTCCATGTACGAACCCTGCCCGTATTGCCAGGGCCGCGCCCGCGTCAAGACGCCCATGACCATGTCCGTGGAAATCCAGCGCCGCCTCAACACCGTCATCCAGAACCACCACGATTCCGTCGGAGATATCATCGTAATCGTGAATAGCGACGTGCTAAACCGCTTCAAGAGCGAGGATTCCAAGCTCCTTGGCGAACTCGAGCGCTCCCACTCCGGCCGCCTCATTTTCCGCTCCGATCCCACCCTCAACCGCGAGCGCTTCGCCATCATCGACGCCGCCACCGAGAAAACCATCGAGCAAGGCTGACCGCAGCCGGAGCGTCCCGCGTCTCGCGGCAAGCCATACCTGGAGCGTCCCGCTCAGTTCCGTCGCCCAGGCGTCCCGCCGCCATGTCCTCTTCAGGTGCCTGCCGCGTCTCGCGGCAGGCCGTGGTCGCAGCGTCTCACCGCAACGCATTCATTCATTTCCCATCTTCAAATCCCCAAAGTGCCATTTCTTAAAATCCAAAATCATCAATCATCAATCATCAATCCACCTCTTCGACCCGATGTCCAATGTTCCGCCGCATCCAGCGGACTCCTCACCCCCATCGCCCCCACGCCTTTGGCCACATGAGTATAGATCTCCGTCGTTTTCACA
>JBBSUD010000237.1:0-4879 GCA_038235225.1 Verrucomicrobiales bacterium
GATCCCGGCGCTGGCGCTGCTGGGGTGGTTCTGGCGCGGGCTGCGGCTTCAGTCGCCGTTGCGGGCGGCGCTGCTGTTGCTGGCGGTGCTGGCGCTGGCGGATCCGGTGATCCGGCGGCAGCAAAATTCCTTGGATCTGTATGTGCTGCTCGACCGCTCCGACTCGACCGAGGGCTTGATCGACAAGAACTTGCAGGAGTGGCGGGACGTGTTGGAAAAACACAAGCCGAGCCGCCACGACACGCTGCATTTCATCAACTATGCGGCGGAAATCGCGGAGCTGGGCGCGGACGGCTCCTCGTTCACCGGTTCGCGGAAGCTCACGAAAACCGGCCTGGCGCTCCAGACGATCGCCGCCCAAGCCGATGAGAACCGTCCGTCGCGCGCGCTTCTTTTCACCGACGGATTTTCCACCGAGCCGCTGCAGGAAGCCGCAGCACAGTTGCAAAAGCGCGGGATTCCGCTCGATTACCGGCTCATCCGCGAGGACTCGGAGAACGATTTCCGCGTGGCGCGGATGGGCTTCCCGGAGCGCGTGCAGGTCGGCGAGCCGTTCCTGATTTCCATCACCGTCCGCGGCGCGTCCGACGCGACATTTCCGCTCATCCTCAGCCGCAACGGCCGGAAGCTGACCGAAACGAAGATTTCCCTGACCGCCGGGCTGGGCACGGTCGAATTCACCGACCGCATCCCGCAGGCCGGCGGCTACGAATACCGCGCGGAAATCCGGCCGGAGAACGACGCCCACGCCGGCAACAACCAGGCCGTCCGCTGGATTGAAATCACCGGCGGTCCGCGCATCGTGCTGGCCACGCGCTACCAGGACGATCCGCTGGCGAAGGCGCTGCAGTCGCTGGATTTCACCGTCGATGTCGTTGGCGATCCGGCCCTGCTCAAGCCCGGCATGCTCGCCGGTGCGCGCGCCGTGATCCTGAACAACGTGCCGGCCTACGAACTGCCGAACGATTTCACCAAATCCCTGGATTTCTTCGTCCGCGAGCAGGGCGGCGGGCTGATGATGGCGGGCGGCAAGTTGTCGTTCGGCTCGGGCGGCTATTTTGATTCGCCGATCGACGCGCTGTTGCCGGTCTCCATGGAGCTGAAATCCGAGCACCGGAAGCTTGCCGTGGCGCTGGCGATCGTGATGGACCGGTCCGGCTCGATGACGATGGGCGTGGGCGGCGGCAAAACGAAAATGGACCTCGCCGACGAGGGCGCGGCCAAGGCGATCGAGCTGCTGGGGCCGATGGATCAGGTGGCCGTGCTCGCCGTGGACAGCGAGCCGACGAAGACGATTCCGCTCACCCGCATCGGCAGCGACAAGGACAAGCTGGCCGCCCGCGCGCGGAAAATCACCTCCGCCGGCGGCGGGATTTACGTCTATACCGGCCTGAAAGCGGCGTGGGACGAGCTGAAGAAATCGCAGGCAGGCACTCGCCATGTGATCCTGTTTTCCGACGCGCGGGACTCGGAGGAGCCGGGCGATTACGTGAGACTGCTCAAGGAAATGGCGGACAACAAGGCGACGGTCTCGGTGATCGGCCTTGGCACCGCAGGCGACTCGGATGCCGCGTTTCTCAAGGATGTGGCGAAGCTCGGCAACGGCCGGATGTTCTTCTCGGACAAGCCGATGGACATCCCGCAGATCTTTGCGCAGGAAACGGTTACGATCGCGCGCTCGGCCTTTGTCGAAGATCCGGTGGGCGCGAAAGCGACCGGGCGCTGGGCGGAAATTTCCCCGAAACCACTGGCATGGCCGGCGCAGGTCGATGGCTACAATCTTTCCTACGCCCGCGACGACGCGACGGTCTCGCTGGTGAGCACGGACGAGTATCTGGCGCCGCTCGTTTCCCATGCCCGGCGCGGCCTCGGGCGCAGCGCGGCGGTGTCGTTTCCGCTCGGCGGCGAGTTCTCGGAAACTGTCCGGAACTGGCCTGGCTACGGGGATTTCCTCCAAACGCTTAGCCGCTTCCTGATGGGGGGCGAGACGCCGCCGGGGATCGCCCTGCGCCACCGGCTTGATGGCACCCGCCTCACGCTGGACCTGCTTTACGACGTGGAGACCTGGTCGCAAAAGCTCGCCGCGCTGCCGCCGAAAGTCCGCCTGCGCGACGACACCGGCGGCACCACCTACGACGTCCCTTGGCGGCGGATCGCGCCCGGGCATTTCACGCTGACGCGCGATTTGGAGGAAGGCAGCGTCGTTCGCGGAGCCGTGCAGGTCGGGGAAAACGCGTTGCCGTTCGGGCCGCTTAGCGTCGGCTCGTCCGTCGAGTGGCAGTTCGAGCCGGAGCGCGTGGCGGAGTTGCGCGCCGCTTCCGTGCAGACCGGCGGGCGGGATTTACTAAATCTTCAGGATGCATGGCTGCGCCCGCCATTTATCGCCGAAACCCCGCTGCGCCTGCCGCTGGGAATCGTGCTGGCGTTCCTCGTCGTGGCCGAGGCGCTGATGACGCGGACCGGCTGGAAAATGCCGCAATTCGCCGCCGGGCGCGCGCCGAAGCCGGCAAAAGTGAAAATCCCGAAGGCGCCGCAGGCAGAAATCGAGGAGGAGCGCTTCGTCCCGGCGCCCGAGGAAGCGCCGGCTCCGGTGGCAGCGCAGCCGGTGGAATCCGAGCGGCGATCACGGTTCCAGAAAGCGAAGGATCGGAAATAACGCCGTTCTACGCCGGATTTCCCACGCGCAGCACGACGAGGCGCTGGCCGGCGCGGGTAAATGCCATGTAAAGCATCCGGGTGTGATCGCGGCGGAGGTCGCGGCGTTCGCCGGGGGCGAGGCGGGTGTCCTCCTCCTTTTCCAGCAGGAAATCCATGCCCAGCAGAATTACCACCGCGGCTTCCAAGCCGGTGGCGGCGTTCAGCGTGGTCACTGCACAAAACGTCTCCGGCGGCATCGCGCCCTTTTTGGCGTCGTGGACGGTGCCGGCGCCGAGCTTTTGCTCCAGCGCCTCCCGCAATTTGCCCTCCATGCCGCTGTTCGCATGCAGGACGAGCAAGCGACCGGGCTGCAAACCGCCGGCGCGCAATGCGGCGGCTTCGTTGACGGCCCGCGCGATTTCCTCCTGCGGCGTCGGCACGCGCAGCACTACCGGCGGCTCGCCTTCCTCTGAAATCGCGTCGAGCTGCGCGTCGTCCGGCACGTTCAGATCGAGCTCGCTTTCCTCGGGATCGCGTCGGCTTTCGTAGAATTCCCGGGCAAAACGGAGGATCGACCGCGTATTTCGATACGCCTGCGCCAGTCGCGTCGTCCGGCCCCGGACATCGATACCGGCGGCGATCCACGACTGCCGCCGCCGGAGAAATCCCTGCGTCGGATCGGCCGCCAGAAAGAGGTGCCCGCCGGGGACCAAAGCGGCATTGACCGTCTCGAACCAGATTTTGGCGAAGAACTGCGCCTCATCGATGAACACCGCGTCGAATCTCGGAAATCCCAGCGATTTCTCCACCACCGCCGCGTCGTGGAAACGCAGCGCCACATTGTGCCAATCGATCGCCCTTTTTGTCTCCAGCTCGTGCTGGTAGGCGCGGAAAATCCCCCACATTTCCTCGCGCTGGCCACCGCGCAGGGAAGTCCCCCGCCCCGCCCGGTCGGCGGCGAGGTAGATTTCCTTTTTCATCAGCCGGTGATCCTTGATCCAGCCGATTTCGTCCGCCAGGAACGCGGTGGTGAGCTTTTCGAGAGTCGGGAAATCGTCGCGAAGCCGGCAGATCGCCTGGTCGATTTTCCACGGCCCCCACGGCTTGGCGAACGCCGGGAGATTCCGCGCCGCCCACTGGAAGAACGTCCGGCACTCGACTTTCCGCGGCAGCGCGTCGAGGCGCTTGGACCGGCGCTCCAGCTCATGCCGCAGCGGCGCGTTGTGGGTGAGGACGAGCACCCGCGCATCCGGGTGCAGCCGCGCGGAAAGCAGCGCACGATAGAGCAATACCAGGGATTTCCCGCTTCCCGCCACGCCCGTAACCAGGCGCACGCTGGCCGGGGCTTCGGCCACGATTTCCGCCTGGCGCGGGAGCAGGTCGAGGTCGTTTTTCACGCACCATTCCTGATCGAAATCCAGGAACGCCGCAGGGAGTTCCGCCGCCGTGTTGCGGTCCAGCGGCGTGCGCGCGACGAAGCAATCCGGGATCAGCGACTCCGGCGTGAACGCCCGCCGCAGGTGCAACAGCCCCGGCCCGGGCAGCGCCGCCAACGCCAATGCCTCCAGCCGCCGCGCGAAATGCGCCGACCGCATTTGCGACAGCCCGAGATACGCGGTGTCCGCGTTGTCCGACCGCAGCATCGCGATTTCGTCCACGGTGCCCTCCGTCACATTCGGGAAAATCACCAGCCGCTTGACCGGCAGCTCGCCCACCAGCGGTCCCAGCAGTTCCATGGATTTCCCGACGAAATCGCCCAGCAAATCGCTCTCGCCCCGGCCCAGATCTTCCGGCCGCAGCGCCGCGTCCTGCTGGAAAAAGTCCGCCTGCAGCGCGCTTTCCGCCAGCTCCTGCGAGGTTCCGGCGACTTGGATGAGAAACGCATGCCGCTCCCGCCAGACGAGAACCGCGTGCGGCCGCGCGCCATCCGAGCCATCGAGCGAAAGCCACGCGGTGAAATCGTCAGACAGCGATTTCAGAACCTTGAAGAACGCGCGGAATGCCTGGTCCGGTTTGCCCTGCGGCCGTGCTGGAAAGATTTTCGCCATGATCGTGAATCCGCCCCCCGGCGCATCCGGAGATGTTGGAAACCGGTTAGGCCGTGGGAAGGGAAAAATCGCGTGGGTGGCGCGACCGCAATTTTCTGGGAAAGCGGAATTCGGCTATCGGGCGGCCCCGCTGGGCTTCGGTTTTCGCTTTCCACGCGCGCCCGAAGTTCAACCTTCAGGTTGCTCTTCCGCAA
>JBBSUD010000238.1:0-4848 GCA_038235225.1 Verrucomicrobiales bacterium
CGCCACCTGGCTCGCTTCCATGAAGGACGGGGAAATTCAAAACCGCGCCGCCCGCCGGATTTCCGACGCGCTTGCCCGCGAGGACGTTGGCAAGGCCGCGACTTGGGTGAAATCGCTCCAGCCCGAGGCGCAGTCGGAGGCGGCGCGCGGCGTCATCCCGGCCATGTCCGCCGGCGACATCGCGGGGACCGCCAAATGGGTCACCGGTCTGGCGGGCACGCCCGGCTACGACAAGGTAGTGGAAGAATTCGTCTGGAGCTGCGACAGCCGTGCACCGGAGCAATCCGCCGCATGGATCGCCGGCGTGGCGGACCCGGATCAGCAGCGGCGGCTTTACCACCGCATGCTCGGCGAATGGGCCAGGAAGGACGCCGCCGCCGTCAAGCAATGGGTCGGCGCGAACAACGTCCCGGACGATGTAAAGCGGCGGTTCATGCGGTGAAATCCGGCGGGCTGCGAGCGTACGGCACGCAGCCACGGCCAATTTGCCGCAAGGGATTTTCCGCCTTTGCCTGGCCGCGGGAATCCTTCAGAACCCGCGCATGTCCATTTTCGACAAAGCCCGTGAGCTGGCGCTGATCCAATCGTCCGCCGCCACGCTCAACTGGGATCAGGAAACGTTTTTACCGCACGACGCCGCCCGGTATCGCGCCGATCAGCTCGCCTGGCTTTCGTCGCGAGCACATGAACTGGCGACCTCCGGGGATTGGCGGAAAACGCTCGAAGCCGCCGAGTCCACCGTTGCCGGCGTCGATGCGAAACTCACCGCCAATCTGCGGGAAATGCGACGGAATTTCGATCGCGCCACGTGCTTGCCGGTCGAGCTGGTCGCGCGGGATTCGTCCGCGAGTTCCATGGCCAAGCACGCGTGGGCGGAGGCGCGGGAGAAATCGGATTTCGCGGCCTTCGCGCCGCATTTGGAACTCCTGCTTGGGATCGCCCGGGAAAAGGCGGACCTCTGGGGCTACGAGGGCGAGCCCTACGACGCGCTGCTGGAAGAATACGAGCGCGGCACCAGCACGGCGGCGGTGGCCGCTTTGTTCGAGGCAATGCGCCCGGCCGTCCGGGAAATCGCGGCGGCGGCGGTGGCAAATTCCGCCTCGCACTCCCCCACCCTGCCCGCCGGGCCGTATCCGGTGGCGGCGCAGCAGGAACTGAACGCCAAAATCGCGGCGGCCGCCGGCTTCGATTTCCAAGCAGGTCGCATCGACACCACCACCCATCCGTTTTGCACCACGCTCGGCCCCCGCGACGTGCGGCTGACGACTCGCTACGACGTGCACGATTTCACCTCATCGCTCTTCGGCGTGCTTCACGAAACCGGCCACGGCCTTTACGAGCAGGGGCTTCCGGCGGAGGATTTCGGGCTGCCGTCCGGTAATTCCGTCTCGCTCGGCATCCACGAATCGCAGTCCCGGCTGTGGGAGAATCACGTCGGACGCTCGCGGATCTTCTGGGAAAAATGGTATCCCGAGGCGCAGGCGCTGTTCCCGCAGCTCACGGGATTTCCGCTGGAGAAATTCCTGCGATTCCTCTGGCGCGCCGAATTTTCGCCGGTCCGCGTCGAGGCGGACGAAGCGACCTACGATCTCCACATCCTCCTCCGCTTCGAGTTGGAGCGGCGCATGCTCAATGGCACGCTCGCCGTCGCCGACGTGCCGGAGGCGTGGAATGAAAGCTTCCGCGACCTATTCGGATTCGCCCCCAAAAACGACCGCGAAGGCTGCCTTCAGGACATCCACTGGTCCATGGGCGGTCTCGGCTATTTCGCCACCTACACGCTCGGCAACATCAACTCCGCCCAGCTTTTCGCCGCCGCGCGCAAGGACGCCGGCGTCGCCGCGGGCATTGATCGGGCGGATTTCGCCCCGCTGCTCGGCTGGTTGCGGAAATCCATCCATTCCCCCGGTGCCACGCTCGATCCGACGGACCTCATCGCGGCGGCCACCGGCAAGCCGCCCGCCACGGACGATTACCTCGCCCACCTGAAATCCCGCTACCTCTGAGGCCGTGGCGAAGGGAATTTTCATCGTCATCGAGGGCATCGATGGCACGGGCAAATCGACTCAGGCGGCGCGCTTGGGACAATGGTTCAAGGCTCTCGGCCGTGAGGTCGTCCTCAGCCGCGAGCCCACCGCCGGACCGTGGGGCCGCAAGCTCCGCGAATCCGCCGCGACCGGCCGGCTGTCCCCCGAGGACGAGCTTCAATACTTCCTGAACGACCGCCGCGAGCACGTCTCCGATTTGATCCACCCGGCCCTCGTCGCCGGGAAAGTCGTCATCTTGGACCGCTACTACTTCTCCACCATGGCCTATCAGGGCGCGCGCGGGTTCGACCCGGCGGAGATCCGGCGGCGGAACGAGGAGTTCGCGCCGGTGCCCGATTTGCTGATCATTCTGGACTTGGATGTGGACGCCGCCCTCGCCCGGATCGGCTCCCGCGGCGACATCGCGAACGAGTTCGAAAAGCGCGGGAATCTGGTGCGCTGCCAAGAAATTTTCCGATCGCTGGCAGACGAGGATTTCGTGGAAATCGTTGACAGCGGAGGCACTCCCGACGCCGTCGCCGCGGAAATCCAGGCAATCGTCGAGCGCGGGATCGGCGATTTCCGGCAAGGTGCGGCGCTTCCCGCGCGTTCGGATTTCCCATGAGGATTTTCCTACCCGCGCTCGCCGCGTTTCTAACCGCCGCCGCCTTTGCTGCGGATACCAAACCGAACGTCGTCATCGTCTTCGTGGACGACATGGGCTATGCGGATATCGGCCCGTTCGGCGCGACCAAGCAAAAGACGCCGAACCTCGACAAAATGGCCGCCGAGGGCATGAAACTGACCTCGTTCTATGCCGCGCCGGTTTGTTCGGTCTCGCGTGCGCAGCTTCTGACCGGCTGCTATGGCGCGCGCGTTGATGTCCCCGGCGTCTATGGACCCATCAGCCGTGAGGGGCTGAATCCCAAGGAAATCACCATCGCCGAGCGGCTGCGGGACCTCGGTTACGCCACCATGGCAATCGGCAAATGGCACGTCGGCGATCAGCCGGAATTCCTCCCGACCAAGCAGGGATTCGAACGATATTTCGGCCTGCCCTACTCGAACGACATGCTGCGCGCCGCGGCGGAATCCGGCGACAAGGTCGTGCCCCTGCTCCGCGACGACAAGGTGATCGAGCTGCTCGATGAAGCCGCCCAAAGCCGGCTCGTCGAGCTTTACACCGGCGAGGCGGAGCGGTTTATCACCGAAAACAAGGATCGTCCGTTCCTGCTTTATTTCGCCCACACCGCTGTCCACGTCCCTCTCGCTCCGGGGAAAAGTTTTCAGGGGAAATCCGCGAACGGCCGGTTTGGCGACTGGGTCGAGGAGGTGGACTGGAGCGTCGGCCGCGTCCTGGAAACCCTCCGCAAGCTGGAAATCGCGGACAAAACCCTTGTGATTTTCACCAGCGACAACGGCCCTTGGCTGGAACGAGGCCGCGATGGCGGCAGCGCGGCACCCTTGCGCGGCGGCAAGGGCAGCACTTGGGAAGGCGGCATGCGCGAGCCGACCATCGCGTGGTGGCCGGGGAAAATCGAGGCCGGCAGCACGCGTGACACCGTCGCAGCCACCATCGACCTCCTGCCCACCGCAGTCGCCTTGGCCGGCGGAGAAATCCCGGCCGAACCGGTGATCGACGGCTGCGACATTTCCCCGCTGCTCCTCGGAAAATCGACCGAAGCCGCCCGCCCCGCGCATTATTATTTCCTCGGCTACGATCTCCAGGCGGTTCGCGAGGGGCCGTGGAAACTGGCGGTAACTCCGCAGCGTGAATCCATGCGCGGCGCCATCCCCGCCGATGTTCGCGGGAGCGGTCCACGGCTCTACAACCTCGATGCGGAAATCGGCGAGCGCACCAATGTCGCCGACGCCCACCCGGGAATCGTCGCCCGGCTCAAGGCGCTCGTCGAAGCCAAAGCGGCGGAAATTGGCGGCAAACACTCCGCGGGACGGCGGCCAGCGGGAATCGTAAAAAATCCGCGGCCGCTTTATCCCATGACCCGCGGCGGGGGCTGAACGACAACGTTATAGGGAAAATTCTAAAAAGATCGGACAAAGATTGAACGGATGCGCCACCCGTTCTTTTACGTAATTGACATTCCGGTGGGTCCACTATTCGTTCGGCCAGTCCCCACCCCCATGAAACGCAGAGATGTAGAAATTGTCCAACGAGACGGCAGGCTTTTGGTGATACTGGCCCGCGAACCGCTTCCCCTTTCCCTGAGCCTCATCGCCCGTGAGCAGGAATACAAAACCGCCAGCCTGTGCGCGTTCATCGGCGTCTCGGAACGCCATTTGCGCCGGGTTTTCGAGGAGGGGCTCGGCATTTCGCCCAAGGACTGGCTGCGACAAGAGCGCATGGTCGCCGCCCGCTCGCTGCTCCGCGAGGGATTGCCGATCAAGGAGGTTTCCAGCGACCTCGGCTTCACCACGCCGAAGATGTTTTCCCGGGATTTCCAGACCTTCCACGGCGTGAAGCCGACGGATTTCCAGCGCAAGGAACACAACCGCGTCCGCGAAGCGGTCGGCTGAGCCTCAAGGCTTGCGGAAGGTCCGCAGGAAGCGCTTCTGGAATGGCGCCATCATGAATGGCGCCCAGCCCGCGAGCAGCCAGAGCGCCTTGGCGGAAAACGGGAATACAATGGTATTCCGGCCGTCCGCGACGCCCTTGAGGAATCCGGCGGCAGCTTGGTCCGGAGTGATCATTTTCACCGGCAGATCGTCGATCATCGCCCCGCAATCGGCGCCGATGACGCGGTCTTGGGAGAAAATCGCGCTGCTGACATAGCCGGGGCAGGCGGCTGAAACCTTGATTCCA
>JBBSUD010000239.1:0-4827 GCA_038235225.1 Verrucomicrobiales bacterium
GGTTGACGCACGAAAAAGCCCCGCAACTCGTTGAGTTGCGGGGCTTGGAGAGTGGTACACCCGGAGGAACTCGAATCCCCAACCTTCTGATTCGTAGTCAGACGCTCTATCCAATTGAGCTACGGGTGCTTTGCGGCGTTGCGCGGGGCGGAAAGAAGGCGGGAATTGCGGCCGGTGTCAAGATTTTCGGCGGGAATTTCCCGACACCGGCCGCTGGATGCGGGGGGAATGTTCAGGGTGCCACAACGTCGAGGCGGACGAAGAGCTTCGGCTGCCCGGTGGGGAGGGTGTAGCTGAGCGTGCCGCCGGTGTCGGTTGTGCTGGCGGTGACGTCCATCCAGGTGGCGAGGTTGGTGGAGGTGAGAACGCGGTAGGTGACGCCGGTGGCGGCGGCGGAGTGGGGGATGGTGAAGACGCCGCCGGCAAGCTTCGCGCCGGGGGTGAAGCCGCTGCCGGTGGCGCCGACGAAGTATTCCACGCCGTTTTTGACGCCGTCTTTATCGAAATCCCCGCTGGCCGGCTCGCCGCCGGCGTTGGCGGCGGCCCATGTGGCGTAGGTGCCATCGCCGGCGGAGGTCACGTCGTTGAAGAAGACGGTGGGGAGGGTCTGGGTCTGGTTGGCGGGGCCGAGGTCGAAGGTGCGGTTGTTAATGGCGCCTTCGTAGCCGGAGTCGGCGGCGTTGGCGTGGTCGGTCTTGAATTTGTAATCGCCGAAGTTGCTGCCCGCGGGGCCGGGGAAGTTGCTGAGGGTGCCCGTCCAGATGCCGCCGCCCATGGAGGTGAGCGCGAGATCGGGCAGGTCGCCGGCGGGTCCGGTGAAGAAATCGACGAAGACGTGGTCGGTGGCGGGCGTGAAGTTCCCGAGGCTGGTCTGGACGCTCAGATCGACGCTGAAGACGATGTCGCGGGTGGCGAGCAGGGGATTCGCATCGGTGCTGTCGTTGATGCCGTCGCCATCGGTATCGATGTTGGTGGGGTCGGTATTGAGGGCGAATTCCTGAGTGGCGGTGAGGCCGTCGGCATCGCTATCGGAGCTGGCGGTGACGTTGTAGGCGGCCAGGTAGGCAGCGGCGTCCGGGAAGACGGTGCGCGTGAGGGAGCGGGCGAAAGTCGCACTATTGAAGGTGAAGGTGTGAAAACCGGTGGCCTGGATGGTGGCTTTGATATTCCCACCGCCGTCGCCCCAACTGTTCGTGTAGGAGCCGTTGGCGGCGAATTTGTATTCGATGGAGCCGAGGGCGCGGAAATTGAAGTTGAGACGCCAGTCGTTCTGATCGGCGATGGATTGCCCGACGCGGGTCATGGAAGTGCCGCCGCCGCCGTCCACCTGCCACTGCGGGTCGGTGAAGCTGCCGGGGATGGCGAGAGTGTCGTAGGTGCGGACGTTCGGGTTGGTGACAAAGCCGAGGAAGGTGCCGTTCACCTCGTCGAAATCGCTGCCGCCGTCGCCGTCGGTATCGACGATGAGGGGATCGGAGCCGGTGACGGTGGGGGAGACGTAGTTGCCGTCGTTGGTTTCGTAGATATCAAGGAGGCCGTCGTTGTCGTCGTCGTCGTCGACGTCATTGGGAATGCCGTCGCCGTCGGTATCAAGGTTGGCGACGGTGATGGAAAGGGTCTGGACGCCGGGTTCGGTCTGGAAGTTGAGCGATTTGATGTCGCCGCCGATGTCGGCGGGCCGGTCCACGGGGCCGAGGACCTGGTTGGAGCCGTAGTCGGAGCCGCCGTTCACGAGCAGGGCGGTCATTTTCACAGGTTGCGCCGCGCCGACCGGAACGCCGAGAGCGCCGATTTTCAGGGACATTTCCACGCCGAGGTTGGCGGTGTCGAAATCGGGCAGGGTGTAGTTCCCCCACGCGGTTGTGATCTCGTTGATGAGGAGGTCGGTGGTGAAGTCGGTCCCGGAATTCCCGGCGTAGCGGCGGACGCCGGTGTTGAGATTATAAACGTTCACATAGGCATTCACGCCTTGGCCGTAGATGCGGATGGCGTAGTCCGCCTCGAAGCCGGTCTCGAAGGTGAGGCCGGCGGTGTCCGAGGTGCCGAAGTTGTTGATGCCGTATTCCTCGCCGCCGGAGGTGATGAGGTTGTTCGTGATGACGTTTTTGCCGCCGGGCTTGGTGTCGAGGAAGAGGATGATCGCGTTGCCGTCGGTCTTCCCGGACATGTGGACGAGCAGATTTCCGGCCTCCTGCTTGGTGGAAATGTTCGCCAGCGTGTTGCCGGTGAAGCTGGTGCCGATGGTCTGGGTGGAGAGGCGGGTGTACCCTTCCGCGGCGTCGCGGATGCCGTCAATGGAGGCATCGGCAGCGCGGCAGGCGGCGGAAAGCGAGAGCAGGGCGGCGGCGAGCGCGCCGATTTTCCGGGAGAGTCGGATGGGTTTCATGATACGGATTTGCTAATTTAGGTAGGGCTGAAAGCGCCGGACGAAGGGATTTCCCCGGTTCCTGCGGCGTATGCTGCCCATGTCCCGGCGCGGGGGCGGGTTTAGGATTTCACGAATTTCCAGCCCGCCATGGACGCGGCGGCGCGGGCGGTTTAGCCTCCGGCCATGGAGCACCGCGTGGAAATGTGGCGGACGATGCGGCGGGTGGTGACACTGGCGGCCATCGTGGGCGGCGTCTGGCTGCTGGTCATCCGGCCGGTCGAGCGCGGTCTTGCCTCCACGAAATCCAGCGTGCGCCACGGCCTCGAGCAGGTGCTTGGTGCCGTCACCAACGCCGACACCCGCGTCGTGGAGGGCCGCGCGGAGATCGTGCAATCCTCGGAAATCGCCGAGCTCTCGCTCATGGAAATGCGGATGAGCGCCACCCGCACCGTCGAGAAATCCGATTCCTACGCCGGCCTGCCGCTGGGCACCAAGAAGCTCATCGTGCGCGGCACCTACCGGGTGAAGGGCGGCTACAAGCTCAAGGAGGGCGTCTCGCTGCGCATGGAAAGCGGCCAGCCAATCGCCCGATTTCCCAAACCGCAGATCCTCTCCGTGGAGCTCGTCGATTACGAAGTGCTCACCGAGGAAAGAGGCTGGCTGAACAAGGTCCAGCCCGCCGACCGCGCGCAAATCCTCCGCGAGCTGCGCGCCCAGATGCGCATGGAGGCGATGCGCTCCGGCATGCTCGATACGATCCAAGCGACGCTCCGCACCCGCCTGCGGGATCTGCTGGGCGTGGAGGATGTGGAAATCGAGGAGGAAATCCCGTGATTTCCGCTACTGCGGACGTGGCAGCGGCTCGTCGCCCAGCAGCTTGTCCAGCTCCGCCACGCGCTCCCACGGCAGGCGCTTGCGCTGGTATTTCTTCCACACGATGTCGCGCAATTCGCGCAGCGCGGTCTCCGTCGGCGGCTTCATGTCGGTCCATGTCGGGTTGCGCTTCTGGGTGGTCGTCATGATCGTCCAGCCGCTGCCGAGGTAGTAGTTCGCGCGGTAATAGATCTTTCCATCGTCCGTGTTTTCGAACCATTCGTGGCTTTCCATGCGGCGGAGGCTGCGGGCCGGCCGCCCGCCGGACAAGCGGGGAAATGGAATCCCCATGGACGCGCGCCGCCCCGCCCGCCAACCTCCCGCCATGGCGAACATCGGCGAACGCGCGACTCTCACGATCCTCCGGGAGAAACCCCACGGGCTGTTTCTCGACGCCGGCGAGCTGGGCGAAATCCTGCTCCCGCGCCGCGAAATGCCCGCCGAATGGACCGCCGGCGGCAGCGTGGACGTCTTCCTCTACCTCGATTCCGAGGACCGCCCCGTCGCCACGCTCAAGCAGCCGCTCGGCATGCCCGGCCAATTCGCCCGGCTGAAATGCGTGGAAATCACCGGCGTCGGCGCGTTTCTCGATTGGGGCTTGGCCAAGGATTTGCTCGTCCCCTTCCGCGAGCAAAAGGCGCGCATGGAACCTGGGCGGCACTACCTCGTCCACGTCCACATCGACGAAGTCACCGGCCGCATCGTCGCATCCACGCGGATTTCCCGCCATCTCGACCTCACCCCGCACGATTTCCGGCCCGGCCAGGAAGTCGGTCTGACGATTTTCGGGAAATCCGAACTCGGCTACAAGGCCATCGTCGATGGCACCCACAGCGGCCTCCTTTTCGCCAGCGAGGTTTTCCAGCCACTCCAGCCCGGCGAAATCCTGCGCGGCTACATCGCCGGCATCCGCGATGACGGGAAAATCGACCTCAGCCTCCACGCTCCCGGGCGGACCAAGGTCGATGATTTGGAAACCCGCATCCTCGCCGAGCTCGACGCTCGCGGCGGCTTCCTCCCGCTCGGCGACCACAGCCCGGCGGAGGAAATCCGCGACGAACTCGGCGTCAGCAAGCGCGTCTTCAAGCAGGCTGCCGGCGCGCTTCTGAGAAAGGGCGAAATCTCCATTGGCCCGACGGGGCTGAAGCGGAATTGAGGGGGATCGGCCAGCACGCTTTAAAATCATCCGCGGGAAAGCCTGAACCGTAGCGATTTTCTCACCGCAGGCCACTCTCCGGCGATGATCGAGAAGACCACCGTGTCGCGCAGAATGCCGTCCGCGCCAAGCTGATGGTTTTCAAAATTCCGTCCTGGTTGGCGCCGAGCCCGGTGATCGCCGCGCGCGACGCATGGTTGTGCCAGTGCGTCCGGAACTTGACGGCGAAGCGCCGCCCTTTGGAGTGCGGTGGGAAGCGAAGCGCCACACCGCTTTGGATTGCGAAGCACCGGACGTTGCAATCCAAAGCGGTGTCGCGGCCGGCGGCCTTGCTACCGCAGTCCAAAGGCCTGCGGCGCGAAGCGCTTTGGATTGCGGTGGGAAGCGAAGCGCCACACCGCTTTGGATTCGCGAAGCTCCGGACAATGCA
>JBBSUD010000240.1:0-4788 GCA_038235225.1 Verrucomicrobiales bacterium
GCCTTGCCGAGCAGGGCGAGCTTTCCAAAATCAAGGCCGAGAAGCTCGGCAACGACCTGAAATCCGCCCAGACCGAGGCGGCGCTGGAAATCACCCGCCTTCAGAGCGACATCGCCCGCATTGAGACCGCCGAGAAGCGCGCCGGATTCGCCGATGCCAAGCCCGTCTTCTTGGAGAATCCGCTGCGTGACGACGGCATCCTCGTCGTCTCCGACCGCCGCATTCCTCTCAACGGCTTGATTTCCGCCGATACCGCGGATTTCATCACCAGCCGCATCCAGTATTGGAACAACAAGGACCGCAAGCTGCCCATTTTCATCGTCATCGACGCCAGCCCCGGCGGCTCCGTGATGGCCGGCTACCGCATCCTCAAGGCCATGGAATCCAGCGAAGCACCGATCCATGTCGTCGTGAAATCCTTCGCAGCGTCGATGGCCGCAGCCATTACCACGCTCGCCAACGAGTCCTACGCCTACCCGAACGCCGTTATCCTGCACCACCAGATCAGCTCCGTGGTGATGGGCCAGCTCAACCTCACCGAGCAGCGCGAGTTCCACCAGGAAAGCGAGCGCTGGTGGCAGCGCCTCGGCGCGCCCGTCGCCGCGAAAATGGGGGTTTCCACCGATGAGTTCATCAAAGAAATGTACCAGCATTCCTCGAATGGCGATTGGAGCGAATTCGGCGAGGAAGCCGCCAAGCTCAAGTGGGTCAACCACATCGTCAAAGGCATCGACGAGACCTCGTTTACCCGCGATCCGGACTCGATCAGCCCTGAGAAATCCGCCGCATCGCGCCCGACCGCGCTGGTCGAGCAGGTCGATGCCAATGGCAAACCGTTCGTCATGCTGCCGCGCCTGAATCCCAAGGACGTCTATTTCCTCAATAACCCGGACGGCTACTACCGGACGCGATGAGCGATGCTCTGGAGGACGATTTCACCTGGGTCATCCGCAAGGCCCTGCGCGGCCGGGGGATGGCCCCCGCCGAGGCCGCGAAAGCCGCCGGGCTGCCGGAAACCGACGTGCTCGCCTTCACCCGCGGCACGTTTTCCGAGCCGGTCGCCCGCGGGCTGGCCAAGGCGCTCGGCCTCGGCGCCGACGCGCTTGCCGGCCTGCCGGACTACCGTCCGGGGTCCCACGGCACCGCCGCCATCCGCCGCCTCGATCTCCCATTCGGCAGCGAGCGCGTGAATGCCTGGGTTGTGAGAAAAGGCCACGAAATCCTCCTCTTCGACACCGGCGACGACAGCCGCTCCTGCCGCGCCGCCCTGGCGGAAATCGGCATCCTCCGCCCCGGCGCCATCTTCGTCACCCACGCCCATCCGGATCACATCGCCGGCCTCCCCGCCTTCGCGGAAATGGGGATTTCCGCCCGCGGCCCCGGCACGAAATCCGCGATTTCCCCCGGCGAGACGATTTCCCACGGCCCTTTCACCTTGGAAACCCGCGATCTTTCCGGCCACGCCACCCCGTCGCTCGGCTACCTGATTTCCGGCCTCGCGAAGCCCGTGCTCGTTACTGGCGACGCACTTTTCGCCGGTTCCATGGGCGGCTGCGGCTCGCCCAAGCTCTACGATCACGCCCTTGCCCGCCTCGCCGCCGTCCTCGCTCCGCTGCCTGACGAAACGATCATTCTCCCCGGCCACGGCCCGTCCACGACTCTCGGCGAAGAGCGCCGCGCGAATCCCTTCCTGACCGGCAACTGAGGAAATCCTCTTCCGTCCCGGCTTCATTCGCGCCCATTCGCGGGTATTCCTCTCTCCCGCATCTCAGGATCAGCGGTGCCCGGTGGGTCATTTCCCTATCACAATTCCCGGTTGCGGATGCGCCGGATCGGTCGAAAATCCATCCTCGAAGCGAAACCGCGCGGCCCGCCGTTCGGTTTCCCCCTCATCCCATTCCAGCTCAATGCGACCCACAGACCTCGACCCCGCCTTCATTTCCCACGCCCCCGGTTATTGGCCGGCCGATGCCATGGAGCACTGGTCCGACCACAAATGGCAGCTCCGGAACCGCGTCGATTCCCTCTCCGACTTGGAATCCCGCATCAATCTCACCGATGAAGAGCGCGCCGGAGTCCTCCTCGCCGGCACCAAGCTGGCAATGGCGATCACGCCCCATTTCTTCAACCTCATCGACCGAGACGATCCGGATTGCCCGATCCGCCGCCAGGTCGTCCCGCGCATCGAGGAGGGCTGGCTCGCCCCCGAGGAAATGGCGGACCCGTGCGGCGAGGATGCGCACATGCCCGTGCCCGGCCTCGTCCACCGCTACCCGGACCGCGTGCTTTTCCTCGTGACCGACCGCTGCGCCTCGTATTGCCGCTACTGCACCCGCTCCCGGGTCGTTTCCGGCGTTGGCGAGCAGCACCTCGAAACCCAGTGGGAACCCGCTTTCAAGTACCTGGAGGAGCACACCGAAGTCCGCGACGTCCTCCTCTCCGGTGGCGATCCGCTGCTCTTTTCCGACGCCCGGCTCGATAAAATCCTGACCCGTCTCCGCGCGATTCCGCACATCCAGTTCATCCGGATCGGCTCGCGCATCCCGATTTTCCTGCCCCAGCGGATCACGCCAGAGCTATGCACGATGCTCAAAAAGCATCATCCGTTGTTCATTTCCATCCACACGAACCACCCCCGCGAACTCACCACCGAGGTCCGCGACGGCCTCGGCCGCTTGGCCGACGCCGGCATCCCGCTGGGAAATCAAAGCGTCCTGCTGCGCGGCATTAACGACAGCGTGGAAGTCCAGAAGGCGCTCGTCCACAAGCTCCTGATGTGCCGCGTCCGCCCGTATTACCTCTACCAGTGCGACCTCATCACCGGCTCCGCCCACCTGCGCACCTCGGTGGCGGAAGGCGTGTCAATCATCGAAGGCCTGCGCGGCCACACCACCGGCTATGCCGTGCCGCAGTTCGTCATCGACGGCCCCGGCGGCGGCGGGAAAATCCCGATCAATCCCAACTACGTCGTCGATAGCTCGCCGAACTCCGTCACCCTGCGGAACTACGAAGGGCAGATCTTCGACTACCCGAATCCCACGCCCATCCCCGCCGCGGATTTGGAGAAGCTCCACCAAAAGGCCCTCAGCCGCTGCTCCTGACCGTGGCGGCGGCTTGCATCCGCCAAGCCACGCCCGGGCTGCCTTGGGTATTCATCGCTCCAAATCCCCCGGAACTTCCGGCACTCCGGGTTCGTCGAGGATTTGCACGGCGGTGGCGGGGCCGAGGGTTTTCCAATCTTTCAGCACCCACACGACCTTCTTGTCCGGCGTGATTTCCACGAGTTGCGGGCGCTTTCCCGCATCCCCGCGGGAGCAGAAAATGGTATTGCCATTCGCAAGCCGGACGCAGCTTTGGCAGCCGGAGAAATTCAGCTCGGCAGGCAGTTCCGATAGCTTGAATTCCCACACAGTCTCGCCTTTCACATTCACCTCGCGGGTGAGTTGGTCCTTCTCGTCGGTAATCAGCGTGTTGCCGTTTTTCAAGCGGATCGCCGCCCAGGGTGTCGGGATGTCATAGGACCAGATTTGTTTGAAATCTTGATCGTATTCCACCACCCGGCCCATCTGGAGGAGCGGCAGAAGATAGGTGCCCTGCGGCGTGAAGCGGGCGCGGCGGAACTGGCCATGGACGCTTTTGCCGGTCACCTCGGCGGGGAGTTCGTGCTCCATTTCGATCTTCCCGGTTTTCTTGTTCACAATCATCAATTTGGCCGGAGTGCCGTTTTGGGCGAGGAACACCTTGTCCGGCCCGATCGGCTGGACGCTGTGGATTTCCTCGGTGTGGATGCCCTCGTCCTGCGGCGCGTCGAGCCGCCAGACGATTTTCTTCTGCGGCGTGACCTCCGCCGCGTAGGCCATGCGGGAGAACAGGATGTTCCCATTGGAAAGCATCCAGATGTCGTCGTATTCCCAGCCCTTGCCGGTGGAATAAGTCCAAATCACTTTGCCTTCATTCACCAGGAACATTTTGTTAGAACCCTCGCCGATGTACAACATCGGGTGCTCCGCGAGACCCTTGCCGGGTAAATCGGCATTGCCATCATCCGCGGAGATTTTCCAATTCGGCGGATCGACCGGGATTTCCTCGGGTCCCGTTTCGGGCACGTCGTCCGCCGTGAATTTTTGCAAAAGCGGCATGAGCGGCGCTTCCGGTTTGGCGTGCGCCAGCGAAATGGCGAGGGCGGCGAGGGGAGCACAGAGGGCGAGCGTTCGGCGGGTTTTCATCGGTCGCGGATTTCGAACAGGAAATTGTGCCGCCGGCAATCGCCCGTTCGCACAATCCGCTTCCCATCCGCGCCAACAGCGCCGGACGATTTCACCCCCGCTTCATGGAAATTTCACCAAAGATCCGCAGTCTGCCGCCATGCCGATTTCCTCCCCAGCGCCGCCCAGCCGGCGCGTTCTGACCCGCCGCAATGCGCTGCGCCTCTTGGCCGCCGGGGCCGCGGGCGCGGCGGGCTGTCTGGCGGATGCTTTCCTTTTCGAGCCGCGCCACCTCTCCGTTACCCGCCGCGATCTTGCCTGCCCGCTGCTCCCGCCGGGCCTCGCCGGGCTCAAAGTCGCGCTGCTGGCTGATCTCCATTTTCACCCGGACGCCGACGACCATCTCGTGACTCAGGTGGTGGCGGCGACGAACCGCGAGCGCCCGGATTTGATCGTTCTCGCCGGGGATTACGTGAACGGGGACGCGGCGGTGGTGGTGCCGTTGTTGGAGAAATTGCGCGGACTGCGCGCCGGGCACGGGATTTTCGCGGTCATGGGAAATCACGATGGCTGGACCGGCCGC
>JBBSUD010000241.1:0-4500 GCA_038235225.1 Verrucomicrobiales bacterium
GAAACTCCGCGCTGGGAAGTTGGGCGAGCTGGGCCTGGGTGAGGGCATAGATGGTATCTCCCTTGGTATGTAGAGAGAGGCCATACATGAATGAGAGTTCCTCCATCTGCTGGAGCGGATTGCCATCGTTCAGATGTCCGGTGACGAGGTATTCCGGGCCGGCGATTTTCGCATTATGGAAATACTGGCGGCCGGCGGCTTTGGCGAGGAACTGGAAGATATCGTTAAGCCCGGCGTCCTTGATGATGTAGCCCTCGTCGGACTTGGTCATCTCCTGCGACTCGCCGGCCACGGGCGGGCCACCGAGGGGCGCGTTCGGATCCGGCGCCTCGGTGGGCTCGACGAGTTGGCCGGGCGCGGGCGGTGGCGGCGGGAGTTCGCCAGGGGCGGGGATGTCGGCCGGCCGGGCATCGCCGGGCAGAGCATCCGGCAGATCGGCGCCCGCGGGCGGGATTTCCGGGATTTCCGAAGCGGCGGCGGGTTCGGTGACCGGCTCGATGAGCGGTCCGCCGGGCGTCTGGGCGAACATGATCCCGCTTGCCAGCAGCGCGGCGGGGAGTTGGAGAAAGCGGGATTTCATAAGGGATGTGGGACTAGGATGCTACGGGACGTGGGATGAGAGGGTCAGTTCGATGATTCGGGACTGTCGAGTTCGATGGGTGCGTTGGCGGAATCCGGCACCATGCCGGGCGCGCTGATCGAGCCGCCAGCGCCCATGCTCATGCCGGGTGGCAGGAGGTCGAGGGTGCGGGAGGCGGTCTCGCCGCTGTCGAGATTCTCGAAGGAAATCTTCCGGGCGGTGACGGTGGTGGCGCGGGCGCGGATGGATTTCCCGCGGAAGCCCAGCGGGAACATTTCCCCGACTTTCACGGTGCGGCTGCCGACGAGGAAGCTGCGCTCGCCGGGCATGATCGCCGTGACGGGAATCATCCGGACGATTTCCGAGAATGGCGTCTCCTGCCGCGGCGCGATGCGATTGAGCGCGCGGGCCGGTTCCTTGATCGTCGGTTTCGCATCCGGATCCTGCTGGTGGCCGAAGGGATCGAGCTCGCGGGTGCGCATCGAAAAGCTGGCGGAAAGCGTGGCGGCGTAGGCATCGATGCGATCGTCCGGGACCATGCGCGACTCGCTGATCACGAGAAGTTCCGCGGGTTCCGGGACGGCGGGGATTTCCGCGGGCTTGGCGGCGGCGGTCGCGGCCGGCGCGCCTAAATTCCCGGCGGTCTGCGCGCTGGCGGCGGACAGGCCGAGCGCGGCGGCGAGGAGGAGATGGCGGAAGCCGGTGCCCCGTTGGATAGGCTTGGATTTCATGGTGCTTTGACGGTGTCGGCTTCCCAGGCGGTGTAGGAGACTTGGAAATTGAGCAGGGCGGTCTGCGTGGAGGCGGGATCGATTTTCAGCTCTTGGAGCTGGAGCTGCGGCATGCGGGTTTCCAGCTCGAGGAAGGCGCGCTGGACCGTCCGGTAGGTGCCGCGCAGGGCGATGCGGACCTGGGATGCCTTCTGCTGGGACACGCTGCCGAAGCCGCCCTTGCCGCTCGGTTCGAAGGCGGAAAGCTGGATTTCCTTGCTCGGCAGCTTGGCGGAAATCTCGCGCAAATTGCTGGTCACCTTGCTGGCGGTTTCCTGCGAGAGCTGCTCGGTCCAGCGTTCGAGATCCGGGCGCTGGCGGCTGACCTCGCTCTCGAGTTCCAGCGCGGCGCGGCGGCCCGTTTCATAGGTTTTGAAGGTGTCCTTCTTGGTCTGGAAGGACGTGGACATCTTGCTCTTGAGGAAATAGCCGCCACCGACGATCGCCGCGGCGGCGATGGATGGCAGGACGATTCCGAAGAGCGCGATGGGTTGCCGATAGAGATTCATGGCGGGAATGGTTTGGGGTTCAGGGAGCCTTGGTCACGTTGAGGGCGAGCGGGTCGGTGGCCTCGAAGCGCTGCGTGATCGTCAGATCGAAGGTGAACGGATAGGTGCTCTCGTCGGCGACGTTCGCTTCCTCCGGCGGGACCGGCTTGAACCCGGGATTTTCCTGCGTGCGGACGTTCACGACGAGGCTGCGGTTGCCGATCGCGGGGTTGAACGCGGAGTTCCCGGTGACGCGGGCGATCTCGGTGAAATGCGCGGCGATGCCTTCGCGGGTGTTCAGCGTATTGAGGTAATCGAGCGCCTCGTCGCGGGCCAGGCCGGTGATTTTCCACTCGCGGATGAAGCCGGCGGTGGCGGTGCCGGCCATGGTTTCCGGCTTGGCCTGATGATTGTAGGTCTTCACCAGCATGCCGCCGTTTTTCGGCACCATCCGGGCCAGAGATTCCATGTTCGACCAGGCTTTCGAGCGGTCCTCCAACAGGTTTCCCCAGTGCAAGGTCTTCTTCCGTTCCAAGCCGAATTTCGTGAGGCGCGCCTTGGCGGCATCCGCCTGGCTCGGGTCGAACGCCCACTCGGGCTGCCGCAGCATGCTGAGGATGCCGAAGGCGAAATACGCGAGGAACAGCGCGGCAACGCCAAACACCGCCACCCGCGCCAGCCGCGCGCCGCGGAGCATCGCCATCTCCGCACGGCTCGGGTAAATTTCCACGATATCGCGCGGTGTCGGCAGGAAATCCTGCAGCGCCCATTTCTCGTCCCGCAGGACGGTGAAGGTGTGGCTGCGGATGCCGTCCTCGGACGGACCCTGCATGCCGGCGGCGATCGCCGGCTCGGGTGCCCATTCCGGCAAGCCATTCACCGGCGCGGGCAGCACCTTTTCCACCCGGCTGTGTGGGAAGGTCACCTGCAGATCGGAAGGCAGGGACTCATCCACGCCGGCGCCCAGCGGGACGATGAAGAGATCCGGCTCCACGAATTCCAGCGAGGCGTTCGTGGTGGCCAGGGAATTGCGGAAATTCGTCGGCCGGCGCAGCCCGCGGTGCTGGAGCGTGCGAATCAGGCGCAGGTCGGCGTGCTCGTTGAAGAACGCCAGCGCGGTCAGCCAGGGATATTGGAGAATCGCCACGAACGGCTTGCCGCCCGTCGGCTGGAGCGTGCGGCCGAGGCCGATCAACGCTACCAGCGGCGCGCTCACCGCTTGGGTGATGATGGGGAAATTCGCCTCTTCACCCGCCTTCCGCAGCGTCTCCGTGAAGGTGGCGTACTGACGGCTCACGGTCACCGTGGTGGCAATCACCTCGCCGGACGCGGCCGGGTAGGGGAGCACGCGCCAGGAACCATGATCCGCTTGGATGGAGGAATCCGCGAGGATCGACTTGGGATCCGCAACGGCCGCTCCGCGCAAATCGGGAAGGGCGGCAGGATTGTCGAGCTCCTGCTTCAGCTCGGTGGTGGCGAATTCGTCCGCGATGTGGAGCACCACTCCGAGGGACTTCGCACCCTGCGAGCGGGCAGTCCGGAGAGCTTCCAAGGCGAGCGCTTCGAGCTGGGCCGGGTCGTGCAGCGCCTCGTCGGTGAGGGCGGGACCGTCGTGCCACAGGTCTTTCCTGCGGTCGAAGTAGTAGGAGGTGACGCCGGAACCATCCGGACGCACGTGAAATTGGAAATCGAGATCAAGCGCCTCCTGGTACCAGGCGGGATTGCCTGCGCGGGAAGTCTTGCGGAGAATGGCGCAGGCCTGACGGAACTGCTGCAGGGCACTGAGAGATGCCGGATGCTGGAAAGTGGCCACGGGATTGGGACTGGTGGGTGTGCATGGCGGACTTAGGGGGGTGATCCGGGATTCGTGAAAGGGACGGGAATCGGGGGAAAAGACGGCCCGCCCGCCTGGGGCAGGCGGGCCGTGGAATATCATGCCGGCTAATCAGCCGGCGGAGGCGATCACCACTCGGAAGTGGAACCGGTGGTCGGGCCGTAATCGGCGCCAGGGAGGCCGGCGGTTGGAGCGATCAAATACAACGTTCCGACAGCAGGAACGGTAGTTCCATAGGTGTAGCTGAGCGCCGCGTCCCAAGGCACCTTGGGCTCGTTGAGGTACTGGCCTGTTCCTACAATAACGGCGGAGTCGAGTGGATCGGCGGCGTTAAGACCGCGGATGTTCTGATGTCCGCGCACGGCTTGTTGCACGTTGCGGAGGTTCAGGATGTTCGCGGCACGATCGGAGCCTTTCT
Source organism: Verrucomicrobiales bacterium (assembly GCA_038235225.1). Classification (GTDB taxonomy): domain Bacteria; phylum Verrucomicrobiota; class Verrucomicrobiia; order Verrucomicrobiales; family Akkermansiaceae; genus Luteolibacter. The sequence continues at coordinate 4,091 of JBBSUD010000241.1, forward strand.
TCCACGCGCGGGCGCCGATGAAGAGGATCGAGATGAGGGAGAGCAAGACGAGGATGACGACCGTCAGCTCGAGCAGGGTCATGCCGTTCTTGCGCTTGGTGGACAGGGTGTTCTTCAGTTTCATAGGGGTGTGTTTTCTAGTGTATCAATCGGGTGTTGTTATTGTATCGTTTTGTCGGATTGGGAAGGCCGCGGGGGACTAGAGGTTTCTGAGATCTCTTGGGTTCGCGGCAGTCCCGAAAATGTTTGGAGCTTGGAGCTTGGAGCTTGGAGCTTGGAGCTTGGAGCTTGGAGCTTGGAGCTTGGAGCTTGGAGCTTGGAGCTTGGAGCTTGGAGCTTGGAGTGTGAGAGTTAAAAGAATCGTAAGGTCCGGAGGTGGAAAGGTCTTAAGGTCCGGAGGTGGGAAATTA
>JBBSUD010000242.1:0-4473 GCA_038235225.1 Verrucomicrobiales bacterium
TCGTCGCCGCATCGAAAAAATATTTCACCGGCAAGGCGGGCGGCCCCGATCTCACCAACGGTCTCTTCCAAGACCCGAGGGCCAAAGTGATCGTTGGCGACGGGCGCAATCTCCTGCTGGCAAACTCCGAGCGATTCTCGATGATCAACGCCGATCTCTTCCTCCCTTATCGCCGGGGTTCGGGAAATCTCTACAGCCGGGAACATTTCCAAATCGTCCGCGAGCGCCTCAAGCCGGGCGGCGTCTTTGTCCAGTGGCTGCCGCTCTATCAGATGTCCGAGCGGGAGTTCGGCATTATCGCCCGCACCATGACTTCCGTATTTCCGCAGGTCAGCTTGTGGCGCGGCAACTTCCAAGCCGGAGCGGAAATCGCGGCGCTCGTCGGACATGCCGATCTCACCCCGCTGCCCGCCTCTAACCTGGATGCCACGCACGACAAACAACCCGCTGTAGTGGGTGCCTCCTACCTCGACATGCAGGAATTGATGCTGCCCATCAACACCGAAACCATTTTGCTTTTCTACGGCGGCAATGTCACCCGCGCCGCCGATCTGTTCGGGAAATTTCCGCTTAATACCGATGACAGACCCGTCATCGAATTCGGCACCCCGCGCTCCCTGCATCAACCGGCAGGTGCGGACCGACCGCAGTTCCTCGAAACCCGTTTCGCCGACCTCGTGGATAAGCTCCAGGTTCGGACGCCGCCTGACCAAGATCCTTTGTTAGCTCTCCGCAGCCACGCCAGCCGCAAGCTCCCCCTCGCCGGCTCCGCCTTCCACCGCGGCTGGATCGCGCGAGCCAATGGCGACGAGGAAACCTGGAAGAACGAGTGGAAAAAGTTTCTCAACAATTGGCTCGATGCGGAGGCCGGCTCAGATGGCAACTGAGCGGAACTCTAGCGGAGCTTGAATCCGATTCGCCGGAAACGGCCCGAAAAAGCGCTCTCCGTGGTCATGGAACCGGGGATCGGGCTCAGACAAAGCCCATCGCAGACACAAGAAGCACGGAAAGCATCGCAACGACGACGTAAATTGAACATTGCCTCCCAAGCCGCTCCCGCTGAGGAGCGGCTTTTTCGTATATCGCCAGATCAAGCACGATGATGGCAATTTCCGAAGACGATCGATCCCGTTCATTTGAAGACCGCTATCGAATCGCGCGCCCCGAAAATCATTCGTTTTCATACCCGCGCATCCAGCCAGTTGCCGCGGAAATGCAGGCGCGAGAAGACCACCGACTGAGTGAACAAATCCAGCGCAAATACCACCCACACTCCCGTCAAGGTGAGGCCTGCATGGCGCACCAGGAGCCATAACACCAGCACCCGGAAGAAGAACATGATTCCGAACGACCTACGCATCACCAATCGGGTGGCTCCGGCTCCGCGCATGGAGGTCTTCAGGATGATGCCGGTCGCGAAGAACGGTTGGGAAAACGCACTTACCACTAACAATGGTGCCGCAAGATGAAGGTGCAGCTCGCTGCCCGGGGCCATCCAGCCGATGAACATTTCGCTGCCAAACACAAAAAACACACCCATCGCCGACATCAGCACCACCGCGGATTTCCAACACAGCCGCACCGCTTTCACCGCCATTTCCGGCGAATCCGCACCCAAATACTGCCCGACCAGCGCCGCACCCGCGGTCGCGATCGCGAAGCCCGGCAGGAAACTCATCGACTCCACCCGGATCGCCATAATGTGCGCCCCGAGCGCCCCCTCGCTGGCCAATCCCGCGATCATCCGCACCCCGAATGCCTGGATCGTCCACATGCCCGCGATCTCCAGCGACTGCGGCGCGCCCACTCTCAGAATCCTCGCCAGCGTCTCGCGATGAAGCCGCAAACTCGCCTTGGACCAATGCAACAATCGCTCGCTCCTCCCGCTGGAAACCATCCACACCACCGTTATCAGACCTGCCAGCCAACCCACCACCGAGCCGCCCGCGATGCCGCCGATTCCATGTCCCCCCAGCGGCTCCGGCCCGAATACCAGCGCCCAGCTCAACAGCATGTTCACCACATTGACTGCGATCATCGCGAAGAACGGCGTGCGGGTGTCGCCCGCGCCGCGCAGACCGGCATTGATCGCAAACAGCGCACCGCTGAAGGGCCCCGAAAATGCCAGCACCCGCAAATATTCCTCCGCCTGTCCGGATGCCTCGGGACTCAGGCCGATCCAGTGAATCAAGAAACCCACTCCCGCCTGGAGAAGTAACAACGAGCCGAAACCAGCGGCAATCCCCAGCCATACTCCTTGTCCGAGCGCCCGATTCGCCAGCGTCTCGTCGCGCGCGCCGACCGCACGCGACACCAAGGCCATCACTCCGGTCGCGACCGCGCCTTGGAGGATGTTGAAAAACCAGGCGACATAGCCGCCCAGCCCCATCGCATCCAGCACCGCGACCCGCTCCGCACCTTCGACCATTCGCCCGGAAATCAAGAGGTCGGTCATGCCGACGAAAAACGCCAGAATCTGCTCCAGCAGCGGCCAGAATGCCAAAATCAGAACCTGCCGCGGCAGCGACAGTCCTGCCAGCTTCCCGCTCAAGCGCACTTCCGCGGCTCCGCGCTGGCTGGCTTCGACGCTGGCACCCGGCTTCGGCATAATTGTGGCGTCGGCGTAAACGCTGGTTCTGGCATTCGCGAACCAATTTCCCGCGAATCCGGGGATTTCCGAAGCGAAGCCAAGGCCCGGTTTCCGAGTCCCAAGCCGCCGGGGGAAATCGATGGAATCCGGATGGAGCCGTGCAGGTGCGGAAATCGAACACAGCACCCGCCGGCCGCCTGCTTTGAGGGACGAATCGGGGCGATTTCCGGGCCCGAAACGCGCCGCGCCGCATTGTGACAATGTGACGGAGTTGTCACATGAGTCGGCTGGGAGCCCCCTCCGATTGTGACAGTTTCCTCACCAATTCACCGCAGGTCGCTGCGGTTCAATCCAATGAGAATCATGAGAAACCTGTCCCCGAATGCCCGGTTCGCCGCCATTGTCACAATCTCGTCACTTGGAGTCGCGAGCGCGGTCCATGCCGAGGAGGCCCGCGCGCCGGACTTCCTTAAGGGGATCTTCGACGCCGCGACGCTCTACGATAATAAGGAAAACCCCTACCTTCAGAAGCTGGCCTTCACGGGCCGCGCCCAGTTCGACTACGCCCACATCGACGGGGATGGCTTCCGGCCCGGCGGGTCATCCGGCGAAAGCCTGCATTACGACGAGTTCAACACCCGCCGCCTGCGCGCCGGCTTCAAGGCCACCTTGTTTCAGAATTTCACGCTCCATGTGGAGGGTGATTTTCAGCCGGAAGAGGACCCCTGGTACCAGCGCATGACCGATGCCTATGTCGGCTGGAAATACTCGGACGCTTTCAATGTGAAAATTGGCAAGCAAAGCATGCCGTTCACGCTCGACGGCGCGACCTCGTCCAAGGAACTCCTCACCATCGACCGCAACAACCTCACCAATAACCTTTGGTTCACCTACGAGTATCTGCCCGGCATCACTTTCAGCGGAGAAATCGACAACTGGGTTTATACGGCCGGCGTTTACTCGCAAGGCCGTGACACCAAGGAGTTCGGACGCTTCGACGCGGGGTCGTCGTGGCTGGCGTCGATCGGTTACGATTTCTCGAAATGTCTCGGGTCGGAGGAGGCCTTGCTTTCGCTCAATTATGTTTACAACGAGCCGACCGTCTCCGCCGAACCGTTGTTCTCGAACCGTTCGCTGGAAAATGTGGGGTCGCTGAATTTCCGCTATTTGAAGGATGATTTCGGCTTGCGGACGGATCTCTCCGCCGGGCAGGGGTATGGCAGCCAGCCGGATATCTGGGGCTTTGTGGTAATGCCGTTCTACAACTTCAACGAGAAGCTCCAAGGCGTCCTGCGCTACACCCTGGTGGATAGCGACGGGGACAACGGCGTGCGCTACGGCACTTATGAATCTGCCCTCCAGTCCGGTGCGAAGGGCGATTTCTACCAGGAAATCTATGCCGGCCTGAACTACTATGTCTATGGCCAGAAGCTGAAGCTTCAGGCGGGCCTCGCCTACGTCGACATGCGTGACAACGCCAACGATGGCGGCGATTTCAGCGGACTTTCGTTCCAGACCGGCTTGCGCATCTCTTGGTAACCCCGATGCTCCGCTCTCCGCGGACGGTGTCACGTGACGAGATCGTCACTTCTCCTGCATCGTTCGACTCCCATAAAATGAACCAATTCCAACAAGCAACGAACCCACCTAACAAACCATGAAAAACCAGCTCATCAAGACCTCGCTCATGCTCCTCGGCCTCGCCGCCACCGGCCTCGCCGCGGAGTCCCACATCGATCCGGCGCTGCCGAAATACAGATCCGTCAGCGGCATTTCCGGGAATCTCAATTCCATCGGCTCCGATACTCTTAATAATCTGATGACGCTGTGGGCGGAGGGCTTCAAGAAGGTCTATCCGAACGTCAACATCCAGATCGAGGGCA
>JBBSUD010000243.1:0-4448 GCA_038235225.1 Verrucomicrobiales bacterium
CCCCACGGGGACTCCCCAGCGCGTTGGATCTCGTCCTGACGGTCTTCCTCAATGCGCGTGACGATGGCGAAAACTCGCTCCAGCCGCGCTCGATGTCGGCGGCGAGGTCCATCGGATCGAGGGCGGCACGCGCGGCGCGCAGGCAGGTCTTGGTTTCCTCGCTGACCTTGGCGCAGGCTAACAACCAGTCGCAGGGCGTGGCGGGGGTGTCGTATTTCTTGTAAACCTTGCTGCCGACGCGTTGTTTCTCGACGAGCTTCATGACGGGGGTGAAGTGGTTGCGCAGGGGCAGCCAGGCTTTTTCGTAGAGGTCTTTGACTTGCTCGCGGAGTTCCAGATCGCCGAAGCTGCCATAACCTGACAACTGCCGGACGTGGGTGAAGTTCTTCTGTTCGACATGGGCCTGGTCGTTCTTCTTGTAGGCGCGCGAGCGCGTCCATCCGACGCTGCGGTTTCTCCGCAGAAGGTAGGCTTCGACGATCTCGTCGAGGAACTCGCTGCCGTTGTCGCAGTCGAATCCCAACATGGAGAAGGGCAGGCGCTTTTCAATGCGTTCGAGGCCGGCGCGCACTTCGCCGCCGCTGTTGCCCCAGAGGGCCGCGAGCTCGGTCCAGCCACTGTGGAAGTCGGTAAGCGTCAGGCTCCAGAGGAAGGCGCCGCTGCTGCTGCCGCCGCCGTGGGAGACGGTGTCGGCTTCGAACCAACCGGGCTCGTCGAAGGCTTGCGGGCCGCAGCGGATGGCCTCGATGGCGTGCTTGCGATCCCAGCCGAAAGTACCGCTGACCTCGTCGATCATCGCGCATTTACCCGCACGGTTCCGGCTCGGATAGCGTTGGGCGGCAGCTCTCCAAATATTGCTCTTTGCACGTGTGACTTATGATCCCAGATAGGAAGGATCAGATGGAGCCGCAGGATCCTCATTTTGGCATCCCGGATGCGAACCCGTCGATGTTGCTTGATCCCACGGCGCTGGAAAGCCGGCGGCAGATGATCTCCGCCGCAATGCTCGACCAACTCGTGATGGCAGCCGACGGTGCCAAACTGCCCCTGAAACTTGGCAAAATCACACCTGACCCCGGACAGCGTGACCTGATTGTCGCGTGGTCCAACTCCTGGTCCGCCGCTCCCGAGAACCTGACTGTCAACGGATCCTTGTTTCCCTACGATCCCCGCCGCCGGACCTTCGTGAATGTCTATAGCGGCTCCGAACTCATCAGGCAGGACATCCTGACGGCGGATCATCCCACCGTCACCTTTCCAACCACCCGTCATCAGGGGCGCTGGACCATCTTCGTGGAATTCGTCCGGCAAGGCATCCATCACAACTTCATTGGCGCGGATCACATCCTGTTCATCATCGGACTGCTGTTGCTGGATGGCGGACTGAAGCAGCTCTTGGGAATTGTAACATCGTTCACGGTGGCCCACAGCATCACGCTCGGGCTGGCGACCTTCCGCATCCTTTCACCGCCTTCCGCACTGGTGGAACCTGTCATCGCGCTGAGCATCGTTTTCGTCGGACTGCACGCGCTCTTCGGCAGGGGCGGCCGCGATCCAAGGATGGCGCTGGCGTTCGCCTTCGGACTGATCCACGGCTTTGGATTTGCGAATGTGCTCCAGGAAATTGTGCTGCCACGCGGGGCGATGGGGCTTTCCCTGTTCGCCTTCAACGTCGGTGTCGAGATCGGCCAGGCCTGCATCGTTATCGCCATCTGGCCGTTGCTTGCCTACCTCGGCCGTCAGGGAGAGCGCGTCAGGGATCCGGTCATCGCTGTCGGCGCGCTGGCCATTTCCGCGATGGGTGCCTTCTGGCTTTTTCAACGCGTGATCGGCTGATGCGGGCCACACGGTCCCGCTGTCGCCGATTGCGTTAGGCGATCAATCCCCCAGTCAGATGCCCACCTCCATGGCGGCAAGGACCAGCGCGCTCTCCGGCTCCGGACCTGCTGAAGCAATGGGTGCTCACGATAATTCCCGCGGTCGCATGGGACTTGTCTGTTTTACCGAATTCATTCCGAGAACCACTTTTCCCTGTCGTTTCCGGAATGTATATATTAGGATATTTCACTCGGTTCTCCGGGATAGTAGATCACGGTCACATCGAAACCTAACAAAAACCCCATGAAATCAAAATCCTTATGTCTCCTGCTCGGTCTCGGCTTGAGCGGGACCAGCCACGCGCAGGCCCCGACCGCCCGGTCGCGGACCATAACCGCGAGCGAGGCCGGACCGGCCGTCAGCGGCAACCTGCTCAATACCTCAGTCATATCCGCCGCCTACGGCTTCGACTGCCCCGGACTGAATGACGGCAAGATCCTCGCGCCATGGACCGACACGGCCGGCGTTAGTTTCCCATCGGTTCAGGTTTATCCTGGTCAAGCCGGACTTCCCGGTGGACGAGCGACCGGCGGCTTTGCCAATGGCACGGGAAACCAGGATTCGGCCCACCCGAACCTCGTGATGACGTCGCCGCCCTTCCAACTGGAGGACAGGAGGCGCATCCGGTTCTCGTTCTACGCTGGTCAGGGGTCTGCCAATCTACCGGCCAACCTGACAGCCGCCACGACTTTCAACGGTGGAACCAGCTCGGCTACAGGCTTCCAGGGAGTCGGCCTGCGCCGCCTTTCAGACAATGCTTATGTCGCCCACAGGCGGCGGTATGGCAATGCGAACTCCTATCAGGAAAACGGCTTCAGCAGCGCCACGCTCGCGGTGATCAAGGCTGCAAATCCGGGAGCCACCTACGTTCTGGATTTCATCGATAACTACAGCGGCGGTTTCGGCTATGTGGGAATCGATAATGTGGAAATCGCTTTTGATGCGGCGGAAGTGCTGAATCTTGTCAGCCCTCCGACGGTGGTCCTCGGAGCTTCGGCCTTCGGTGGTTCCCCCGAGGGCACCCTGAGCGACCCCTTTGCCTACAATCCGCTCAGTCCGGCCAACCCCCTGCCCTATCAGGCTTTCAGTACCAGCAACGGTGGTTCCGGTTTCCACAACAACGACGCCGTCGGCACGTCCGGGGATGCGATCCTCGAATACAGCCTCGTCACACCGGCGGTCGACGGTGCCGACAACAAGATTGTCGTCGATATCTATGGACGTAACGCGAATGTTGATCGAGACAACAACATCGACGTGGCCTTCCTGGATGGATCCGGTGCAGTGCTGGGACAAGTAACCGGCGCGATCGTTTCCGACGCGCCGCCTAGATTCGTGCGGGTCTCTTCACAGGGAGTGGTGGCCGACGGCTCAACCGTCGCCAAAATCCGCATCACCGCGCACGATTCCGATGCCGATCCGTTGGCGAGAAACGCCTTTTTCCTCGCGGAAATCCGTGCCGCATCGGTGCGTTCGAACTTCAACTATCAAACCGATTTGGTGACGGTGGCCCAAGTGGCAGGATCTTCGGCGAATGTCGGAGTCCCCGTGGTTCTTCCTTCCGGCGCGCAACTGACCGTCGCCGCCAATGGTGACTACAGCTACAATGCCAATGGCGCGCTTGTCGCACCGACAACCGATAACTTCGGCTTCACCGTCGATTACGGACCAACCGGAACCGGTGGAACGACCTCATCCAACACCGTCACGGTGAACATCACCAAAGCCGGAACCGTGGTCTACGTCGATGATTCATGGGCGGGAATGAACGCCGGCGACCCGATCGCCGATGCGGATGCCGGCACCGCCGGTGCCCAGCCCGCCACCTTCGGCACCAACGCTTTCGCCACCATTGGAAAAGCGTTGTTCGCGGCCAACGACAGCACCACGGTGATCGTCAATGACGGCACCTACAACGAAGTCGTCGGTGTATCTGGAGGCAAGACACTCCGGGTGACAGGAGCGGACGCGGCCTCCACCGTGACCGTTTCCGGCGTTTGCACCTCCATCGACTCCACCGTGAATGTCCAAGGATCGTCGGTCCTCAACCTCATGACCGGCACATTCGGAACACTCACAGGATCCGGTAGCGTTAACGTTAGCCCAGCAGGATCACTGGCCTTGATAGGCAACGCGAGCGGCTACACCGGCGCGCTCCTCATCGGAGACGGCTCGCGCCTATCCGGCGAAGGAACCATCGGCGGCACGCTCACCTTGGGCACCACACTTGGAGCCATCCTGGTGATCAACGACACCACTTCCGCTAGGCTCGTTTCCAACAACCTCGTGCTCAACGGTACCAACACGGTCGAGTTTGTTGGAGGAGTTCCCAGCACAGCCGGCCCTACTGCCGTGATCGAACACACGGGAGGAATCACCGGAACCCCGGGAACCAACCTTGTCCTGGCAGCCCAAGGCTTCCGCACGCCGGCGTGGGCGGATACGGGCGGTGTGGTCACCGTTGGACTCAGTGGATTGGTAAATACCTGGACCGGAGCCGACGGACTTTTCTGGGATGTGGTCGGCGTGTCACCGATCGTTGCCGCCAGTTGGTCGAACAGCAGCGGATC
>JBBSUD010000244.1:0-4431 GCA_038235225.1 Verrucomicrobiales bacterium
AGGCCGCAATTTGCTAACGGAAGCTGTCCCCGGGCTGAAACCCGGGGCTTTGTTCCCTCAGGCTTACAGCCTGCGAATACGGCCCGGAATTAGCCAGGGAACCCGAGCCCCGGGCTTCAGCCCGGGGTCGCCCGTATTCGGACTATCGCGGCCTGAAAGGTCGCCGGAGATGCTGGTCCCTGATCGGCGGGGTAACGAAATCCGAAAACATTGGCGGCCCGGGAAGATGAGGTATTACTCGTTAGATGAATCACGCGGACTGGATGAAGTGGCACTGGGCTTGGCGCTTGCAAAGCGCCGCCACGGGGGGCGGCTTTGTCGTTCCCACGTGCGGGCGGGCCGCCTAGCTTCCGCGCATGAGCGAAATGACTTCCTTGCGCGACGCGGTCCGGGATGTGGCGGATTTCCCGAAGCCGGGGATCGTCTTCAAGGACATCACGCCGATTCTGGCGGATGGCGCGCTGTTCCGGCAGGCGGTCACGCTGCTGTGCGAGACGGCGGGCGGCGCGAAGATCGACAAGATTGTCGGCATCGACGCGCGGGGCTTCATTTTCGCGGCGGCGGTGGCGGACCGGCTGGGCGTGGGATTCGTGCCGGTGCGGAAGAAGGGCAAGCTGCCGTGGAAGACGCGCCAAACGGCGTATTCGCTGGAATACGGCGAGGCGGTCGTGGAGCTGCACGAGGACGCGCTGCGGCCGGGCGAGAAGGTCCTGCTGGTGGACGATTTGCTGGCGACGGGCGGCACGGCGGCGGCGGCGGTGAAGCTACTTGATGAGCTGGGCGCGGAAATCGTGGCGATTTCGGTGCTCATCGAGCTCGGATTTCTCGGCGGCAGGGCCAAGCTGGAGCCGCACCGGGTCGTCTCGATTCTGGTCTACGATTGATGCCGCCGCACTGCCCGCTTGCCGCTCCGCTGGTGGAGAGGGTAAGTTCCAGCGAGGCCGCGCGGCGGTCTGTTAGCCCGCTTTTTTGATCCCCGAACCCCACCACCTCCTGCCCGCGCAATCCTATAACGAATCGCTTGTCCGCTACCCGCAGCTCGGGTTTTCCCTCGATCTCTCCCTGATGGACATGGCGGCGGACCACGCGGCCGCGCTCCAGCCGCGCATCGATAAGGCCTTCGCGGACATGGAGTCGCTGGAATCCGGCGCGATCGCCAACCCGGACGAGGGCCGCATGGTCGGGCACTACTGGTTGAGAAATCCGCACCTCGCCCCGAACGACAAGCTGCGCGACGCGATCACCCGGCCGCTCGACGAGCTGAAGCGCTTCGCCGAGAAGATTCACACCGGCGCGATTTCCGCCCCGACCGGCGGCGGCTTCCGCCAAATCCTGCTGATCGGCATCGGCGGATCGGCGCTCGGGCCACAACTCGTGGCGCAGGCGCTGGGCGGCGAGGCGCGGCTGCCGATCCACTTTTTCGACAACACGGACCCGGCCGGCATGGACCGAGTGCTGGCGGATCTGGCGCCGCTCGGGCTGGAGAAAACGATCGTGCTGGTGATTTCCAAATCCGGCGGCACAGCGGAAACGCGCAACGGCATGCTGGAGGCGAAGGCGGCCTTCGAATCTGGCGGGCTGGATTTCGGCCGCCACGCCGTCGCCATCACCGGCGGCGGGTCGAAGCTGGATCAATATGCCATCCAGCACCATTTCCTGGCCCGCTTCCCGATGGAGGACTGGATCGGCGGGCGCACCTCGGTGCTGTCCACGGTCGGGCTGGTGCCGGCGGCATTGCAGGGCATCGATATCGATAAATTGCTCGAAGGCGCCGCCGCCATGGACGGCGAAACCCGCCGGCCTGACGCCGCGAAAAACGCCGCCATGCAGCTCGCGCTGGCGTGGCACAGCGCCACCGGCGGCCGCGGCGAGAAGGACATGGTGGTGCTGCCCTACAAGGACTCGCTCGTGCTCTTCTCGAAATATCTTCAGCAGCTCGTCATGGAATCGCTGGGTAAGGAAAAGGACCTCGACGGCAACGTCGTCCACCAAGGCATCGCCGTTTACGGCAACAAGGGTTCGACCGACCAACATGCTTACGTCCAACAGCTCCGGGACGGGGTGAACAATTTCTTCGTGACCTTCATCGAGGTCCGCAAGGGCCGGAACGGTCACAGCATCGAGGTCGAGCCGGGCAACACGACGGCGGACTATTTGCAGGGATTTCTCCGCGGCACCCGCAAGGCATTGCATGAATCCGGCCGGCTTTCGCTGACGATTTCCATCCCGGAAGTGACGCCGTTCCAGCTCGGGCTGCTCATCGCGCTGTTCGAGCGGACGGTCTCATTCTACGCCTCGCTCGTGAACGTTAACGCCTACCACCAACCCGGCGTGGAGGCCGGGAAAAAAGCCGCCGGCGCCTTCATCGAAACGCTCAACGCCGTCCGCGGCCACCTCACCGGCGAGGCGAAAACCGCCGACCGCGTCGCCACCGAGACCGATGCCGACCCGGAGGACGTCTATCACTGCCTCACCCACCTGGCCGCCAATGGCGAGGTGCGCATCTCCACCGGGGAAACCCCGGCGGACGACACCTTCCAACTTTGAAGTTAGGAAGCACAAAGGAACCCCTGCCGGATTTCCGCCGGAAGCCGCCCGGTCCGATGACGACGCGGGCGGTGTTCGTCCTGCGCGTGGCCGGCGTGATCCTGCTGACGGGCGGGGCGTTGATCGGGCTGAGCCAGTTCTTCCCGGATTTCCAGAACGACAACGTCCGGCAATTCCCCTCCCCCGACGGCACCCGCACGGCGGTCTTGTACCGCCGGACCGGACCGGATTCCGCGATCACCACGAATGTCTCGCTGGTGCAGGGGAAATCGGCCGTGCCGGACGGCGGAGGCAACGCGCTCGTGGCCCGCGGCCAGCCGGCGGTCGTCGTTAAATGGGCGGACAACGAGAATCTGGCCATTTCCGGCCTGCCGGATTCCGTCGTCCGTTTCCGGGCGCGGGCGGTGGACGGGGTGAGAATCTCGGACCGCTGATGGGGGCGACGGACGAGGGAGAACGGAGTTTGGGATTCGCTTTGCTCCATCTTCCTTCCGTGATTTCCGAGTATTCCGCGGTTGATCTGTTCAGCCATGTCCGGAGAGGAGGAGATCAACAGTTGCTATTTTAGCTGAAACGGGGAAATTGGTTCGCAATGGACAGAATATCGGCTTTTACCCAGCGGAATCCGGTTTCGCTCGCCCGGGAAATCGGGAAGAAATTGCGGGCCCTGCGACTGGCGAAGGGGTGGACGCAGGAGGAACTGGCAGAGCGGGCGGGAGTGGCGCTTTCCACACTCAAGTTATTCGAATCCAAGGGACACGGGTCGCTTCAGCGGCTGATTCACCTGGCGATCGCGCTGGATGCGGATGGCGGATTGCGCGAATGGTTCGCGAAGCCGGTGGCAATGGAATCCATCGAAGCGGTGAAGCTCGCCGAACGCCGTCGCGCACCGGCGCGGAAGCCGAAAGGAGCGGACCATGGAAATTGAGGTCCACTGGGCGGGGGAAAATCCGGCGCAGGTCGGCCGGCTGATTGAGGACGGACGGGGCGCGGTCCATTTCCAATACAATGCCGCTTGGGCCGCCGGCGGCCGCGAACTCTCGCCGATTTACCTCCCGAACGCGACCGCCGGAGCGGTCAGCACGCCAACGCCGGGATTTGCCACGCTGCACGGACTTTTCCACGACGCGCTGCCGGACTGGTGGGGCGAGCGGCTGATGCGGCAGCATTTCGAGACGCGCGGCATCCCGTGGAACCGCGTCACGGCGCTGCGCAAACTGGCCTGCCAAGGCGACCGGAAAATGGGCGCGCTGGCATTTCACCCGGTGTCGGACGCGGCGGATTTCAACGATTCAATGGTCGCGGAACTCGGCGAACTCGTGGAAGCGGCGCGGCTGGCGCTACAAGGCGAGGCGTCCGAGGTGCTCGGCGCGCTCGTCCGCAGTGGGATGTCGCCGGGCGGCGCGCGGGCCAAGGCATTGCTGGCGATTTCCGACGATTTCGAGGAAATCCGCCTGGACGACCCGCCGCCCGCCGGCTTCGGCGCGTGGTTGCTGAAGTTCGACACGGAGCCGGTCCTTCAGGAAGGCCGGATCGAGGCGGCATATGCGGAAATGGCGCGGGAAGCGGGCATCGCAGTGCCGGAAACGCGTCTGTTGGAAGCCGCCGGCGCCTGCCATTTCCTCAGCCGGCGTTTCGATCGCGAACCGTCCGGCAGGCTCCATTTGCATTCGTATTCCGGCCTCACGCACACGCCGCTGCGCGACGGTTTGGAATACGGCGACCTCATCGAAGTCACCCGCAGCCTGACCGGCGACCGCGGCGCGGTGGATGAGGTTTTCCGGCGCGCCGCCTTCAACGTGATGGCCGGCAATGACGACGACCACGGCCGCAACCACGCCTGGCTCATGGATGGCGCGGGCCGCTGGTCGCGCGCGCCGGCCG
>JBBSUD010000245.1:0-4362 GCA_038235225.1 Verrucomicrobiales bacterium
GATCCGTTCCACTTCAGGATCGACACCACCAACCAACCGCTTGGCCGAACGGCTCTCATGTCGTATTGCCGACAATTTCTCATCCGCAGCGCGATCCACCTTTTTCATGGTGGCACCCAGACCATCTTTCGTTGCGTCTCGTTGCTGTTTGCAACTGGATGCTCCTAATGAGAAAACCAACAATACCAGATAAATGCGGAAAAAATCGGGCCGAACACAGCAGGTATCTAGAGTTGTCATGATTATTCTCTCATCGATTCCAAGCCCAGTCTGATCTGCTTCCGCGTCTGTTCACGCAACGTCTGGTCGGAAACGCGATTCAGTAGTGGGTTGTCGTCGACCAACCCCGATTCATATCCATAAAACGTGGCGGTCTGTGCGAAATACACGTTCCTCGCTCCCTCGTCCGTCAATTGCACGCCGAATTCAATCGTCCCGTTCAGACCTTTGGAAACTGATGTCAATGCAGATGCAATCCTGAGTTGCTCTTTCCGATCCTGCAAACTCGCGATCACGGCATTGGCATCGGATGCGTCACGCCCTCCGAGCAAATTTCCAATCGCGCTCAATCCGCTGTCACGGGCCTTGCTTTCGATTCATTCAATTCCCGCCAGTTCAATTAAATCACGCACCGAAACATCCGGCCTTCTGACAATTGCAACCCAAGCATTCCCGACTTGTTTGGGTGTCAGATTTTGGCCTTCCTTCTCGAGCCACTGGCGTACCGAACCTCCGTCCATAGCCGGATCAATACCTAAAGCGAGTGCATTCAATAGAGTGCTTTTGATCATCGGATCCGCCACGCCTTCCAGAATCCCCTGCGCTTTAGTCAGATCGTGTCCAGCCTCCGCTCGATCGGCATCCATTAAATACGAGTTTCCCATTGCCTTCACGCGTTCTTCTGGGTATTCAAGCGACGCAATCATGAGCAGGACATCCTTTGTCGTTTTTTCTTTCAGAAATCCATCTATCAGTGGTTTGATCGCCTTGATACGCGCAATTCCCGGCGGTAGTTGGTCATAAGCCGACTTGGCTACGCTCGAACCGTCATTGGTGGCCAGAGCTCGAATCAGGTATTCGGAAGCGCGGCTCTTCCCCGCGCTATCGAGACATTCGAAAACTTGGAGAGAAAGTGCCGGTCCGATTCTTTGCCCCGAGGTAGATATATCGCCCGCAAACAACGACATTACATATCCCGCCAAATCTTCTCCGGAAATTGAGCCGTCCTGAGTCGCCTCGATCAGCAGGTGTGCCGCAGCTTCGAGATCTGTGCTAAGCAGAGCATTGATGGCGACTTTCAATTCAGTCCCGTGAAGAGAGTTTTCTGTTGTCGATGCCAATTCCTCATTCTGAATGGATATCCTTCCCTTACTCGACGACTCTTGTTTCCCAAAGGTAATACTTTTATCGGTATCTTCTTTTCGACAAGACTGATCTAAAAACGCCACGATTGCGACCATTACAGCAACCGATGTGTGTCTCAAGCTAGAACCGTGGTTTGTCGTGGATCTATGAAATCAAGGATGGACCGGACGGAATGATTTAGTCAAATCTTCTGAAACCAAGTGATCCATTCTCCAGCCAATTTTTAGATCGCGGTATAATGAATACTGGCCATGCCGGGAGGTATAAGGAACCCCAATAACCATCGGAGCCCTAGGCGCCAGCTCCTGCTTTAAGATGTTCATACATTCTTGCTCGGTTGATGCCGGGTAGGAATAGGTGTACACAGTTATGCCGCCCGCGGCTTGAGGAATGGTTGCATAGAGCAGCCGATATTTGCCTTCGGTCAGGTTAAAGACATCAACCAGATACTGAAATCGCTGATCCACATATTCCCTGCCTTGTTGGTTGGTCTGGAGGTTCAGAAACGTCTGGTACAATTTCAGCATTTCCGCGACCTCCTGCGCGGATGGCTGCTTGACGGCGTAAGCTACGGTGACCGTGTTATTCTTTTCTTCCGAGAATATCAGCTTTGCCCGTTGTTTCTCCCCATCCTTGATGCGGCGTTCGACTTCCAGCCTCACCTCCAGATTCGCTTGGTCCAGTGGGTGCGACGCGATTCCTTTCAAAAATTCCTCGTCGGGATCGGGTGCGGCGGGTTGTGCGGATTCAAGCGGGACGTCGGATTGGTTTTGAATCGATATTTCAGTTACCGGGATCTCCGCCGAGGGACGGGTTTTTCTTGGCCGGGAGGTGACGACTTGCCGCTGAAGCTTATCCGGCGGTCCGGGAGGCACGGACGGCTCGACTACGGCTTCTGGCGCAGTTGGCCTTGGAAAGAGCGCGAGACCGACCAGGAAAATCGCAACGACTGCAAATATCGTCCCTAAAATGCGAGTAGCGGTTCTTGCGTTCATATGATTGGGATTCCGGAGTGCCCCGTAATTTCAAGCGCTCGCGTTTTACATAACAGACGCCGGAAGGGAAGGTCTAATCTCACCCTATCTCCGGGTGTCCTTGCTTCTCCGCGCCCGCAGCGCGGCGGCACATCGTGAGCGCGACGCTGTTCTGGAGGCATGCGAACGGGGGTGACCCGGATCCGCCCCGGCCGCCGCGGGAAATGTTGGTGGACGCCCGGCGGATGGGCTTGGTGAAACGGATCGATCCGTGGGGCAGCTACATCGAGCCGCTATTCGTTCACACGCCGGGGGCGGTGGAGCGGCATCCGGGAGTGACGTTCCGGCTCTATCTGGCGGCGGATCTGGATTTTCTGACGCTGGAACTGCGGGCGCTGGGATGCGAGATTTACTTGATGAAAAGCTCCTCGATCCGCTACTGCCCGGGCGGATTCTGGCGCTTCCTGCCGCTGGAGGACGAGGGCGCGCTGGTCACGGTGATCGATACCGACAGGATGAACGAGGTTTCCCACGAGATCGCGCGCACTGAGGCGATGGCGGACGCGGGACTCGGGCTGTGGCGGGTGCCGGGGTACTACAACTCGGACTTGCGGGAATCCGTCCGCTACCGGCCGATTCTGGGCGGGCATTTCGGCGCACGCGGCGGAATTCCGGTGCGGGAGGTGATCGAGGCGGTCGTCTGGCACTGGCGACACGGCTCGCTACCGCTCACGGCGAACATCCCCGGCCTCGGCCAGCGCCCGATCCGTTTCTCGAACTGGCCGGACTATGGCTTCGACGAGTGGTTCCAGCTGGCGGCGATGTATCCGCACCTCGCTCCCGGCGGCACGCTGACGTTCATCCCATCGGACGCGCGCTCGCTGCTGCTGCCTGCGGATGTGGAATACGCGCAGTGGGCGAACCCGCTGAGCGAGTGCGTGTATTTCTGAAGGCTGACAAAGTACGGCGCTTGCATCCCGCCGGGATGCGCGGGTTCTCCCGTTTCGGAATCCGGTGGTGTCGCTTCGCTCAACCACCGGCTACAAGCTGCGAAGCCTCCGGCTTCAAAATTTCAAGACCGGCGAGCGCATTCGCTCGCGGATCGGACGGAGGCGAATTTCCCAAAGCAACCGCGGCGGACCCGGGCTTGGCGGTGGCTGGAAAAACCCGGCCAAAACTGCCGGACAAGCCGGATTCCCTACCGGCGGGTGTCTTGGATGCCCGCATTCAGCAGCAGAATGCGGCGCATTTCCTGGATGGCTTGGGGGTCGTCGTAGGCGCCGTGGTTGCTGGGGACGATGAGTTCGGACTGCGCGCCGGCGAGGTGGGAACTCCAGTAGGGGACGACGCCGTCGCTGCTGTGCGGGGTGTCGCCGTGGCCGCGGTCGCCGATGATGGAGTGGTAGGGCACTTGGATGGGGATTTCATCGAGCGCCTTGTAGAGCGGATTTCTCGGCGAGAGGCCGGCAACGCTGGTGAGCTGGCCGCGCTCGAAAATGTTGCCCGGGAGATCGATGAAGGCGCCGGTGATTTTCGAGGGCACCTTGAGCAAGCGGATGAAAAGCGTGGTGAGCGAGAGATCGGCGAGGCCGCTGCCGCGGTGCGGGGTGCTGATGAAGATTTCCCGGCCGATGTCGGGGTTGGCCTCGAAGAAGGCGGTGCGCTTGACGAGATTGTCCGGGGTGATGAGGTCGTAAAGGCCGTCCGCCTTGTCGCCGAGCTCGGCATTCCAGATTTTCCGGCCGGGGGAAATCACCTGCATTTGCGCGAGCAAACCGCCCATGCTGTGGCCGATTACGACCATGGGCTTGGGATCGCGGACGACCTCGTCGAGGGCGGTGAGCTCCTCGCGCAGGCGCATGGCGGAGTAGGAAATCGGCCAGCCGGTGGGGTAGTAGAAAAGCATGAACTGGTAGCGGCCGCGGAGGAGCGGATCGGTGATCGTGAGCCAGTACGCGACGGAGCCCCGCTGGACGTAGAGGCTCTCGCTCATCGTCACCCGGAGCACGAACCCGCCGGCGCC
>JBBSUD010000246.1:0-4260 GCA_038235225.1 Verrucomicrobiales bacterium
CCTTGCCACCGCACTCCAAAGGGCCTGCGGCGCGAAGCGCCTTTGGAGTGCGGTGGGAAGCGCAGCGCCACACCGCTTTGGATTCGCGAAGCACCGGACGCCGCAATCCAAAGCGGTGTCGCGGCCGGCGGCCTTGCCACCGCACTCCAAAGTACTTCTGCCTCGCTGAAATCCAGCGGCTTATAGCGCTTTCTCACCCACGGCGCGGACGCGGCCTTGGTCCTTCTGATCCATCGTGATCTTTTCGGAGGCGTTGAGCATTTTGCCATCGTTGGCCCGGTTGCCGTCGTTGAGGTGGCTGTCTCCAGAACGGATTTCCTGGTTGGTGCAGCTTGGAAAAAAGAGAGCGGCGGCGGAGAGCGCGATGAGGACGGTGGTTTTCATAAATCGAATGGAGCGTTGTTGGTTGGTTCGGACGGCCGTCTCGCGACCGCTCCGAATAAAGCGGAAGCGGCGGGATGCGAAAGCGAATTTCGAGGCGGCAGGGTCGCGGAGGGCATTGCGGCGTCTTGGATTCCGCGGGTCGCGCGGCGTTGCACCTTCCCCTTGCCAGCCGCGGAACGTCCCGGCACTTTCCCGCGCATGTCACGCAGCCACCGCATCGTAATCCTCGCCGGAGACGGCATCGGCCCGGAAGTCATGGCCGAATCGGTCCGCATTCTCGAAGCCGCCGAGGCGAAATTCGGATTCTCGATTTCCCGCTCCGAACACCTCGTCGGCGGTGCGGCCATCGATGCCACAGGCCACCCGCTGCCGCCGGAAACCGTCGCCGCCTGCGAGAAATCGGACGCGATTCTCTTCGGCTCCGTCGGCGGGCCGAAGTGGGAAAGCCTGCCGCCGGACACCCAGCCGGAACGCGGCGCGCTGCTGCCGCTGCGCAAGCATTTCGGGCTATTTGCCAATCTCCGGCCCGGCGTCTGCCTGCCCGCGCTGACCCACGCCTCGCCGGTGAAACAGGAACTCATCGCCAATGGATTCGACGTCCTCTGCGTTCGCGAGCTGACCGGCGGCGTTTATTTCGGCACCCCGAAAGGCCGCGAGGAGCGCGATGGCGAACCGGTCGCATTCGACACCATGGTGTACAAAAAGAGCGAGATCCAGCGAATCGCCCGCGTCGCCTTCACCGCCGCCATGTGCCGCGGCAAGCGCCTGCTTTCCGTGGACAAGGCTAATGTGCTCGCCTCCTCGGTGCTTTGGCGTGAGACGGTTGTGGAAATTTCCAAGGAATTCCCGGAAGTCGAGCTGAGCCACATGTATGTCGATAATGCGGCAATGCAGCTCATCAAGCGCCCCGGTTCATTCGATGTTCTCGTCACAGAAAACCTCTTTGGCGACATCCTCTCGGACGAAATGGCGATGATTTCCGGCTCGCTGGGAATGCTGCCCTCCGCCTCGCTCGGCCAGCGCCGCGACGACGGACTTTACTTCGGCCTCTACGAACCCTCCGGCGGCTCGGCTCCGGACATTGCCGGCCAAGGCATTGCCAATCCCATCGCGCAGATCCTCTCGCTGGCGATGCTGCTGCGCTTCTCGCTCGGCGAAACGGCAGCCGCCGATGCCATCGAAGCCGCCGTGGCGAAAACCATCGCCGACGGTTTCCGCACCGGCGACATCGCCACCAGCCAGCCGGGCGAAACGAAGGTCGGCACCCGGGAAATGGGCGACGCCGTCCTTGCGCGGCTCTGAGCACGCTGCATCGAGGCATTCAAACGAACGAAGACTCGGGGAAGATCTTGTCCCCGATTTCTCGCCTGCAATCGCGGTCAGCGCGGCGTGAGGGATGCGCGATAGAAGCGCTCCGGTCCGGTCGCTTGGGTAGCGGGGTCGGTGAATCTGAATATACTCGATGCCGGCGTTTCCTGATGAATCAGGGACCAACTACCGGGCAGCAGCGTGGTGCTGCTTTCCAGGGTGATTTCAAAATTGGGAGTGGTTTCCAGTTCGAGAGCCACTTCGCCGGTAGTCGCTTTGGAAATGGCCGTGAACTTCGGAGGCTCGGGAACCGGCAGGCTGCCGCCCGATCCGTTGTAGGTCACTCCTCCGTTGGAGGCCAGCGCGCGGCCATCCATCGTACTGCCGGTATTCATGGTGATCGATTGGTCCGCTAGGATGGTGCCTTTGAAGACGGCCGTGGTGCCGAGCACTGCCGAGGTGCCGATTTGCCAATAGATATTGTAGGGCTTCGCGCCGCCGGCGAGGATGACCTGGATCCCGTTTCCCACTTGGAGATCGGTCGCCACTTGGAAAATCCAGACATCGGTCGGGCCGCCGGTGAGGGTGACGCTGGTTCCGGTGATCAGCGCGGTGCCGTCGAATTTATAAAGCCCCGGCCCCAGCGTCATGCCGCCGATGTTGCCCGCTCCGGGATTCAGGAAAGCACCGACCGGCACGGGCACCGCATCGCGGGCCTGAATGTAGGCCTTGGTGAGATCGCCCATCGCGGTGTCCAGAAATGCGGGCGCGATCACCGCTCCGGGAGGGCCGGTGGCATCCACCGCGTAGATCGTGCCGGTGACTTGCGGATGGGTCAGATGAATGGCCGCGCCGGTGCCGGGGCTGAGTCCGATATCGCCGTTGATCGAACCGCCACCGGTGGTGGTGATGGTCGTGGCGGCGAGGATGGTGAATGACGCGGTCGAGCGCAGGTTCAGCGGGGCCGGCCCTGCGGCCAGCGCCAACCCTTGTGGAATCAGCAGGGCCGTGGCCAAGATCAGGCCGGTGAGTGGCGGTTTCGGTCCTGTCGTTAGCGGGTGGGACGGCGGGGCATGGGTGGACCGGGTGGATGACGCAGGGCGGATGGGACGGGGTGTTTTCATATGGGGTGTTTCAGTTTTTTCTCAAAGATTTCAGTCAGGGACTAGAGGTTGGAACGGGGAACAGGGACGTGCCCGATTCGGAAAAATCAGGAGTTGCCAAGCCAGTGGGCACCGTTCCGCGACGGGCACGTCGGCAGCGGGACTCAGTAAGGCGTGATGAAAGCGCGATAGAATCGCTTTGGGCCGGTGGCATCTAGAGCCGGTTGCGTATACGTCCACGGCGTGGTGGTGGGCGTTTCCGTGACGACCTCATGCCAGCTCCCCGAGGTCATGTCCTCGCTCGTTTCCACCGTGAGCGGGAAATAAGGAGTCGTCGCGACGGTCAAGGTCACTGCTCCAGCGGTGGTCCGCGAGATCGCTGTGAAACGGGGAGTCTCCGGGGTCGGCAGGACTCCGACCGTTCCGTTGAAGGTTACGCCGGCCGTGAATGCGAGCGCTTTTCCCTCCATCGCGCTGCTCGATTTCATGACGATCGATTGATCCGCCATGATGATCCCCTTAAAGACCGCGAAGGTCTCGATCACCGCCGAGGTGCCGACCTGCCAGAAAATGTTCCGCGGCAGCGCGCCGCCGGAGAGAATTACCTTCGAGGCGGTGCCCACTTGGAGATCCGAGGCGATCTGGAAAATCCACACATCATCCGGGCCACCGGCGAGCGTCAGGTCCCCCGCCGTGATATAGGCGGTGCTGGTGAATTTATAAATGCCGGGTACCAACGTCAGCCCGCCCATGTTGCCCGGCTCGCCGGGGATGCCCGGATTCAGGAATGGACCGGAAGGAGTCGGCATGCGACCCGCCGCGTCGTTGTAGGCCGTTTTCAGCGCGCCCTTGGCGGTAGTCAGATAGCCCGGATCGATCGTCGATCCCGCCGGGCCGGTCGCGTCCACCGTGTAAATCGTCCCGTTCACCTGCTCCGCGGTCAGCTTGATCGCGTCTCCGGTGATCGGGCTGGCACCCACGTCACCAAAGATGATCCCGCCACCCGTCGTCGTGACGGCGGCCCCTGCCAGGATCGTGAACGGCGCAGCCGCCCCCAGATCCACCGGCTCCAGCGCCCATGCCTCGCCGGGCGCGAGCAACAGCACCGCGACCATGCCTGCCATCGTCGTCTGTCCCGCTCCCTTTCTTTTCATAGGCTGCGGATCGAGTGCAGGAGTCGAACCTGTCACGAGTTTGGAATGGTAGGTCATTGGTAGTTGGATTAGATCATATCACTGGGGGGTTAAATTGTCAGAACTCGCCATGGTTCCACGGGCTCCATTCCCAAAGCGATTTAATTCGGGAATACTTTCCAGTCCGCGGACTGGAAGAATCGCCCGCGCCGCAGTCCAAAGGCGCTTCCCGCCGCAGGCCTTTGGAGTGCGGTGGCAAGGCCGCAGGCCGCGACACCGCTTTGAAATACGTTGTCCGGTGCTTCGCGAATCCAAAGCGGTGTGGCGCTTCG
>JBBSUD010000247.1:0-4245 GCA_038235225.1 Verrucomicrobiales bacterium
CTTTGGGGCACGCTCATGGCCGGTGGCGACGGCGTCGAATATTACTTCGGCTACAAATATCCGGAGAGCGATCTCACATGTGAAAATTGGCGCTCGCGCGAGAAATCCTGGGATTTCGCCGCCAACGCGCTTAAATTTTTCCGCGACCAGGAAATCCCCGTACAAGAGATGAGCAATTTCGACGGCCTGATCGGAAATCCCAAGCACGACAACTCCAAATACTGCCTGGCAGATCCCGGCAAAGTATATCTCGTCTATTTACCGGAAGGCGGCAAAACGCGTCTCGATTTATCCGGTGCGGAGGGTTTCTTTACCGTCGCCTGGTTCAATCCGCGTGAAGGCGGACCGTTGCAATCTTCCACAGATTTGCTGTCCGGCAGCAAAGTGGAACTCACGGCGCCCGGCGCCGATGACTGGCTTGCCATGGTTAAGCGGAAATGATCCATCGACCGAGAATCCCATGAAATTTCCCTGCAATGCCATCATCGCTCTCGCTGGCGTTTTTTCCGCCATCACCCTGACAGCGGTCGAAGCCAAGCCGGCTGCCATCCCGTCGAAATGGCAAATCGTCGAAACCACAGGCAAACCTCATGCCCGACATGAGGCCGCGTTTATCGGGACGGGAGACAAATTCTATCTGTTGGGCGGGCGGCGCATCCAGCCGGTGGATATCTACGATCCCGCTGCGAAGACATGGTCGGAAGGCGCGAAGCCACCGGTGGAAGTGCATCATTTCCAACCTGTGATTCATGATGGAAAGATCTGGCTGGTGGGTGCCATGACCGGGAAATATCCGAAGGAACAGGCGCTCGACCACATCCCGGTTTACGACCCCACTTCTGATAGCTGGTCGCGCGGTCCTGCGCTGCCCGAAGGCCGCCGAAGGGGTGGCGCGGGTGCGGTCATCCAGAATGGCAATCTCTACGTCGTCTGCGGTATTATCAATGGACACTGGGAAGGGAATGTCGGTTGGCTCGATGTATGTAATCTCGAAACCGGCGAATGGAGCAAGCTTCCCGATGCCCCTCACGAACGGGATCATTTTCAAGCGATAGTCATCGACGGGAAAATCTATGCCGCTGGCGGTCGCCGCACGAACGGCGCATCCAACCATGTTTTCGACAAGGTCGTCCCGGAAGTCGATGTGTTCGACATTGCCTCCTGCACCTGGGCAATCGCCGCCAGTCCGATTCCAACGCCGCGCGCCGGCACCGCCTCGCTTGTTCTCGATGGCGCGCTGTTAGTCGCCGGTGGTGAAAGCATGCGACAAAATGATGCCCACAGCGAGGTCGAGCGCTTCCAACCGGCGACCGGCAAATGGGACGCCTTGCCATCGCTCGTGCGCGGTCGCCACGGTTCCGGGCTCATCTATCATAAAAACGGATTATTCATTGCAGCCGGCTGTGGAAGCCGCGGCGGCAAGCCCGAACTGGATTCCCTCGAAACCCTCGTCCTCCCGGATCACTAACCGTTGACCCGATTTATGAAAACCCTTTTGTATCTATCGCTCGCGATCTGCGCCGTTCTTACGCTTCCCCTTTTTGCCGCGCCGGTGATCAGGGTTTCGGTCGATCCCGCTGCGGGAGGACCGGGGATATTCGCACGGGATGAGATCCAACGGGAGGCGGCCGCCCGTCCTACCGAAAAGGACGGAAATCAAACCGGCGGTGGATCGGTGACTGTCGTCCTCAAAACAAGGACTAGGGATTCGGCGCGCCCGCAGTCTTACAAAATACAAGTAGTGAACGAAGGATCGGAAATCCAGGAAATACGCGTCACAGGCGTGGATCCCTCAGGCGTGATGTATGGCGGGCTGGAAGTCGCCGAAGCCATCCGCACGGGAAGCCTCGGAACACTCACGTCATCCGAACACTCTCCCCATATCATCAATCGCGGCATCAAGATCAATATCCCGCTCGACCAGCGCACTCCCACCTATTCGCAACCGGGCGACGCGGCCCAACAGAACATTCCCGTGATGTGGGAAATGGATTACTGGCACGAGATGTTCGATGACATGGCGCGCCATCGTTTCAACCTGCTCTCGCTATGGTCGCTCCAGCCCTTTCCCAGCATCGTCAAGGTGCCCGAATACCCGCATGTCGCCCTGGACGATGTATGGCGCACCACCGAAAAGCTCGATTCGAGTTTCTCAAGTCAGGGCGATGGATACGTGAGACCCTCCATGCTCAAGAATCACGAGATCGTGAAGAAAATGAGCATCGATGAAAAGATCCGTTTCTGGCGGGATGTCATGCAACTCGCCAAGGACCGTGGGGTGGATATCTACTGGTTTACCTGGAACGCGTTTTTCTACGGCGCGGAAGGCAAGGACGGGATCACCGCAAAGAAGAATTCGCCTGCAAACATCGGCTACGTCCGCGGCGCCGTCCGCGAGACGATCAAGACCTACCCGCTTCTCGCCGGCATCGGCATCACAGCCGGCGAGGGAATGCATGCAAAGGACATGGGTGGCATGAAAAACGAGGAATGGCTGTGGCGCACCTATGGCGAGGGCATTCGCGACGGACTCAAGGACACACCCGATCGAAAGTTCCGTCTGATCCATCGATTCCACCAGACCGCGCTCGGTGAGGTTAAGAAAGCGTTCGCCGACTTGCCGTGTCTGATGGATCTGAGTTACAAATACGCCATCGCTCACATGTATTCGGTGCCGGATCCGGCGATGATCAAGCCGCTGCTGCCACTCCTTTCGCCTCAACTCCGGTCTTTCCTCAATATAAGGAACGATGACATCTATAGCTTCCGCTGGGTGGATCCGGAGTTCGCACGGGCATTTATCAAGAACATCCCGCCCGAGGACAAGATCGCCGGATTCTACATGGGGCCGGACGGATTCGTCTGGGGACGTGATTTTCTTACCAAGGATCCCGGCGGAAAGCGTGAGACCGTAATGGCCAAGCAGTGGCTTTCGTTCGATCTCTGGGGAAAGCTCGCATACGATCCGGACCTTCCTGACGCCTCGTTCGAACGCCTGATCGCCGCGCGATTCCCCGGAGTGGATGTGCCGAAACTCAGCGCCGCCTGGGCGGACGCATCGAAGACCTTTCCGCATATCACGCGCTTTTTCTGGGGAGATATCGATTTGAAATGGTTTCCCGAAGCATGCCGCCGCCGGCAGGGATTCTATACCGTCAGGAATTTCATGGAAGGCGGCACCATGCCCGGCGCAGGCGTGCTCAATATCATGCAATGGCGTCGCGGAGTGCTCTCCGGGAAAATGCCAAAAGGAGTGACGCCGCTGGAAATCGCCACATTGCTTGACGACCCAGCCACCCGCGCGCTTTCCGCGCTGCCGGACCTGCGCAGGGCTGTTCTTCCCGCAAGCGCTGCCCGCGAATACACCGCCACGCTCGACGACATCGAAGCCATGTCCCACCTCGGCCTTTACTATGCGGCGAAGACCCGCGGCGCTTGCGAACTTGCGCTTTTCGACAAAAACGGTGAGCCGCAACTCCAAGCCGCCGCCGTCAAACATCTGGAAAATGCGCTGTCGGAGTGGAGAAACTATTCCGAAGCTTATACCCGCCAGTATGTGCAGCCCGTGCTCTACAATCGGGCCGGTATCGTGGATATCCCCGGACAAACCAAAGACGTGGCCGCGGACATCGAAATGGCCCGCGAGTGGAAACCCGGGACGATCAAGGAAGCCTCAATCAAGCGCTCCGGGACCGAACCAGGATTCGCGAAGTAAGGCATCCGACAAACGATCGAATAAAGCATCATGATAACAAAGGCCTGGATTCCAATCGGTTTATTCGCCGTTGCGTCCTCAGCTTGCGACACCCGCGAGCAGCCGGCCGCGGCCCCGGCTCCGGATCGGGAGCTCGTCACCCAGGTTTCCAGCTACGAAGCGTTGGCCCGCGGTCTTTACGACGGTTCGAGAACTCTCGAACCCATCCGTACCGCAGGCGACTTCGGCCTTGGAACGTTGGACGGCTGGGACGGGGAGGTAACCCTGCTCGATGGGAAATATCATCTCGTCGATGGCGATGGTGTCGGCCACGAGGTGACCGACTATGCATGCACAAGCAAAGCAAGCCCTATAAGGTGATGAGCGAGCTGGTCAAGACTCAGTCAACCTTCGATTTCGATGACGTGGAAGGAACGATGGTCGGCTTCTGGAGTCCGCTCGCCATGAATGGCGTGGCTTTGGCAGGCTGGCACCTTCATTTCATCTCGAAGGACGGCAAGACGGGCGGCCACGTGCTGGATTTCAGGACC
>JBBSUD010000248.1:0-4191 GCA_038235225.1 Verrucomicrobiales bacterium
CGGTGCTTCGCCATCCAAAGCGGTGTGGCGCTGCGCTTCCCACCGCACTCCAAGGGGGTGCGCGCCTCCGCATGCTGGATTTCCTCCCCATCACTGAGGCGGGGCGGAATCGGGTTGCGGGCGGGAATGGCATCGTTGAAGAATCGGCCATGGAGAAACCGCACCGGTATCCGGTCATTTTCAACCCCCACGCGCGCGGCCAAAAGGGCGGGCGCGTGCTGCGGTTTCTCATGCGGCACGCCGGCCGTTTCGCGCTTTATGCCACCAGCCACGCGGGGGAGGCGAAAGATTTGGCGGCCCGATTCGCCGCCGAGGGCGAACCCGTCGTCA
Organism: Verrucomicrobiales bacterium; assembly: GCA_038235225.1. GTDB lineage: Bacteria > Verrucomicrobiota > Verrucomicrobiia > Verrucomicrobiales > Akkermansiaceae > Luteolibacter. The sequence goes on from JBBSUD010000248.1 coordinate 331, forward strand.
TCGCGGCCGGCGGCGATGGCACGCTCAACGAGGTCGTCCGCGGGCTGGCGGGCACGCGCAGCATCCTCGGAGTCCTGCCGGCCGGCACGATGAATGTATTCGCCAGGGAAATGGGAATTCCGTTCGCGTCGCTCGAGCAAGCCTTCCAGGTCGTCGAGCGCCGCTTCGTGCGGGAGGTCGATTTGTTCGAGGCGAACGGCGCGCCCTTCGTCCAGATGGCCGGCGTCGGCTTCGACGCCATGGTTATCGAGGAAACCTCGTGGGAGCTGAAGAAAAAGCTCGGCCCGCTCGCCTATCTCATCGCCGCGGTAAAAGTCCTCGGCGAGACGCCGCCGAAAATCGAGGTGATCTGCAAGGACGGCCGTCGCGAGGAAGGCGTCGCCGTGCTCGCCGGGAACGGCACGCTCTATGGCGGCCAATTCAAGTTCTTCCGGAACGCGCTCAATGACGATTCCAAGCTCGACGTGCTCGTTTATAAGAAAGCCGGCTACAAGCTCGTGCTCGATTCCCTGCGGGGCCTCGCCACCGGCGGCATCGATCTGATGGCGTCCACCGCCTGTTTCCAAACTGAGGAATTCATCGTCAGGGCCGACCGCGAAGTGCCGGTCGAGGTGGATGGCGAATGGATCGGACGGTTTTCTGAAATCCGATTTGTGGAAACCGCTCACCGCCTGCGCGTCATCGCCCCGGAAGCGCCCGCTGTCGGCGGCTTTCCCGATGTCGTGAAATCCCTGCTCCAGTGGCCGCGGCGGCCCGTGGAACTGCAAGCCACCCGCAGCCTATGAAGCGGCGGCCCAGGGGATTTCTCATGACCTGGCTCCGGCGCGTCGCGATCGCCGTGCTATCGGTCCTCGCCCTTTGCGCCGGCATGGTGATCTATGCGAATGTGACCGCGATGTGGGCATCCCGCGGGCGCTTGTTTTCCCAAGCCGCCGATGTTCCCGCGGCGAAAGTCGGCCTCGTCTTTGGCACCACCGACCGCCTCGTGGACGGCCGCGAGAACTTGTATTTCCGCTACCGCATGGATGCCGCCGCCGAGTTATGGAATGCCGGGAAATTGGAAACGCTCATCGTCTCCGGCGACAACCGCACGCCATGGTATAACGAGCCGGAGAAAATGAAGGAGGCGCTCGTCGCCCGCGGCATCCCGGCGGACCGCATCGTCTGCGATCCCAGCGGCCTGCGCACACTGGACTCCGTGGTGCGTGCCAAGGAAATCTTCGGCACCGATACCGTCATTCTGATCAGCCAGCGCTTCCATAACGAGCGCGCCATCTATCTGGCCAAAGCCAATGGCATAACCGCCTATGGCTACAATGCCCGCGACGTGGAAACCCAGGCCGGCCTGAAGACCCGCATCCGCGAAATCGGCGCGCGCGTGAAGATGTGGCTCGACGTGAATTTCCTCAACACCCGCCCCACCCATATGGGCCGGAAAATCGAGCTGCCGGAGTGAAGGCGCGGGATTCCTACCGGCGGGTTTCATGAGGATAGGTTTGTAAGCCTGCCGCGCTAGCGGCAAACGATCGTAGGCCCGCGCTTCAGCGCGGGTAATGATTGGTAAGAATCAATTGTGTCGCGTAGCGACATCTTACGAATGTCTATAACTCCACCGTCCTGCCGGTCCGGAAACTCTCATCCGCCGCGGCGACGATGCGCATGGAAGCGAGCGCGTCGGCGAGGTGCGCCGTTAAATCGATATCATCGTTGATGGCGTTTAAAAAATACTCCTGCTCGCGGCGGCAAAGTTCGTCGTGTCCCGGTTCATCGTCCAGCCGGAGCAACTCGTCCTTGCGGGTGAATTTCCCGGCGGAATCGAGAGTGGCATGATGCAGCTTGAGCGCCTGCGTCTGCGTGTGCGCGTCCACATTCGCGCTTTGTCCCTCGCCCGCGGCTTTCTCCGCGACGATCGATACGCAGCCTTTCGGACCCACGACATCCTTCACAAAGAACGCCGTTTCACTCATCATCGGCCCCCAGCCGGCCTCGTACCAGCCGACGGAGCCATCGTCGAAAGTAACCTGCAAATGCCCGTAGTTGATTTTTCCCGGTGGCAAATCCTCCGTAAGCCGCGCGCCGATTCCCGACACGCGCACCGGCCGCGCGCCGGTCATCTGGCACATCACATCCACATAGTGGACGCCGCAATCGATGATAGGCGAAACCGCTGACATCAATTGCTTATGGGTTTCCCAATTCGCTCCGGAAGATTGCTGGTTCAGATTCATCCGCATCACCAGCGGCTTGCCGAGCGTGCGGGCGATTTCGACAAAACGCACCCAGCTCGGGTGATGCCGCAAGATATAGCCCACCACCAGCTTGCGGTTCGCCGCCTTTGCCAATTCGATCAGCCGCTCCGCTGCTTCCACCGTCTCCGCGAGCGGCTTTTCGATAAATACATGACAGCCGGCGGCGAGCGCGGCCGAGGCGAATTCCGCGTGCGTGTCCGGGTAGGTGGAAATGCTAACGGCATCCGGCCGGGTGGTCGCGAGCGCCTCTTGGAAGTCGGGAAATCCGGGATATTCCCCGCCCAGTTCGCGGTTTAACGCCTCACGCCCGGCAGCGGTGCGGGTGACGATTCCGCAAATGGCGAAGCCGTCCATTCGATGATAGGCGAGCGCGTGGGAGCGCCCCATGTTGCCGGCGCCGGCGCAAAGGATGCGGATGGGAGTTGTCATGTTAGGAAGATTTCCGCTCGTGGAAGGAAATGAGGAATACTAGCAGGATGCCGCCGGCGATGGCGGCGGGAATCCACCAGAACGCCGGCCAGCGGGTGAGCGCGGCCGCACCGGTCAGCCCGCCGATTTTCGCCTGGAAGATGGGCTGGTTCAGCGTCGCGCCGACCCACATGCCGATGCCCTGGGTGAGCACCACGAGGAATCCCTGGGCCTGCCCGCGGATTTTCTCCGGCGATTTCCGGTCGGTATAGATTTGGCCGGTGACGAAAAAGAAATCATAGCAAATCCCATGCAGCAGGATGCCGCCGATAATCAGCCAATGCACCGCCTGCGGAGCGGCCAGCGCGAACATGGCATATCGCACCACCCAGCAAGCCATCGCGATCGCCAGCATCCACTTCACCCCCAGCCGGATGAACAGCAGCGGAATGATCAGCATGAAAAAGAACTCGGAAATCTGTCCCCAGAACATCGTTCCCGCAGCGCTGGCGAAGCCCGCGTCGGTAATGAATGTCGCGGTATACGCATAGTATGCCTGGAGCGGAATGCATAGCAGCAACGAGGCCGCGGCGAAGACCAGGAAATTGAAATTCCGCAGCATGCCCAGCGATTCCAACCCGAGCGCTTGGCCGACCGTTGCTTTCGTGCCTTTCGCGGGCGGCGGCGTGTGGGGCAGGACGAAGCTGAACAATCCCAGCAAAATCCCCGCGCCGCCGGCGATTTGCATCGGTAAATCCGTCGCATCCGCCTTGAGATACGTGCCAACCAAAAGCCCCGCCGCGATCCAACCCAGCGTGCCGAAAACGCGGATTGCCGGAAACTGCTTTTCCGCATTGTCAATGTTCCGCATGACCAGCGTGTTGCTAAGTCCAAGCGTCGGCATATAGCAAAGCGAGTAGGCGAGCAGCACCCAGAAGAACATGCCATGATTTCCTGCGATTTCCTGCCTCACCGACCACGGCACCAAAAACATGATGGCGCCGCCCAGCAGATGCATCACCCCCAGCACGACCTGAGTGGGAAAAAACCGGTCCGCCACCAGCCCGAGAAACACCGGCGCGACGATTGCCGCAATGGGCCCTACGGAATAGGCCGTGCCCAAGCCGCCTTCGAAATTCATGCCCTGCCGCAGATAGACGCCGATCGTTACGAACCACGCGCCCCAGATGAAGAACTGGAGGAA
>JBBSUD010000249.1:0-4166 GCA_038235225.1 Verrucomicrobiales bacterium
CGCGATTTCGGCGATTTCAAAAATCACGACTGGGGCCTCGACGGGCTGCTCCACGTTTTCCAGCCCTACTCCTTCTGGTCCGTCGTCGGCACCAACGATTACGATCCCGACGGTCCGCTCGTGGACCGCCTCACGCCCACCACCCGCCCGCGCCCGCTCGATCCCACGCGATTCACCGCCATCGACGAGCTCCAAAGCTGGAACATCGTCCGCGTCGGCGCGCGAAACCACCTCATCACCCGGCGGGATGGGCGCTCGTACGAACTCTTCTCGCTGGACACCTTCATCGACGGCTTCATCGAGGATCCCGAAGGCCGGCGGGATTTTTCGAATCTCTACAACGACGCCCGCTGGCAGCCGCTCCCTTGGCTCGGCGTGGGCTTGGAAACGCAGTTCCCCATCGTCAGCAACAACGCCGGCTTCAGCGAGTTCAACGGCAGCGTCCGCTTCGTCCCGAGCGAGAATTTCGCGTTCTCCTTCGGCTACCGCACCCTCGAAGGCCACCCCGTCCTCACCGATTCCAACCGCTTCGACGTCGCCACGTACACCCGCATCAACGAGAACTGGGGCTTCGGCACCCACCACATCCTCGAGCTCGACGATTCCACCCTGGAGCTTGAGCAATATTCCTTTCACCGCGACCTCGGGAACTGGGTCGCCGGCGTCGGCCTGACCCACCGCGACAATCGCTTGCAGGAAGAATACGGCGTCATCTTCAGCCTCACGCTCAAGGACTTCCCCTCCGCTTCCCTGCCCTTCGAGCTCGATGGACAATAGCCCCGGCCGCCCCGCTTTTCCGGCGGACCACCTGCTGGCCTCCCTGCGCTGGCGCTACGCCACCCAGAAATTCGATTCGCAGCGGGAAATCCCAGGGGAAATCTGGGACGCCATCGAGGAATCGCTTGTCCTCACCCCGTCCTCCTTCGGCCTCCAGCCATGGAAATTCGTCGTCGTTGGCGATTCCGAAATCCGCACCCGGCTCACCGCCGCATCGTGGGGCCAGCCGCAGGTAAGCGCCGCCTCGCACTTCGTCGTCCTCACCGCCCGCACCGATCTCGAACCGGCCGACATCGACGCCTGGATCGAGCGGATCATGGAAATCCAAGGCTCCGATGCCGCCGCCACCGCCCCGCTGAAATCCGTCATCGAGCGCTTCGCCGCCGGCATGACACCCGCCGCCCGGCGCGATTGGTGCATACGCCAAACCTATATCGCCCTAGGCCAGCTCATGGCAACCGCTGCCGTGCTCGGCATCGACGCCTGCCCGATGGAAGGCCTCGATCCCGCCGCCTACGACCGGATTCTCGGCCTCGCCGGCACCGGTTACTCGACCATCGTCGCCTGCGCCCTCGGCTACCGCGCCCCCGACGATCGCCACGCGGATTTGCCCAAAGCCCGCTTCGCCCGTACCCGCGTTATCGAGCGGCGGTAGTTTGGATTTCATTTCAACGAGTTCGGAGAAATCGCTTCTGCTGCGCGTATCCGCCGTTCCGCTCCGCCCATGAAGTTCCTCGTCCGCATCGCCGCCATCGCCCTCGTGGCTTGGGCGGCGCTGTTCGGGATTTCGCAAATCGTCCGGATTTCGCCGGTTTTGCCGCTTTGGGCGGCCGGATTTGCGATCGCGCTGGCGGCGGAAGCGCTGCTGCGGCTGTTCCGCTACGAGGCCGGCGCGGTCACGCAGCGGCGGGCGCGCTGGATTGCCGGTTTGCGGATGTTCGCGCTGGCGGTGCTTGTCTGGATCCTCATCGAGCCGGTTTGGGTGCGGAAGGCGGAGCGGGAAATCCGGCGCGAGGTCGTCGTCATTCTGGACGATTCCGGGTCGATGCAGCTCATCGACGAAGGCGCGGCGGCTACGCGCATTGCCTTGGGCGAGGCTGCTTTGCGGGAATCCCGGCTGGTGGAGACCTTGGAGAAATCCCTGCGGGTGCGCGTCGTCCGCGCGGCCCGCAGCGTGCGTGCGGAAGGTGGCGAGGCGGCCGCCGGTTGGGCGGATTCCACGGATTTGGCAGCCGCGCTCGGCACCGTGCTCGAGCAGGTGCCGCCGGACGAATTGGCCGGCGTTGTCCTGATCAGCGACGGCCGGCACAATCGCCCGGACCGCGTCGAGGACGTGGCGCGGCGCTTTGGAATTCTGGACGCGCCCGTGGGCTTGGTGCCGATCGGTTCCGCCGAGCCGCCGCGCGATGCCGCGGTGCTGGCGGTGCGCGCGCCGGACGCCATCCACATCGGCGACCGGATGCGCGTGGCCGCGGATCTGAAGTTCGACGGCCTCCGCGGCCAAACCGCCAAAATCTCGCTCAAACGCGGCGGCGAAGTGGTCGAAGAACGCGAAATCCCCATCCCGCAGGACCGGCATCGCGAGGAAATCCGCTTCGCCTTCGTGCCGGAGCAGGGCGGCGTGAACGATTACCGCGTCGAGATCGCGCCGCTGCCCGGCGAGCGATTTCCGGACAACAACGGCTGGGATTTCGAGACCTCGATCACCAGCGCGCGGACCAATGTGCTGCTCGTCGAAAGCTTCCCGCGCTGGGAATTCCGCTACCTGCGGAACCTCTTCTACGGCCGGGACAAATCCGTGCATTTGCAGTACGTCCTGCTCGATCCCGACCGCGTTTCCGGCCAGGAAAGTCCCGTCATTCCCGCCTCCGCCGCGCGCCCGTTCGGCGAGGCGCAGGCCACGCGGATGCCGGAAAATGAGGAGGAATGGCGCAAATTCGACGTCATCATCCTCGGCGATATCGACCCCGCCGCGCTCGATGCCGGGCAATGGGAAATCCTCTCGCGCTGCGTCAACGACCGCGGCGCGCTGCTGGCGATGATCGCCGGCCCGCGCTCCATGCCGCACGGGATTTCCTCGCCCGCCGGCCGCGCGCTGGTGCCGGTGGAAATGGATTTCGGCCGGCAAAATCATTTCCAATCCGCCGGGGCTCCTTTCCATTTTCACCTCACCAGCGAGGGCGCGGCCCATCCGGTGACGCAGCAAGGTGATGGCACGGCGGGCAGCGCGCGGGCATGGGCGGGATTCCCGGAAATCCGCTGGCGGCACCCGGTAGCCAGCCTGAAACAAGGCGCGGAGGTCCTCCTGACCGCCAGCGACGCGGGAGAAATCGCTGCCCCGGAGACGGGCGCGGGACTGGCCACCGCCCTCGACGATTTGACCGAACGCCGCCAGCGCGAGGCCGCCGCCGCGCTGCTCGTCACCCGCCAAACCGGCCGCGGCAAGGTCGCCCTGCTTCTGACCGACCGCACTTGGCGGCTCCGCGAGGGCGCCGGCGATCTCTACCACCACCGGTTCTGGGGAAATCTCGTCCGCTGGGGCGCCGGCCCGGTGCTGCGGTCCGGCGGCCGGCGCGCGCAGCTCGGCACCGACCAGCTCACCTACACGCCGGACGATCGCCCGAGAATCACCGCCCGCCTCCGCGATACCAGCCTCGCGCCGGTGGACGACGCGACGTTGCGCGCCGAAGTCCGGAGCGGCGGCAAAATCCTCGCCACCGTCCCGATGCGCCCGGTGAAGGATTCCAGCGGCTTGTATGAGGCGGATTTCCCGGCCTTCGCCAGCGCCGGCGGCTACCAAGTCCGGCTGCTGGGCGACAAGATCGGCGCGCTCGTTCAAGAGGATGGCGGCGCGGACTTGGCGGCGGATTTCCGCGTCGTCGGTTCGCGCGGGCCGGTCGAGCTGGCGGAAACCACGCTAAACCGGCCGCTCTTGGAAACCATCGCCACGTTGTCCGGCGGGAAAATCGTCACGCCGGAAGCCATTGCCGATCTCGCCCCGCTCTTCCTCACCGAGAAGAACCGCCGGTCCGAGCTTCGCGAAAGCTCGCTCTGGGACAACGCGTGGGTGCTCGGCCTGCTTTGCCTCGCCCTCGGCGCGGAATGGGTCGTCCGCCGCGGCGGTGGCCTGCCGTGATTTTCAAATCCAATCCAACTTCCTCATCATGAACCCCCACCCCGCCCTCGAAGCTCCCTTGCGTGACGTCCGCGCGCGCATCCGCGGCGTCCAGCGCGCCCGCGGCATGGCCCTCGTGGCGACCGCCGCGATCGGCGGATTGCTCGCGCTGATGGCCTTGGATTTCCTGCTCGGCCCGCTGCCGCTGCCGGTCCGCTGGGCGCTGACGGGCGCGTGGCTAGTGGGGATTGTGTGGGCGGCGCGGGTGGGATTC
>JBBSUD010000250.1:0-4139 GCA_038235225.1 Verrucomicrobiales bacterium
CGAAATCGTAGGGCGTGAGTTCCAGCACAACCCGCTCTCCCACGGCGAAGGTGGCACCCGCGTCCGCCAGCGGTTTGGAGAGGTGGGCGGAAATCGTTTTCCCGTTCGGCAGGGACACGCGCCACAGCGGGGCAGGCAGGATTTCGAGGATTTCCCCGGTGGTGTGAATGGAGACGTCGGGCATCGGCGGACGGATTCCAGCGCGGCGGACCGGCCGCCGCAAGCTCGGCGCGCCGGGATTGCGGCTTGAGTTCCCGACGGGCCGACGGCAGCCTCCGCGCGGACTTATGAAATTCCCCGCGCCCTTCGCATTCCTCTCCCTCGCTCTTACCGCCGGCCTTTGCGCCGCGGATGTGCCCAAGATATTTTCCGGGATTTTCGAACAGGATGTGCCGGTCCGCGGGCAGATCGGCGTGGTGCTGCCGCCGCCGGAAATCGACAAATACGTCGCCAAGGTCGAGTCCGCCTCGAAACAGGATCTCAAGTGGTTCCGCGAGTATTCCGCCAATGCGAAACCTGGCGCGCCGCTGCCCTACGACAAGCGCCTCGGCCTGACCGAGAAGGAATACGAGGAATATCTCGCGCTCTGGGGAAAGCGCGATTTCAAACCCATCGAGGACGTCATGCTGCTCCTCCGGCAGAGCGCCGGCGGCACTTGGACCGTCACCGCCACCGGCAACGCGAGCACCTTTTCCACGCTCCGATACGATCCGAAAAAGGACGTCTTCCGCTCGCCGAATGGCGAAATGGCGCGCATTGAGGACATCAAGGCGGACGCCACCAGCATCCTCGGCGCGTGGACGGGCAAGGAGTGGAAATTCGAGGAGGAAACCGGCCTTGGGAAAATCAAGGAGAACTTCGCACTCGGCCAGCTCACCAAAAAGGGCTACGGCATCATCGTTTACCGCGCCCAAGAGATGTCCAGCGAGGGCACCAAACTGCTGGATAAGAGCCTCGTGGTTCGTTTCATTCTCGGCAAGGCCGGTCAGGTGAAGCTGCCGCCGCCCGGTGCCAAGCCGCCCGCCCGCCGCTGATATACCATGAGAATCATCGCGGGAAAGGCCGGCCGCATCGCCATCAAGGTGCCGTCCGCCGTCGCCCGGCCGACCACGGATTTTGTCCGGCAGGCGGTCTTCTCCATCCTCGGCGCGCGCGTGGAAAACGCCCGGGTGCTCGACCTGTTCGCCGGTTCCGGCGCGCTCGGCTTGGAAGCGCTCAGCCGCGGTGCGGCGTCCTGCGTTTTCGTTGAGGAGCATGGAGTAGCCGTCCGCACGATCGGTGAAAATCTCGCCAAGGCCCGCCTCGACGGCGGCCGCGCCACGAAATCCGCCGTCGCCGATTTCCTCAAGCGCGACGTCTCTCGCTACGACTTGATCTTCGCCGATCCACCGTATTGGAAGCACCACGGCGACCGCGACCACGTCGCCGACCTGCTCACCGGCGCATTGCTCGCGCCTCGCCTCGCACCCGCCGGATTTCTCGTGGCCGAGGCTTCGGCGCATTGGAAATCCCCGGAAACCGACACGTTTACCTTGGTCGATCGTCGCGAATATGGCGGCAGTGCCATCCACCTTTACGAGGTTTCCGCAGCCGGATAGCCTTCCCGCCGATGCGTCTTGCGATCGCCCTCGCGCTCTACCGGCTATTGCTGCCGCTGTTGTTCGCGGCCGCATTTCCCGGCTGGATCGTGAAGATGCTGCGCCGTGGCGGCTTCGGCACCGGCCTTGCCGAGCGCGTCGGAATCTACTCCGGCCCGGCCGATTTCGAGCCGTGCGGCACCGTCCATTTTCACGCCATCAGCGTCGGCGAATCCATGCTGGCGCTGAAACTGATCCGCGAGTGGCTCTGCCGCGAGCCGGACCGCCGCTTCGTCCTCGCCACCGGCACCGCCACCGGCCACGCCGTCGCCACCGCCGCCGGGCTGCCGGGTCTGCGCGTGACCTACTCGCCGCTGGATTTCCGCTGGATGGTCCGGCGCTACCTAAGCCGCTTCGAGCCGACGCAAATCGTTCTCATTGAGGGCGAAGTCTGGCCACACCTCCTCCTCGAATGCCGCCGCCGCACGATCCCGGTCCGCCTCGCCAATGCCCGCATGTCGCCGCGATCCGCCCGGCGGTTTCGGAAATTCGCCGCTTGGCTCCGGCCAGTTTACCGCCTGCTCGACGCCGTCGCCGTGCAGGAATCCGCCGACGCGGAAATCTGGCAAACCCTCGGGATTCCCGCAGAACGCATCCACCAGACCGGCAGTTTGAAATTCGACCCCGGCAGCGGCGCCCGCCCCTGCCGCCGCCCGGATTTTCAGGAAATCCTCGACGCTTTCGGCACAAATCGTCCCATCGTCCTCGCCGCCAGCACCCATGATGGCGAGGAAATGCTCATCGCCAAAGCCATCAGCGCCGCTGATCCCACGGCATTGTCCGTGATCGTGCCTCGCCATGCCGAGCGCCGCGCCGCCGTCCGCGACGCGCTGGAAGCCGCCGGATTTCCCGTCGTACTGCGCTCCGCATTCCCCGCCGGAGAAATCCCCGCAAGTGCCTGCTTCATCATCGATTCGACCGGCGAGCTGCGGGATTGGACTGCCCATTCAGACCTTGTCGTGATCGGCAAAAGCTTTCTCGCCGCCGGCGGCCAGAATCCATGCGAGGCCATTCTCGCCGGCGTCCCCGTCATCGCCGGCCCGCATATGGAGAATTTCCAGCCGCTCGCCGCCCACCTCATCGCCGCCGGCGGAATGATCTCCGTGGCCGATCCTGCGGAGCTTCCCGCCGCGATCCAAACCGCCCTCGATCCCGTCCGCGCCGCACAAATCGCCCGCAAAGCCGCCGCTCTCCTCACCGGCCACGAAGGCGCCACGGCCCGCATCGTCGATCTGCTACAGACCGCCCTACCCGCCTGATTTCCTGTGGATTTCGTGCAACGCGGAGTTTGTCATTTCCAAATCGCTGGGTAGGCTCGACTTCGTGAGCGATTCCGAATCCGACCCATTGAAGAGCCTCCTTTCCAGCTTTGCGCTCGGCCCTTCATGGGCACGCGCCACCGGAGACAACCGGGAAAGCGCCCCGCAGAAATCGTTCCCCGCAGGCGACGACCGGCCCCGGCGCCGCGATGATCGCGATGACCGTGGCGGTCGCGATGGAGGAAATCGAGACCGCGGCGGACGCGATGGTGGCGGCGAGCGCCGACCTTTCCAGAACCGCGAGCGCCGCTTCGAGGAACGCCCGCAGCGCGAGGAAGAAGCCGGCCCGGAGCCGGGCGTGGACGTCTCCATCGTCCCGCACGCCCCCGCCGTCCACCTCATCGGGAAGGAAATCCACCAAGTTGCCCGCGTCTATGCGCTCTTCGATGTCGCGAAAATCCTCTTGGCCGAGAAGTCCCGCGTCCGCGCCATTTTCGAGACCCGCGAACCGCATGCCCCGCTCATCCGCGGCCGCCGCGAGGAGAGCCTTTTCCTCTCCCGCGAGGAGGCCGCGCGGCATTTGTGGAATTCCGACAAACGCGCCGAATACATCGTGGAGGAGACCATCGAGGTCGATCCGCCAAAAGGGAATTTCCAGGCGATCGCCCGCTGCGGCATCTCCGGCGAATGGCTCGGCCCGGTGAATTTCCACGCCTACCAGACGAATCTCCGCCGCCTCCACCGCGAACGGTTTGCCCGCATGCCCTTTGAACTTTACGCCGCCAAAGTCCGCACCGAGCGCGGCGAGGAGGCGGTCAATGCCTGGCTGGAAACCCAGAAAACCAAAACCCGCTGGCGCATCGTCGGCGAGGAAGGCGACGATGCTTGGATGACCGACCGCGCCGAGGCCGAGCGCGCCGTCGCCACCCGCTGCTTCGATGATGCGTTCGAGGAGACCCGCCGCGCCGACGTCTCCGGGGACATCGCGCCAAAGAACATCTCCCCCACCCTGCTCACCTCGCTGAAATTTGCCGGCACCCATGCCCGCCGCCACCCGGCCACGCTGAGTCCCGCCGTTTGCCGGGCCGTCGAGGCCGAACACCTGCCAGTCTTCAAGCGCCAGGGCAAGCTCCACACCGGACCCGCCCGTCCCCATCCCCTGCCGCTCAACTCGATTCTCGCGGAGCGTCCGGCGCAAATGGTCTCATGGATCCGCGAAAATCCGCCGGCCAAGCTCGAAGGC
>JBBSUD010000251.1:0-4074 GCA_038235225.1 Verrucomicrobiales bacterium
CTTGTTGAAGGGTGACAAAAGCGGAGGAAAAGGTCCAGCCGCTTTATAGACGACGGATTCGTAGAATAACGTGCGGAGAGGACAAGGTTTTTTTGCCGGTATCTACGCTATGCGGCGCGCAAACCGACAGATCTGTCGAATTGTGCGCCGAACCGCGTGGCATCCTGCGAATCCGGCTTGGCAAAAACCGACGAATCTGTGGGAAAACCCGCGTAAAACGCGGGTTTTCCTTCAAAAAATACGATGAACCTGGAAGATCGGATTCGGGAGGTAATGCGGTTCAAGCACTACCGCATCACGGCGGAGGGGGGCTATGCGGGTGGTGTTTAATGGGGCGGATCATGCGGGGAAGCCTGGATTGACAATAAAAGTTTGAGAATTTTGAAACTTTGGGTTGAAGAGATGGGACGCTGAGAACCTGAAGATCGGCTGGTCGATTTTGCAGTGACGATTGTCGGAGTGATGGAGGCGCTCCCAGTCTGGAAGGCGGATAATCTTATCGCGAAACCCCAAATTCGCTCCATTACTTCGCCAGTGCTAAATCACGGGCGGCACGGACCGCGGAATGGCTGAAGAATTTCATCCGAAAGATGGAGATACCACTCAAATAACGGATTGATCATGATCTGGCTGAAGATCATCGACCGAACGCGAGATTGGCACGGAGGTCCAGCGGGGCTTGCGGCGTGCGACCAACCGGTTGCCAACTTCTTGAGTAACACGAGAGCGGCGGATGGTTATGTTTGATTCTTCCCAATCGCAAGTGCAAAATCAACAGTCGTCATTCGACAATCCCGCCAAGTGCCGGATGCCGCTTTTGCCAACCATCGCTGCGCGACTCGACCCGCCATCAATCGCCCACGCGTCCAGCCGCCGCACGCATGAAAGGAAATCATCGTTCCGAAGTGTCCAAAGCGCTGGATCTCGACTATACCAAATTCATGAAAGTGCTTTCCGTGAACCGCTCCCTGCCCCGCACGCTTTCGATCAACGGCAAGGACGTATCCACTGGCATATACAAGGAATCGGTCACGGCCGCCGTCCACGTCGGAAATCTCGGCTTGGATGGTGACGGCCAGGCCGACCTCACGGTTCACGGCGGCCTCTGGCAGGCCGTCTATGCCTACCCGTCCGAGCACTACGCGCGGTGGGAAACCGAACTGGGGGCAAGCGGATTTCCTCCCGGAACCTTCGGTGAAAACCTGACCACAGTGGGGCTGATCGAAACCGAAGTCTGCATTGGCGATGTCCACCGGATCGGCGAAGTCCTGCTGGAAGTGACCAGTCCGCGCATCCCCTGTTTCAAGCTCGGGCACAAGCTCGCAAAACCCGACATCCTGAAATCGTTTCTGCAAAGCGGATGCAGCGGGTTCTATTACCGCGTACTGGAAATCGGGAAAATCACCGCCAACACCACCGTGGAAGTGGCGTCGCGCGATCCGGGAAAACTCACCGTCCGCCAACTGCTCGGACTCTACCGACTCGGCGAGGGTGGCGCCGACGATCTCCGCCGCGCCCTTCAGGTCGGCGCGATTTCTCCCCTCGTCAGAAGAGATCTCGAAGCGCGGCTGGCTAAATTAAGGTAGAAGGTCCCCTGACTTTTAAACGGGATGGGTGGGAGATAGCCACTTGCGGCAGGTCCGGCGTACGCTGGATCCGCCTGCTCGCACCACGAAGTCTTTCAAACTAACGAAGCACGGGTTCCGCTTACCTCATGCCCGCTTCCTTCGTCCTCTCTACCAAGCGCTCACAAGTTCACCGACCTCGGAAAGGCAGCCCCCGAAATCACAATTCCCATCCTGCTAACCATCCAACGCATCGATCATATCGAAAGGGAAACCCGCCGAACCGCCGCGCCACCCGCCTGCCGCGAACTCATCCGGCGTGCCCGCAGCCGGCCCATTGCCAGAGATCCCCACCGTTTGGTCCTCGCCGATTTTCAGCGGCACCTCCCCGGCAGGGATGCCTCCAAAGCGCCAAACCACCCCCTCAACCAGTGGCACAAGATTCTCGTCCGCATCGAGAACGGCGCGTTCGAGATCGATTGCCAACCTCGTCGAAAACACGATTCAGCCCACCAAGTTGGGCATGAAGGAATCGATCGTTTCGGCAGACTCTATGCCGGGAACATTCATGCGCTGATCCACACCCTGCTGGCCAACTGCAGATCCTAAGGCATCGATCCCTAGAGGGAAGTTCGCCCGACCGGCCGCGCCCCACCGCCCATGCGGAGCAACGCCAAGGAGATAGGTTCACAACGCTTACCGCTTTGCTTCGCAAGCCGTGATGAAACATCAACTCCCTTCCCCCGCCCTCATCGCCACCGCATTAACAGTTCATCTGAGAATTCTACTTTCCAAGGTGCCGTTCCCGCTGATGTCAAAGAACCGACCGAGATCCTGACCTTTGAATCACGGAGAGGTGGGGCAGCCGGGTTGCTCGTCAGGCGGCACTTGGAAATCCACGACGGCTACCGCTTTCCCTCGCTGGCCGATTACGGAAATCCAGCCGTCCAGCGCAAAACGATGGGCATCCACCACGGGATTGCAGTCACTGAAAAGCTTCAGGGGCGCCCGGCTAATCGTTTCCCAGCCCGGGGATCCGGCGGGATCGAAGCGATAGAGCGATCCTCCCGAAAAGATGTTGATCCTATGGCGGGTGCTTGTTACGAAGCTTCCCAAATCTTGTACTGGTCCGCCGCTCCATTCCGCGGTTTCCGGATCGCGCTGAAATAGCGTCGGCTTCCCGGTTTCGACCCGTGCGAGGACATAGACACGGCCGGCCGCATCCACGGTCATCGAACCGTTATTGATATACTTTCGACCCGCGGGAATCGGCCGGACACTGATGCCAGGGCTATCCGCGGTGATGGGTTTCACGCCGCGCTCGCCAATGACAATTCCAGCGTTATTTCGCCATGTGCCGCCATAGTCATCGCTATAGGCATAACACAGGTCGTGACAGGTGTTTGGCACCGGGGTATCCCGCCAGCACCAGCTCAGGTGGCAGCGACCATTCCGGAAGACCAGGCCGAAGGGATAGGCGTTGACCGTTCCATTTCCGCCGGACCACTTTTTATCGATGATCCGGCTCTCCACTTCGGAGTTCACCGTCCACATTCCGTCTTTATAGGAGAAGAGATGGGAGTTCGCGCTGCCGGATCCCCCGCCCAGCCGCAGATAGAGCAGGAAGTGGGAGCCATCGCTATAGAATGAGGGATAGGTAACGGAGTTAATTCGCGGCCCTCCCAGATTGTCCCGAACGGGGCCGAAGAGATCGGCCGTCCAAGAATGGGAGTCCGGGTTCTTTGCGATGGGAAGGATGCTGGTCCTGTAGCGGAGCGTGGAGAGATGCTGGTCGAATGAAAGGTGGATGAAGCCGTCAGGGGAAATCCCCATGGCGACTTTTTCATGGCCGTCACCGAACCCTTGGGAAACGGCGCCCCCAGCTCCTCGATCACCCGATTCGGAACGCCGATACCCAGGCAGCGAGACCACCGACCACTCACCGGTAGGTAGTTCTCTCCTCGCTACCGAAACCTGGCGGTTGTCATCCCAATAGGCGGCATATTGCCACCCTCCGTAAGTCCACAGCGAACCCGGACCGAAGTTCCATTGCGCCCCCTTTGAAACGATATTTTCCGGCATGCCGTTTTCGGCCACTTGAGAGATCCTAACGCCAGGGCCCGCCGCTTGAACTTGCAGGGCGGGCAAGGCGGCCAGCAATGCCAGAAGCATCCGACCAATCCGTAGTACGAGGGTCCGGTTTCCCGATGATGGTTGAAGGTTCATTTGGAATAGGGCGGGGAATCTTCGGGTTTCGGATTTCATGAATCAAACCAACGTCTTAGAACTTCGTTTTCCGATATTCCCCGGTATCGGGAATGCACCAATGGAAATCCAGGCTGCGGTCGATTGTCACGGCTACTTCCGAGGTCCTGAAATCCAGCACGTGGCCGCCCGTCTTGCCGTCCTTCGAGATGAAATGAAGGTGCCAGCCTGCCAAAGCCACGCCATTCATGGCGAGCGGACTCCAGAAGCCGACCATCGTTCCTTCCACGTCATCGAAATCGAA
>JBBSUD010000252.1:0-4069 GCA_038235225.1 Verrucomicrobiales bacterium
CGACGAAGAGGAAGTCCGCCGGATGCTCGAATCCCGGATCGCCAAACGACTCAAAGACCAAGTCCGAAGACGCCGGAAAACCCGCGAAACCCGGCCACCCCTCTGGCCCGACGAGGATCTGACCCAAATAACAGAGTAGAGTTAAGGCATGGGGCAAGATGTCCCTTCGGCGGACTGGCGCAAGAAGACGCGCCAACCATTGGACGCGGAACGCGTCAGCCAGTCATTCGCGAGGCGCCAACTGTCTCCGAAATGGAAACCCAACCGGCTTCCCACCTTCACGCGGGAGAAGCTGCTCCGGCGTCGCCGCGCGTGGCTAACCCGGGAGGAATTTCCCCAGCACATGATTTTGTGGGAGGAATGATGGGTGCGGGTGGGGCTTGGCGGATGCAATCCGCCGCCACGGGCTTCAGTTGGCGAGCTTGCGGCCGTTGAGATTGTGGAGGGTCATTTCGGCGGAGCTTTTGGTTTCGTAGGTACCGCCTTTGAGGGCTTTTTCGAGGGTGGCGGTGAAGGGAGCGGCGTTTTTTCCGAGTTCCTGGATGCGGACGAGGGCTTGGAGGCGGAGTTGGGGGTTTGGGGAGAGGGCGAAGGTGGTGAGGGCTTCTTGGGCGGCGGGGGTTGGCTCGCGGAGGTAGGAGGCAGCGGCGAGCTCGATGAGAGTGGGCGGATAGGTGGCTTTGAGTTCGGCGAATGGGGGCAACGGGATTTCGGGGTTCGCGCGGAGGCCGACGGCGGCCCAGAAGCTGGGGAGATTTTCCCCGGTGAGGGCTTGGTGAAGGAAATTCGAGGTTTCCGCGGCGGGATCGGTGGCGAGGTCGGCGGCATGGAGGATGGCGCGGAGTTCGGCGGGTGTGGCGGCTTGGCCCCATTGGTAGGAGGTGAAGGTCTTGGAGCGCTGGGCGAGTTCGTACGCGGGGCAGAGCATGGTGTCGCGGATTTCGACAATATGGTCGAAGAGGGCTTTTTTCAGGGTGGCGAGGCGCTCGGCTTGGGCGGGGTCGGCGGCGAGGTTGTGGATTTCCCAAGTGTCGCTTTCGAGGTCGTAAAGGACTTCGGGGGGTTGCGGGGCGAACATGCCGGCTTGGACGGGGGTGAGGGTGCCGTCGGCGTAGGCTTGCCGCTGAAGACGGGCGATGTCCGAGACATCGAGGTATTTTTGGTACCTCAATTCGGGGCCGGGGAGGAAATTGCGGGTGTAGAGGTAGCAGCCGTCGGTGACGGAGCGGGCGCAGGCAAGGGTGTCGTCGATGCGGTTGCGGGAGGAGAAAACGTAGGGTTTCGGCGGAGCGCGGTGGGTGCCGAGGAGCGGGCGGCCGGTCATCCAAGGGGCGGGTTTTTGATCGACGAGGGAGAGCATGGTCGGGCCGAGATCATCGAAGCAGATGAGCTCGCCGGTGGGGGTGCCGGGTTTGCCCCACGGGTTGAGGGATTGCCATTTCTGGGGGAAAACGACGATGAACGGGACGCGGTAGCCGAGGCCGATGGGGTTGGTTTTCCCACGCAGCATGGCTTCGCCGTGGTCGGCGTAGCAGAAGATGATGGTGTCCTCGGTGAGGCCGTCGGCGTCGAGGCGGTCGAGGAGCGCACCGACCTTTTCATCGGCGAGGGCGATGCTGTTATAGATGCGGGCGAAGTGTTTGCGGAAAATGGGGGTGTCGGGGATGAAAGGCGGCAGCGGGAAGGCGTCCTCGGCGACACGGTCCTCGGTTTTGAGCTTTTGGAGGACATTCGCGCGATACCATGGGTAGGGATTGGTCATGGTGCGGGATTGGTGGCTATCCTCCTGATTGAAGACGGCGAAGAAGGGCTGGCCGGGCTGGCGCTGCCACCAGCCGGCTTTATTGGAACATTCGTCCCACGATTCCTTGATGAGGCGATCGGCGCTGGAGGTGGCGTAGTCGGTTTTGAAGTTGTTGGTGGTGTGGTAGCCGGCGGCGCGGAGGAAAGTGGGAAAGCCCTTGATGAAATCCGGGAGGGGAAATCCGCTACGGTGGTTGCCGGTGCCGAGCGTTTCATTGAGCGCGCCGGTGATGATGGTGGAGCGGGCGGACGAGCAGACAGGCGCGTTGGCAAAAGCGTGGTCGAAGCGGATGCCGCGGGCGGCGAGGCGGTCGATATTCGGGGTGCGTGCGGATTCGTTTCCGTAGCAGCCGATGAATTGGGGCGAGGTGTCTTCGAGGGTGATCCAGAGGACATTGGGCCGGTCGGCAGCGATGGCGATGGAAGCGGTGAAGAGGAAAAGCAGAGATTTCATGAGCGGAGGGTTAGCACATGGGGTGATGCAGGGTGGATTCAAACTTGGCGAAAAGATGCCCCCGGGCGAGGGCCCGCGATCGGTCGCCAGTTACACACGGATGGGTGAATTCCAAATCTGTCGGATTTCCTGATTCTGATTGGGCGCGAAATGAATCAGATGATTTACCGGCGCTGCGGCTGCGCCGTTTTCAAAGGGACCTGAAGCCGCGATCCCTCACGGCCGGGCGGCGTTTTCGGTGCGATTTCTCCAAGCGCGAATGAAGAAGGCGGCGGCGAATAGGAACATGAAAAACGAGAAGAACTGCCCTTTGGAAAACGGGCCGACGAGCGCGGCGTCGGGTTCGCGGAATTGCTCGCCGAAAATCCGGAAAATCGCGTAGAGCGCGAAAAACAGCCCGGTGAGAAGGCCGTGGGGCGCGCGGGGAAACCTCAGCCGCACGAAATAGAGCACCGCAAACAGCAGCAGCCCTTCCAGCAGCGCCTCGTAAATCTGCGAGGGATGGCGCGGCTCGAGATAGGGCTCGATGGCTTGCCGGACCTCGGGCGATTGCCGGTTTGCATCGAAAAGCGCTTTCGTGAAACCCTGCCGCGCGGCGGAATATCGCTCGTCGGTGGTGGCGGATTGCATCGCATTCCAATAGGGCGCGAGCTGCGGGCTGGCTTGGACGGCGGCGGCGGCGGCGTCCTCGAACTGGTGGGATTCCGGCGCGCTGCGGTCGATGAGCGTAAGCGGGAATTTCATGGCCCACGGGATTTTCGCGACGTTCGCGATGACCCTGCCGTAGAGCTCGCCATTGATGAAATTCGCCAGCCTGCCGAACATCAGCCCGAGCGGCGCGACGACACACAAGCCGTCACCCAGGCCGGTCCACGAAACCTTGTGCTTCCGCGCGTAGAACCACGTGAAAATCACCAGCCCTAGGATTCCGCCGTGGCTGGCCATGCCGCCTTCCCACACGCGGAAAACGAGCAGCGGATCGTGCAGCAGGCTCGAAACGCCCTCCCGCGGAATATGATAGAAAAGGATGTATCCCAGCCTGCCGCCGATGAACACGCCGAACAGCGCGGCGGCAGCGATGAAATCCCCGGTTTTCTCCGGCGGCAGCACCCAGAGGCCGCGGCGGGCGAGATTCCGCAGCAGGAGGAACCCGCAAACGAAGCCCATCAGGTAGGCCAGGCCATACCAGCGGAGGGCGAAATCGCCATGGATCGGCAGCGCGATCGGATTGAGATGATGCACGTAAATGGCGAACACGCGCGGAGCACACACGATCACCCCGTGACGGGCAAGCGGCGATCCGGCTGCCTGAGGAATCCGGATTTCAACGGTCGAACGGCAGCATCGCGCGGCGCATCGCCGGTAGCGGATCGGTGCCGGGGAACCAAATTTGAAACGCCAGGGCGCCTTGCCGGATGAGCATGGAAAGTCCGTTGGCCGTCCGGCAGCCCTCATGCCGGGCCAGCACGAGGAGTGGCGTCACCGGCGGCTGGTAAATCGTGTCATAGACAAAATGGCCGGAATGGAAGCAGTCCGCGTGGAGGATCGGCGGATCGCCCGGCTTCAGGCCCACCGACGAGGCGTTCACAATCAAATCGCTGCCCAAGCAAGATTCCATCAAAAAGCCGTCATCGAACGAAAGCGGGAAGATTTCCGTGGCCGGAAACAAGTTTTCCAGCCGCTCCGAGAGTGCTTCCAGCTTCGCAATGGTGCGATTCACCAACACTAGTTCCGGCACGCCCGCCAGGCAGGCTTGGGTGGCGATCGCGCCGCCCGCACCTCCGCCCGCGCCGATGACCGCGATTTTCAACG
>JBBSUD010000253.1:0-3963 GCA_038235225.1 Verrucomicrobiales bacterium
GACCGGCGAAATCCGCACGTAGCACTCGTTGTCCGCTGGCCTGATCCGCCCGCTGCGGGAGCCCGGCGCTTCGCCAAGCTGACGCTGGAGCCGCCGGGCCTGCCGACTTTCACCCATTTTTTCGATGCTCCGGGCGACATCGACGATTTCCTCGAACTCCCCTTTCCCGCCGCCAAATGAGCGAAACCCACCACCCCGGCTGCGCCCACCATGGCGCTCACCACGAACTGGAAATCCGCGGGCTGACGGTGCATTACCGGCGGGTGCCGGCGCTCGACGACGTCTCGCTGGCCACTTCCTGCGGGAACCGCGTCGCCCTGATCGGGCCGAATGGCGCGGGCAAAAGCACGCTGCTCAAGGCCATCGCCGGGCTGGTGCCGCGCGCGGCCGGCACGATCCGGTGGCGCGGCACCGCCGTCGGGAAATGGTCGCGCGAATTCGCCTACCTGCCACAGCGCGAGGAGGTGGACTGGGCATTTCCCATCACCGTGCGCGGATTGGTGGAAATGGGCCGATACCCGCAAACCGGCTGGTGGCGGCGATTTTCTCCCGCGGACGACGCCGCCGTGGATGGCGCGCTGGAATCCCTGGCGCTGGCCGGACTCCAGCACCGGCAGATCCGCGAACTCTCCGGCGGCCAGCAGCAGCGCGCCTTCCTGGCCCGCGCCATCGCCCAGGACGCCCACGTCCTCCTGCTTGACGAACCCTTCACCGGCCTTGATCGCAACGCCTCCCAACTCCTCTCCGACCTGCTCGAAAAGCTCGCCCGCGAGGGCCGGCTCGTCATTGCAAGCCATCACGATCTCGACTCGGTCCCGCGCCTGTTCGACGAGGCGCTCGTACTCGCCACGCGCGCGCTGGCCTTCGGTCCGTTGCCGGAAATCCTTACTGCCGAGCTGATTTCCCGCACCTTCGGTCCCGCCGCGGCCCCCGCCTGATTTTCCCAAACGATGGATTTCGAACTCCTCCAACATCCGTTTTACCAGCGCGCGCTCGCCGCGGCCGGCTTCATCGGCTTCGCCAACGGCTTCTTCAGCGGGATCGTAGTTCTGCGGCGGACCGCGCTGTCCGTTTCCGCGCTTTCCCACACCATGCTGCCCGGCATCGCGCTTGGAATTCTGGTCGCGGGCGCGCTCAGCCAGTGGAACGCGTTTCTCGGCGCGCTCTTCGCCACGCTGCTCGTTGGCCTCGGTTCCGTAGCCGTGGCGAGGGGAAATCGCGTCGGCCAGGGGACCGCGCTCGCCGTCCTTTACACCACCGCTTTCGCCGCCGGCATCGCACTGCTGCCCAAGCTCGATACCCGCCAAGAACTCGAACACTGGCTTTTTGGCGACATCGTGGCCGTGGGAAATGCCGACCTCTGGATCGCCTACGGCATTGGCGGCATCACCCTGCTGGCAACCAATCTCCTGATGCGCCCGATTCTCCTAACCCTCTTTGAACCAAACGTCGCCGCCGCCCAAGGCGTGCCCGTGCGCTTCATCCAATACCTCATTTTCACCCTGCTCGTCCTTGCCCTCGTCTCCTCGCTGCAAGCCGTCGGCTGCGTGCTTTCCGTCGGCCTGCTCGTCACTCCAGCAGCCACCGTTTCCCTGCTGACCGACAAGACCTCCGCCTTATTCTGGGGCGGCGGGCTGCTCGGCGGCGTCGGGTCCGTGGCGGCGGTCGCATTGTCCGGGATTTTCGGAATCGCGCCCGGTCCCGCGATCGTGATCGTGCTCGGGCTGCTGTTCGTGGCCGCCTACCTTTTCAGCCCGAAATACGGCCTGTTCGCCCCCCGGCGCGCCTGAACGAGCGATACTTCCGCCCGGGAAAGCCGACCAAGCGCTTACCCGCAGCCGGAAATCCCCTCTTGCCCGGTCCCCGGTTATCGCACTCCCTCGAGTTACTTACCCGGCTCCCACAGGAAATGGCCCGTTTCATCCGCTTAATTATTCGTTCGGATCATTCTAACCGGACTCGTTGCACCGGGATCGTCGCAAGCCTTCGCAGCCTCGGTGAAGTAGGTCGTTTGCCCGACAACCACCTTACCCACACACACGAGCTTTTTGAAAAATTGAATGTTGATCTTCCCTGCCCGCCATTCGAAGAAAGCCGGTGGAGTGACAGCGTGTCCTGGTTCTAAGACACCGCGCCCGCGCAGATTTGGATTTCCGTATTCCGCGACCTCATAGCAATCTTCGAAGACTGTGATATCGGCGTGGGCGCTCTTGTCAGCCAGAGGCCCGGAATAATTGTATATCAAGACGAATACCAAGTCGTAGCGCGATCGAAGAAATACTGGAAGTCATCCCGTCCCGGAGATCCGCGCTGCTCCTCGGAAATTGTGGATTATTCAGGATCGTCCCCGGCACCGTTCGAAATACGAATCCACTGATTTTCTGATAGACGACGCTGGGTGGTTGCCACTTCGGGTCACTTGGATAGGCTCGCCACCATGAGTCACACGAAATCCCCTCCGTTCAGGAAACCATTCCGTCCCGTTTTATTCATTCTCGCGCTGATGCCCGCGCTGGCGTGGGGCGAGGTCAGGTTGCTGACCGGAGATGCGAACAACGCGATCCACCAGCGGGGCGGGGACATGAACGATCTCTCGGCGGATGGAAATCTGGTCCTCTTCACCACTCTGCCACCGACCACCGGATCTGCCCCCGGGATTACGGCGGGCGGATTGTATTTGAGGAACATTTCCGCGAACACGCTGGAGTTCGTGAGCGATACCACGGTGCCCAATGCCGGTGTGGCTGGCGCGGAAATGAGCGACGACGGCCGCTACATCACTTGGGCATCGACAAGCAGCAGACACATCTACTGGCGGGACCGGACCGCGGGCATCACCCGCTTCGTCACGGCCGGAGCGAATGGGACTCATGGCTATCCCCGCATGAGTGCCGACGGTCGCTACGTGGCGTTCGACAGCTCGTCGCGAAATCTAATCACGGATACTTCCAAGCTTCCGGACACGAATCGCGGCGCGGTTTATATCTACGATTCGGTGGCTAATTCAGTGAGCATCGCAACCTTGGCTCCGAACGGAGGAAGGCTGAAAGGATCGCGGTAGGAACCGCCGTTGCCGGCGGCCCCCCGCTCAGATCCGTACGTGAAGAATTACCTCATACGGCTCCTGCCTCAAGTCGGGCGCGGAATCTCTGCTCTGGATATGGATGGATTATATGGGGCCGGGGAAGGTGTTTGCGGCCCAGCCGCTGCATCCTTGCCCATGTCCAACGGTTCTTTCCTCTCTGACTGCGCCTTCTAATCACCCGGAGCCAAAGCCGGGTGACCTCGTCCACAAAACGCCCGATGCATTCGCTGTTGCCCGGCACGGCATGATAGTTCAGCCAGCCTTGCACTACGCTCCGCAACCAACGTCCCACCTCTCCTAACGGGAGGTGCATCCGCTTGCGCAGTTTCAACCGGATCGCCTGTAATGTCGCCCGCATTCGTTTCGCAACCGAATGACGGTGAATGATGAAACTGCCGTCACTCCTTCTCCTCGCACACTTGTGTGTAAAACCGAGGAAATCGAAGGTCTCAGGTCGCTTCTCCCCGCGCCCTTTCCGATTCGACGCCGCAAAGCGACCGAATTCTATCAAGCGTGTTTTCCCGGCATGCAGCTTCAACCCGAACTTAGCGAAACGCGCCCGGAGTTCCTCCAGACACGCCTCCGCTTCAGCACGGTGTTCGAAGCCGATCACGAAGTCGTCCGCGTAGCGCACGACGATCATATCTCCGAGGCAGCAACTTTTGCGCCACCATTGTATCCATAGATCGAAGACATAATGTAGATACACATTCGAGAGCAACGGAGAAATCACCGCACCCTGTGGCGTGCCCACACTTGCCTTCGTCACCTGTCCGTCCTCGCTGACCCCGGCTTCTAGCCAGTTACGGATCAGCCGCAGCACGCGGCGATCGCCGATCCTACGTTCCAAGAACTCGATCATCCAATCATGGTTGATC
>JBBSUD010000254.1:0-3868 GCA_038235225.1 Verrucomicrobiales bacterium
CGAATTCCTCACCCAGATCGCCGGCGTGGGATTGCTCACCTCACTCACATTCGTGCTCACCGTAGGCGATCCCACACGGTTCCGCCGCCGCCGCGACGTGGCCGCATACTTCGGCCTGGTGCCCAAGCGCGACCAATCCGGCGATACCGATAAACAATTGCGAGTTAGCAAAGCCGGCGACTCCTACATGCGGAGGTTGCTGGTAAGCGCCGCCCAATACATCCTCGGCCCCTTCGGTCCCGACTGCGCGTTGAAACGCCAGGGCATCAAGCTCGCCGAACGCGGCGGCGGACGGGCGAAAAAGAAAGCCGTCATCGCCATCGCCCGCAAACTGTCGGTGCTGATGCTCACCCTGTGGCACGACGAGGAACTATACGAACCCGATCGCGGAATCGCCTGATTTCCCGCCCTAACCAATTTTCCCGATGAAACAAGCTCGAAACGATTTGGAACGATCACGATGCGACGCCAGCACCGTCTTTCTGACGAGTGCGGGAACAAGAAAGTGACGTTCCTCCCTTTTATGGAAACACCGGATCAATACCTGCACCACGCCACCAAAAGCGGTCGAACCGCCGCGGCGCAGAGTGCGAATGGAAGCCTGAATCCTATGTTTCATTTCTCACACGAATCACGGGGCTGCCGCCCCGCACCCCGCCGAGCTGACGCCAGCTCGACCGCGATGCAGTCCGCCCCCAAACCCCCGCCGGGGGCTTCTCCCCTCCCGTCCCCCAGGGGAGCGGGGGGAACTCTCCTCCAAGCCTATAACCACCAAACCCTCAACCATCTAGGAACAGAATGTTGAAGTAAACTTCAATTTGTTATTGACTGCCTTCTCATGGAAGTCGGAGCAGGCGACGCCGAGGAAGCCGTCTGATTAAATTCGGGCTCGACCCCGGCGCGCCTGTCCTATGACGTTGTGCAAGAAATGATCAGCGAAATAGTCCATAGGCCGATGGCCGACTTTCCGCTCAAGTGGCGTTTCACTGATCCCGAGTATTCAGTGCTTCCCGCCGCGCACCTAGATCAGGTGCTTCCATTAGATCCGAGTTCATCAATGCGGGTTTCGCGATTCGTTTCGGAATCAGGAATCCATGCCGAGATCCCTTTTCGCAGGGGATTTTTTCAGCATGTCGAATCGACTAGCGTCGCCGAATCGCACGGGAGCGAAGAGGCGGATGACAGGATCCGGAAGTGGCTCTACCAGTGTGCGATTCCTTTTGATCGCAAGATCTTCCTGATTTGGCAGCCGGAGTGGGTCGTCGAGACGACTTGGAAGTTGCTTGTGAAGTATTGGACGGATTTCTACTATCCGATATCCGATGATCTCACCGTGTGTGACGAATCGCTTCAGTGGGCGCTGCTCTTCTTTCATGAGCACGAGATCTTCTTCGGCACCAACGCTCCCCGCACAAACGAAGAAGCACAACAAGACGCTCCATCCAACGGCGGGTAACGCTCTTGTTTGAATTCGGGCTTCCCACCCCGTCGTGGATGAGCTAGACGTTGTGCCAAAATAACAGGCTCCAGAAGGCGTATGGTTCAGTCTTGGTGATTCTCGTCAGCAGCTTCATTTTAGAGATGGAGACGGCAGCAACCGCTGCTCAGTGGGTTCGATTCCCACTTGGAGCACTTTAGAAAAAGACGTTGATAGCTACCAAAGTGCACGCTTCCGGCGGCGATCGTATGGGCAACCGCATCGCGGGCGCATTCTTCCGGTGGCGGGGCCAGAACGAGTGGCGGTGATATGAAGTCCCGCGCCCCCTTGAAATTGACCCTGGCCGGGGTTCAAGCTTCAGCTTGCTCTTCCCCGTTGTTCCGCCCGCCGAAGAAGCAGCTTGAAGGCCGGACTCCGGGCGCTTCATCCTTGCCGGAATAAGGGATATTCAGGTAGGTTTCATTTTCCGAGCACGAAAGATGCACCGGCCGTCAGGGGCGGCCGGGGCTGACAGGACCGGTTTACCATCAAGATTTCATGGCGTCGTGACGATGCGGAGGCGGGCGAAGTTCGCGGGGCCGACGGTGGAGCGGAACGTACGACAGATTCTTGAAATCCAAGGTTTGGCGGCGTTTCAGCGCTCGGTCCAGCTTTGCGCCGGGCGGATCGGGCAATTGGTGAACATCAGTTCTCTGGCTTCGGACGCCGGTGTCACCCGGGTCGCGGCGGAATCGTGGATATCCGTGCTGCGGGCCAGTCACTTCATTTTCATCGTCCAGCCGTGGTTCACGAATCTGAACAAGCGGCCGATCAAGACGCCAAAGCTCTATTTGTGCGATCCGGGTTTTGCGGCCTGGTTTCTCGGCATTCGGAAGGTCGGCCACGTCGCGGCGCATCCGCAGCGCGGGGCGTTGTTCGAAAATTGGGCGATGACGGAACTGCCGAAGGCGCATAAACACCGCGGCGGCTGGTATCAGGAGAGGGAGCGGGGGACGGTGCTGCCATGGAACGATCTTTCGCCCTTGGTGGCGGCGATTTCGGGCGGGTGAAAGGGGGGCGGGATTTGAGATTTGAGACCGGGACGCGGGGCTTGCAAAGCGCCGCCACGGGTCTGGCTAGCGGTAAATGCGTTCGAATTCCTCGCGGGGCCGTTCCATGAAATCGAGGACGGTTTGGATGGCTGCGGGAGCGCCGGTCACGATGCGTTCGATGTGGCTTTTGCGGGTGAGGAATCTTTTGAAACTCCAAGGGGTCGCGAGGAGGTCGGCATGGAGCAGATATTGCGAACGGCCTACCGGGCAGATTTCGAGGAAGTCGCTGTCGCTGCGGCAGAAGCCGAGCGAGTAGGAAGGTTGGCCGGAGGAAAGCGCGGTATCGGCATCGGCGAGCAAGGCTGTGACGTCGCTGGGGCCGACTTCGCCGAGTTCTTGGAGCTGGCCGTCGCAGAAGGATTTGTAGGCGTTCATGGATTGGCCGGGTTTTTTTGGGAGGGCTTGGCGGATGCAATCCGCCGCCACGGGTTACGATTTTTCCGGCGATTTGGGGCGGGACAGGCGTTCTCCGGTCTGAAAGAACTTCTAGCAACTTACTGGTGCCATGCGCAAATCCCCTATTTTTACCGCCGCCGCTGTCTGCTTGATTTCCCATGTCGCCGTGGCGGCGGATGCGCCGGACAAGGCGTTGAAATACCATGCGGTGCTGCTGAAGCGGCCGCACAATGCGGCGCTTTTTGACCGATTCTACGGGGCTTGGCTGGACGAGAAATCGGTGGAGGAAATGGGCGATTTCCTGAAAGCGCGGGCGGAGAAAAACGGCGGGGCAGAGTGGGGCGTGCTGGCGACGTGGCAGCTCCGGCAGGGCGCGGAGGACGATGCGCTGGCGTCGCTGGCCAAGGGGATTTCCGCAAATCCGGCGGACATGGCGCTGCCGATGGAGCGGGCGAAAGTGCTGCTGCGGCGGTTGGATTTCGACAAGGCGCGCGCGGATCTGGCGACGGTGGCGGCGGGGTCGGACGAGGCGCTGGCGCTGGAGGCGGGCAAGCTGGCGGGGAAATCCTGGCTGCGGGAGGGCAACGTGGAGAAGGCGGTGGCGGCGTGGGACGCGGTGCTGGCGGCGCACCCGGCGGACGAGGATTTGCTGGAGGATCTGGTGGAAACGGCGGCGGGCGAGGGCGAGACGGCGCAGGCGCTGGTCTATCTGGACAAGCTGATCGGCCTCGGCGCGGATCCTTACAAAAAGACGCTGCGGATGCTGCGGCGCGGGGATTTGCTGGCGCAGGGTGCGAAGACGGATGACGCGGTGAAGGCGTACGCGGCGACGCTGGCGCAGACGGGCGCGGATTCGTGGCTGGAGCGGGAGGTTTTGGCGCAGATCGACAAGCTGTTCCGCAAGCAGGACCGGCTGGACGACCTTTCGGCGGAGCTGGAGAAA
>JBBSUD010000255.1:0-3806 GCA_038235225.1 Verrucomicrobiales bacterium
CGGCTGGCGTGGCTGCGGAGAGCTAACAAAGGATCTTGGTCAGGCGGCGTCCGAACCTGGAGCTTATCCACGAGGTCGGCGAAACGGGTTTCGAGGAACTGCGGTCGGTCCGCACCTGCCGGTTGGTGCAGTGAGCGCGGGGTACCGAATTCGATGACGGGTCTGTCATCGGTATTAAGCGGAAATTTCCCGAACAGATCGGCGGCGCGGGTGACATTGCCGCCGTAGAAAAGCAAAATGGTTTCGGTGTTGATGGGCAGCATCAATTTCTGCATGTCGAGGTAGGAGGCACCAACTACAGCGAGTTGTTTGTCGTGCGTGGCATCCAGGTTAGAGGCGGGCAGCGGAGTGAGATCGGCATGTCCGACGAGTGCAGCGATTTCCGCGCCGGCCTGGAAATTGCCGCGCCACAAGCTGACCTGCGGAAATACGGAAATCATGGTGCGGGCGATGATGCCGAATTCCCGTTCGGACATCTGATAGAGCGGCAGCCATTGGACGAAGACGCCGCCCGGGTTGAGGCGCTCGCGGACGATTTGGAAATGTTCCCGGCTATAGAGATTTCCCGAACCCCGGCGATAAGGGAGGAAGAGATCGGCGTTGACCATCGAGTATCGCTCGGGGCTTGCCAGCAGGAGGTTCCGGCCGTCGCCGACCAAAACTTTGGCCCTCGGGTCGTGGAAGAGTCCGTTAGTGGGATCGGGGCCGCCCGCCTTGCCGGTGAAATATTTTTTCGATGCGGCGACGACGTCGGGCGAGAGTTCACTGGCGACCACTTTCGTCACATGGTTGAAATCCTCGCGGTTCAGCGCCTCGCCGGCGGTGATGCCGGTTCCCATACCGAGGAAAAACACGCTATCGGTGGCGGGGAAGGCAAGCAACGGAATCCTGGCTTGGAAAATCTGCGGGCCGCAGGCTTCGGAGGAGCCGAGGCTATAGTTCGAGTTGATCTTGAGGCTGAGATTGTCGCGGGAATTGCGGACCACGCTGACGGTGCCATCGCTGCCCTCCCATTTTTCCACCAAGGTTTCGGGTTCGCCGCTGGATCCTCCGGTCGGTGGTCCGGAAAGCTTGCCGGGGTCGAGCCCGGTGAAGAGAAAAATCAACATGATGCCTGCCGCGATTTTTGCGGGAAATATGCCTTTGTTTCCACTGGCGGGCATCAGGGCTGCGGCGATGAGATAGATGGCGGAAATCAGTTGGATCGTGCGCCAGATGCCCAGCCATTCCAGCAGCAGGAACCCCGCCGCCAGCGAGCCGAGGATGGCGCCAACCGTGTTGATGGCGGAGAGTGCGCCGATGCTTTTCCCGGCATGAGTGGCGAATTTTTCCTCGCTCTTCATGAGGAAGGGAAACACCGCGCCGAGCGGCAGGCAGGCCGGGGCGATGGCCGCAAATCCGGTGCCGAAGAGCCGGAGCACATAGCCAGTGAATGTGAAATCGGTGCTCAGCATCCGCATGTCGCGGGTGAGGAACATGGAAATCAGCGGAGTAAATGCCAGGATACTGCCGCCTAGCACCAAGAGCCAAATAAGCGCCCGCGGGGCGCACATCCCGCTGCGGGCAAGCCTCGATGCGAGCCAAGCTCCGAGCGAAAGGCAGATCAGCACGACAATCAGAACCGTGGCGAAACTATAAACGGAGTTCTCATGGACTTGGGCCAGCATCCGCGTCCAAACCACTTCGAGCGCCAGCAGATTGAACCCGGAAACGAAGGCGAGTGAGACGATGACGGGGCGGGCAAGGATCGGCTTTGTGGCGAGTTTCTCCGGCTCATTTTTTCCAAAAGCATATTCCGGCGCACCATGGAAACACGCTTGTCGTGACAGGCGGAATGCCAGGAGGGCGGCGGCAACGGAGACCGCCATCGCTGCTAGACATGTCATGCGAAGGCCCAGGAACCAGATCAGCACAAAGGCCGTGGCGAATGCACCGCAGGCGGCTCCCAGTGTATTCACCGCATACATCCGCGCCGTGGTGGTGCCGAAGGAATCGCGGTTGCGAATCACCGACTGACCCAGCATGGGCAGCGTCCCGCCCATGAGAAACGCGGCGGGGAAAACCATAACCAAGGTCCAGACGGTTTTGAACGCCGTGAGCGCCAGCCCTTTGCCATTTTCCCCGTGGAGCATCGGATAGACACGGGGGACAATGACGGGCGCGATGAGAAGCACGATACCCGCCACGGCGATCCCCAGTTCCAGCCACGCGTACGTGCGCAGCGGGGAGGGAATTTCCCGACATCGTCCGCCCCAATACCAACCACCCAGCGACAGGCCGCCGAAAAACACCGCTAGTGTGAGAGCCGCTCCGTGAGATGTATTGCCGAGCAGGAGGCTGGCCTGCCGCATCCAGAGGATCTGGTAAATCAGGCAGGCGAAGCCGGAGAGGCCGACCATCAACCAAAACATCGCGCCCGCAGCCGCGGAGGAATCCTGAACACTTAGTGCCGGGCCTTTGTCTGGAGGCAGCGCATCCTCATTTCGGAGCTTCGGGACGGATTTTCTAGAAAGGCGCTTCTGTTTCATAATGAAAACTTAGCGTTGGGGAGCGCACGCGCCCTCGCGTGCCACATCCGGCGCCTTCGCCGGATATGGACCTGAGCGGTCATGGGACTCCGGACTTTGGGTGAAACGATGCGCCTCCTATTGCCGGGCAGTCCTCGGCGAGGGCGTCGAGGACGATACGTGAGGGCGCGTGTGCTCTCCATTTGCAAACGACTCACGGTCACTTCTCCCTCACATACACATGGTATCCGCAGTGCCAGTCTTTGGATACCTTGGCGGTGGCTTCATCCTCGGTGGTGGGAGCGGTGTTGAATCCGCCGCGTTCGATGATCAGGAAATCACGGCCACCGACCTTTCTAACCTCCATTTTCAATGCTTGGTCGTCATTGATCCCGATGAGCATGTCCCCGGACCAGAAATAGCCGCCGAAGTATTTCGATTTCGCAACCTTGCCGCCATCCACGAGCTGGATCGTATCCTTGGGCTTCTCGATTTTCTCCGGGCCCTTGCCGTGGTTGGCCTTCATGAATTTATCGATACAAGCATCAATTTCCGAAGGGTTGTTGGGTTGGGGATAAACCGCCCATGCCCAGGTGCCGAGGACGGCCGGGTTGGGGGTGAATTTGCCGTTGTAGGAATACATATCCGAATCCTTGCCGCTGATGTAGGAGGCCAGCGTGATCTTGGGAGTTTCCCGCACGAATTCCTCCCCGCCCGGCGTTTCCCGCAGGATGTTCCCGATGCGGGTGCGGACGACTTTCGCCCCGTTGGTCATGAGGGCGCCGGTGTTAGGTTCTACCATCACATTTGGCATGGCCCCCAAAGTTTTCTTGAGCAGCGTGGATGCGAAAGTTTTTACCTCGGGGCTTGCCGTCTTTATCGCATCGGCGATGGCTTTGGAACTCCGCATCGAGGACGAGTCCACGCGGAAGGATGCCGATTTGTGGACGATGGCCGGCAGCACGGTTTTGTACTGCGCGGGATCGGTCGAAATCTTGGCGAGGGTGCAGACGGCGGCGGTTTGCAGCCAGATGCTTTTGGAATCGAGGAATTGGAGCAAGCGGTCACGGTGCTTCGCGATCACGTCCGGATTCGCGCGGGCCAGGGCATCGATGGCATGAAGGGCGACCCACCAGGATTCATCGGGGTTGTCGATCATCCTTCCCGCCAGGTCATACATTTCCGGCGTCACCGAGTCGGGCGGGATGGGCCTGCCCTTGAACATGCCGGTGAGGGCCAGCAGCCCCGCTTGCCGCAGCCGTGCGTCCTCGGATTTCAGGAGCGGAACGATCAACTCCA
>JBBSUD010000256.1:0-3640 GCA_038235225.1 Verrucomicrobiales bacterium
CGACGTCCCACCAAGTAACCAGATCTTGGTAAACGTCCTCCTCCTCGTGGCTGCCGTCCAAGTAGATGAGGTCCGCCCGGACACCGCGCAGCGCGCACCATTGGGCGGCGGTGATGGAGGGGACGGGGAACGGGGTGATGCGTGTCTGCTGACCTGCACGTACGACGTTGGCGAGGAACGTGTAGTAAAGGGTCGGGTAGCCGTGGCGCAAGTTGAGCGAGCCGTGGCGGGTCGGGTCGTCGAGATCAGTCCACATCTCGAGGGCGCCGAGCCACGTGTCCACACAGATAATTTCGCTGTCCAGGCCGAGGCGGTCGAGGTGGCTGGCCAGGGTTAGCGCGGAGCCACCTTTCCAAGTGCCGATCTCGATCACCCGGGCCGGGCGTATCAAATCGACGAGCTCTCCGAATGCGGGGGAGTCGGAACCCCACCCGGAAGTGTCGTCCGGCCACGAGGCCGGATCGAATTCATGATAGGGATCCACCCGAAAAAGTTGCGTGCGGACGCGTGCGGTGTTGATACCTCCTGCGTCTGCCAGTCGAATCACCGGACGGAGCCTGCGAAGGCTGAAACCGAAGCGATAGGCCACGGATTTCACGAAACTCTGGATAGCGGGCACGGCGGTAGAGGAGCGGGAAAGTGAATCTGCAGACGAGCCGATGGCGGCGTCATCTGATGGGGCGACGTGAGATGCTGGCGCGCTGCCGCCCTTGGTCGGAATGCTTCAGACGACTCACAGTAGGTTGGGATGAAATCTGAAATCGCGGTAGGACGACCGCCGGACAAGTCTGGTTTCGGCCTCTCCCTGTTCAAGAAAAAATGAACAAAGAATGGTCCGCCGCGAGGTTTTTCCCGGAGTGGGTGAGCCGGGGGAATCAAAGCTTGTCGCCCGCAAGCGAGGGACGAAGTCTGCGGCAAATGAGTTTCCTGCGGAGTTTGTGGTCGGACGAAAGAGTAAGGTGGGCCTGCGGCGTCGGCCTGGCACTGGCGGTGGGGGCGGCTTGGATCGCATGGCAGTCCGGCGTGACGCTGGCGGAGGTGAAAGAATCTTGGGAGCGGCTGAATGGCGTCCTTGCCGAACATCCGAGCTGGCTTTTCTGGGCGCTGGTTTTACTTCCGGCATTGCCAATACCCACCAGCGCCTTGCTCGTCACCGCAGGCGTCGTCTGGCGGGATCGGCCGGTGATGGCGTGCGTGCTTTCGGTCCTCGCTATCGGGTTAAATCTATCGTGGACCTATTGGCTTGCGGCCGGACCAGCCAGAAAGCTCGTGGAAAAGACGCTTTCCACATCGTCGTTCAAAGTTCCCCAGCTGCCGGAAAACAATCATCTCAAGCTCGTTCTCATACTCAAGCTGACGCCTGCGATCCCGTTTTTCATCCAGAACTACCTCTGCGGATTTCTCCGCGCGCCGTTCCGGATTTTCCTGCCCGTCTCGTTGCTCTGCAACGGGATCATCGGCACCGGGATCGTCCTCGGCGGTGCCGGACTGGCGGATGGCAAGCTGATGCCCGCCATCACCGGCGTCTGCCTCATCGCCGTTAGCGTGGTGTTGACCCAGTTGCTGCGGAACTGGCTCGCGAAGCGGAGGAGCGGGGGAGGGGTGGTGGAGATATGAAAACCGGAAATTCAGATACGAAACGTGGCGACCGATGACCGCCGCTACACGATCATCCCTGCAGCAACTGTTTCATTTGTGCCGGGATCGATGAGAATGAACGATCCCGTGGTGCGGTTCCGGCGGTAGGAATCGTGAATCAGCGGCACGGCGGTGCGCAGGGAAATCCGACCGATGTCGTTCATGCTGAATCCGTCCACCCCCTCGATTTTGTGCAGGGTGTTGATGTCCACATGGTAGCGGACTTCCTGGACGATCGCCTTCGTTTCCTGTGTCGTGTGGCGGATGACGAGTTTGGCTTTCGGCGGCATCGGCTTGGCCGAGAACCAGCAGATCATCGCTTCGATGTCCTGTTCGACTTTTGGAGGATTGTTGGATTTTACCAACGTGTCGCCGCGGGAGATATCGATTTCCTCGGTGAGCGTGATGCATACCGACTGCGGCGCGAAGGCTTCCGCCAGCTCCCCCTCGGCACTATGGATCGCCTTCACATGAGTGGTGAACCCGGAGGGAAGTACTGTCACTTCATCGCCTGGCTTGAAGACGCCGCCCGCCACGCGTCCGGCATAACCGCGGAAATCGTGAAACTCGTCGCTCATCGGGCGGATCACCCATTGGACCGGAAAGCGGGCATCCACATGATTCTCCTCGCCGCCTACATAGACATTCTCCAGATGATAGAGGAAGGTAGGACCCTGATACCATGGCATGTGCTCCGACTTATCGACTACGTTGTCGCCATTCAGCGCGGAAATCGGGATGTCGGTGATTTCGACAATGTTGTCGAGGCGCGAGGCGAAGTCGCGGAAATCCTTGACGATGTTTCGATAAACTTCCTCGGTATATTCCACGAGATCCATCTTGTTCACCGCCACCACCAAGTGCTGGATTCGCAAAAGGTTCGCGATGAAGCTGTGGCGCTTCGTCTGTTCGATCACCCCTTTGCGCGCGTCGATCAGGATGATGGCGACATTCGCCGTGGAGGCACCTGTCACCATGTTCCTGGTGTATTGAATGTGACCAGGCGTGTCGGCGATGATGAATTTGCGCTTGGGCGTGGCGAAATAGCGGTAGGCAACGTCGATCGTGATGCCCTGCTCGCGCTCCGCCTTCAGACCGTCGGTGAGCAGCGCCAAGTTGACATTCTCGTCACCGCGGCGGCGCGAGGATTCTTCCATGGCTTCGAGCTGATCTTCGAAGATAGATTTGGAATCGTACAGCAAACGCCCGATGAGGGTCGATTTGCCGTCATCGACGGAACCGGCGGTGGAGAAGCGGAGAAGATCCATGAGGTTGAACTAAGATGCTGAAAACTAAAAAGATGTTATGAAAAGCGATAGGAGGAGTTCGCTATCTTGAGGCATAGTCCAGAACGTTCTGCCATTCGGTCTCCAAGCGGAGCTTTGCGATCGCGGGCATCAGGAAATCGAGTTCGATATCGCTTTGTTCGATCATGCCCGCGATGTCTCTGAGGTGCCGCTGATGGCCGGATTCCCTGTAAAAATCGAGTTTGTGAAGAATGACGTATTCCGGGGGAGCCAGATGAACGGTAGCGGAATCGATTTCCATTTTACGAACGCCGGCCAGCGCCCATTCGAGATAGGGATGATTGCGTGAAAGGTAAATATCGGCTTTCAATCCCGAATGGTGGTGAATGATGTTGAAATGCCCGTGTGATTCGCGGCGGGATTCTATTGCGATGACCTCGGAGGGTGGCAGGTAAAAGTCCGCTTCCGGATAGTGATTTTGCAGTGTCTTGGCATCAGCCGAAGTAAGGAGAACCATGAAGGCTATGTCCAGTGTCGTGCGCGGCTCGCCATAGATCGAACTGGCTACCGAGCCAGTGATCATATAGCGGATGCCGGCCCGTTCCAGAGGCTCGGCGAACAACGCGATGAGATCAGGATCTAGCATGAATCCAAATACGGGCGAGTTCCCGCTCGATTTCCTCCGGTGTCGCCGCGGGACGGATGCCGCAACGGGTGAGTTCTCGGGTGCTGCGGATGGTGGCGGCGAGAAGCTC
>JBBSUD010000257.1:0-3573 GCA_038235225.1 Verrucomicrobiales bacterium
AGAGCAACCTGAAGGTTGAATTCCGGGGACCGCCATTTCCGAAGTCGGTCGTTCGGCCTCACCCCACCAGCGCCTTCAACCTGCGGCAGACTTCCTCGACATTTTCGCGGGAGTTGAAGGCGGAAATCCGGAAGTAGCCTTCGCCCGCGGAGCCGAAGCCGGAGCCGGGCGTGATGACGACCTGGGCCTCTTCGAGCATTTTATCGAACATGTCCCAAGAGGTCATTCCCGCCGGGCAGCCGACCCAGACATACGGCGCGTTCTCGCCGCCGAAGACGGACAAACCGGCGGCGGCGGCGGCCTCGCGGAGGAGTTTGGCATTGCCCATGTAGTGGGAAATCAGCGCGGACACTTGCTGCTTGCCCTCGTCCGAAAAGACGGCGGCGGCACCTTTTTGGACCGGATAGCTGGCGCCGTTGAACTTGGTGCTGTGGCGGCGGCTCCAGAGCTGGTGGAGCGGGACACGCTCGCCGGATTCGGATTTTCCGGTGAGGGATTTCGGGATGACGACGTAGGCGCAGCGCACGCCGGTGAAGCCGCCGTTCTTGGAAAAGCTGCGGAATTCGATGGCGCAGTCCTTCGCTCCCTCGATTTCGAAAATGGAGCGGGGAATCTCCGGGTCTTGGACAAACGCCTCATAGGCGGCGTCGAAGAGGATGATGGCTTCGTTCGCCTTCGCATATTTCACCCATGCCTCAAGCTGCGCGCGGGTGGCGACGGCGCCGGTCGGGTTGTTCGGAAAGCAGAGGTAAATGATATCGGCGGGCTCGGCGGGAACGTCGGCGACGAAATGATTTTCCGCGTTGCACGGCAGGTAGAGCAGGCCGGCGTAGGCGCCTTTTTCATCGGCGTCGCCGGTGTTGCCGGCCATGACGTTGGTATCGACATAGACGGGATAGACCGGATCGGTGATGGCGATCACGTTGCCCTTGCCGAAGATGTCGAGGATGTTGCCGGTGTCGCATTTTGAGCCGTCCGAGATGAAGACCTCGTCCGCGGAGATCCCCAAATCGGCGAACTGGTTTTCCACAATGGCGGTGCGGAGAAATTCGTATCCCTGCTCCGGGCCGTAGCCGCGGAACGTCTCGCGGCACGCCATTTCGTCCACACCCTCGTGCATTGCTTTCACCACGGCGGCGGGCAGCGGCTCGGTCACATCGCCGATGCCGCAGCGGATGATGCGGGCGGCCTTGTCGGGGTTCGCGTCGGTGTAGGCTTTGACCCTGCGGCCGATTTCAGGGAACAAATAACCGGCTTTGAGCTTGAGAAAATTGGAATTGATGGTGGCCATGCGCGCGGGGAAGTAGCGGCCCGGCGGAACCCGCGCAAGGGCGGAGGCGGGCGGGCGGATCGGCCGGTCGGGGGAGTCGCCATACTCATCCCGCGTGGAATGCCTGTGCCTTTCCGCTCAAAATGATTCCATTGCCTAATGCGCGCGGCTTCAGCCAATTTGCGTTGCTATCTTATTTTCCCGACAGAGCGGCAGACAACCGCAGCACGGTTGCCTCGATTTCCTCACCGGATTCTCGCCGCGCGATTTCCAAATCATACTGTGCCTGCAGTCGCATCCAGATTTCCGCCGATGTTCCAAAATAGCATGCCAGACGCATCGCGGTATCGGCCGAGACTCCTCTTTTGCCCCGCACGATTTCCCTGAGGCGCAACGGTGGCACCCCGATATCGCCCGCCACTTGATTTTGTGACAATCCAAGGGGCTTCATGAAATCCTCCATCAGGACTTCACCAGGGTGAACGGGGTCGAGCAGGTCGGTTTTCATTTTGGGATCGGGTTAATGGTAGTCGATGATTCTCACGTCATGCGAACCTCCCGCCTCCCAGCGGAAGCAGATTCGCCATTGTTGATTTATTCGGATGCTATGGTCGCCAGCCAGCCCTCCTTTCAACAGTTCCAAACGGTTGCCGGGCGGAGAACGGAGGTCGGCGATTTCCTCCGCTTCATGGAGATACACAAGTTTTCGCCTGGCCGTCTGTTGAATCCCCGGCGGCAGTTTCCGGGATTTGCGTCCGAAAAAGATCGATTTCGTCTCTTCACAGGCGAACGACACGATCATCGCAGGGGACCATGTCGGGAGGCGGTATTCGCAGCAAGCTTCTATCCACCTCCCGGCACGAACAGCACCTTGCCCGACCGCTCCGGCGCTTCGAGGCGGGCGAGCGCTTCTTGGAATTTCTCCAGCGGAAACGTCGAGTCCACCGGCTGGGCGAGCGTCCCGGCGGCCATGCGGCGGGCGAGATTTCCATAAACCTCGCGGATTTCGGCGGCGGGGGCGTTGTCGATCCAGCGGGTGACCCAGAGGCCGCGGACGCGGATGTCGCGGAAGATGAGCGGGCCGTTCGGGATGGTGAGGGGCTTGCGGCCCATCGCGCCGTAGGTGACGTGGGTGCCGGACTCGCCGAGGAGCTTCATGAGGCGCAGCGCGCTGTCGCCGCCGACGGCGTTGAAGGCGAGCGCCGCCTTCGACCCGCCCATCGCGGATTTCGCAGCGGCGAGGCCATCGTCGTCGTCGAGGAAGACGTGGTCGGCGCCGGATTCGTGGAGTTCGGCGAAGAGTTCCTCGCGGCGAACGAAGGAAATCGTACGAACGCGGAGATCGCGGGCGAGTTGGATCACGCAGCGGCCGACGCCGGAATTGCCGACATTTTGAACAATCCAGCAGCCATCCGCCGGATTTCCGCAGGTGTGGAGGAGCTGCCATGCGGTGGCGGGATTCACCTTGAGCATGGCGGCTTGGAGCGGATCGATGCCGGCAGGCAACTTGAAAAGCGTGTCGGCGGGCACGGTGCAATGACTGGCCCAGGTGGCGGAGCGGCGGAGGAAAATCACGGCATCACCCGCCGCGAAATCCGCCGCAGAGCTCGCTTCCACGATGCCGGTGCCCTCAATCCCCGGCGTTGCCGGCAAATCCAGCTTCACGCCGTAGGTGCCCTCGATCGTGTTCAAATCAGCCGGATTCAGCGGCGCGGCCTGGATGCGGACGAGCACT
The DNA here is from genome assembly GCA_038235225.1 of Verrucomicrobiales bacterium. GTDB lineage: Bacteria > Verrucomicrobiota > Verrucomicrobiia > Verrucomicrobiales > Akkermansiaceae > Luteolibacter. The sequence goes on from JBBSUD010000257.1 coordinate 3,006, forward strand.
TCGCCGTCCGCGGGCGGGTCGGCAAGCGCGCTGGTTTCCAACTTCAAAACCTCGGATGGCACCCCGGTCCGCTCAAAAACCAGCCGCCGCGTCGCTGTTCCCCTTGTCTCGTTAGCCATGTCGCAGGGTCGCACCAGATCGGCCTCTTCCAAAGCCGGAAACCGTGCCGATAACTTGCCAGTCAAAATCGAGTTGCCGCAAATCCGCGGTCCGGACGCGTGCTCATCGTGCCTTGCCACGAGAAATCCGCACCCCGCCGCCGTCCCTTCCTGCAACTCTCTTGCATTTTCGAAATCGCCCGGCAGGTTCCCGCCGTGCGCGGTTCGCCGGTTCTTCGATCCATCCTGATTGCCCTCGCTCTGGCGGTGGCGGGCGCGGGCTTGCACCGGCTGACGGCCGCCCGACCGGATGTTGCGCCTGTGACTTCGCCGGCGATTTCCGCACAACCGGAGGCCCTCGTGGAAATCCCGTTTTTCCTCACGCTGTCCCAACCGCCTGCATCGGTGGAGCTCGACACCGGCACGCCGATCCGCCCGACGGTGGGCGGAAATCCCATTTCCGGCACCCT
>JBBSUD010000258.1:0-3437 GCA_038235225.1 Verrucomicrobiales bacterium
GATCAACCATGATTGGATGATCGAGTTCTTGGAACGTAGGATCGGCGATCGCCGCGTGCTGCGGCTGATCCGTAACTGGCTAGAAGCCGGGGTCAGCGAGGACGGACAGGTGACGAAGGCAAGTGTGGGCACGCCACAGGGCGCGGTGATATCGCCGCTACTCTCGAATGTGTATCTGCACTATGTCTTCGATCTATGGATACAATGGTGGCGCGAAAGCCGCTGCCGCGGAGAAGTGATCGTCGTGCGCTATGCGGACGACTTCGTGATCGGCTTCGAGCATCGTGCAGAGGCGGAGGCATGTCTGGAGGAACTCCGGGCACACTTCGCGGAGTTCGGTCTGAAGCTGCATGACGGGAAAACGCGTTTGATTGAATTCGGTCGCTTTGCGGCGTCGAATCGCAAGCGGCGCGGGGAGAAACGACCGGAAACGTTTGATTTTCTCGGCTTCACACACAAGTGTGCGACGAGGAGGAGTGACGGAAGTTTCACGATCCATCGGCATACGATTGCGAAACGGATGCGGGCGACATTGCAGGCGATCCGGTTGAAACTGCGCAAGAAGATGCACCTCCCGTTGGGAGAGGTGGGACGTTGGTTGCGGCGCGTTGTGCAAGGCTGGCTGAACTATCATGCCGTGCCAAGTAACAGCGAACGCATCGGACGTTTCGTGGACGAGGTCACCCGGCTTTGGCTCCGGGTGATCCGAAGGCGCAGCCAGAGAGGAAAGAACCGTTGGACATGGGAGAGGATGCGGCGGCTGGGCCGCAAGCATCTTCCCCAGCCCCATATAATCCATCCATATCCAGAACAAAGGTTCCGCGCCCGACTCAAGGCAGGAGCCGTATGAGGTAGTTCCTCACGTACGGATCTGAGCGGGGGGCCGCCGGCAAGGGCGGTTCCTACCGCGATCACGGGGACCCGATCCCGGTTCTAGGTTTGTTAGCTATCGGTGAGGCTCTTGATAATTCTCAGCAAGTATTTCGTTCACCTCGCGATGCCGAGGCACCGGTTCGGAGCGGCCTGTTGAGGGATTGTGGTAAATATCGTGCCGGCTACCGTGACGAAGAAGGTTACAGCCCACCTACTCAAGCCGCTTGATCAGTTCTCGTCGCTTCACGCTGCTTCCACCTCAAGTTCCGCGACTTTACGAATCCCCGGAATTGGATCGCCACTAAATAACTTATGCAAATCACGGAGATGATCTTTGAGGTCTTCAAAATCTTCTCCTTGCGTCCAATGGTCGGGGGAGTCGTTCAGGAAGCCTAAAAACTTGCCATCGGTCTCGATCCAATGAGTGAACTTGATCTTCATGGCGAAAACCTAGAAAACTTGGGATGGCTGTCGATTCTTTTGAACTAGCTTCACAGGCTGAAGCTACCGGCCCGACCATTTACGGCGAGCCTCTCGCCTGATAAATTTTCTTTGGGAGCGGCGCGGGAATCACCGGGGCCGTTTCCCTTGGATTGAAAGAGTGAAGGCACCACGAATCCGGCGAATCGAACGAATTTGAAGAAGGGATTGGAACTGGAAACTCCCAATCCTCGGTCCGTTCCTTTCCCATTCGTCAGATTCGTCAGATTCGAGGTGCCTTTCCTCTTCGAAATCATGCCTGAACCGTGCCCGTTCATTCATGTGTCGTTCGTTGTAAAAAACCCGCGCCCCGGGATGGAGACGCGGGCCGTGGGAAGCGCGGGGGATCAGGCGACGCCGGCGAATTTTAGCAAATCCACAATGCCGAATTTCTCGCCGCGGTCGGCGGGGTTCAGGGTCGGCAGCGTCGGTTTTCAATCCGCGTCCTGCGTGAGGTAGGATTGCGAATCCCCCTGCATCAGGCCGATGAATACCTCGGCGACCATGCGGCCGCCGATCGGTCCGAGGCGCACGCCTTCCTCGAAGACATCGGCCTCGCGCAGGATGTAGAACCACAGCGGCGTGCGGTCGTGCATCTGGAAGGGTTTCAAATCCGCAAGGTCGTCCTCGCTCAGGATTTCCAATCCGGGGACTTTTGCCTTCATCGCCTTGGCCACGCGCTGGCCGGATGGCAGCGAGAAGGTCAGGTGGCGCAGCAGGTTCCGCGCGGCGAGGCTGCGGGGATTATGCACATCGTCCGGATTGGCGATGACACTGCCGGGCAGTTGGAAAAGCGGCGACGAGAGTGTGGTGTCGATCTTCTTGTTGTGGCGCATTTTCCCGTCCTTGAAATCGAAAAACGTGCGCCAGTCGATGAAGCGCCACGGCTTCCGGGACCCGCCGGAGAGATCGTCCGCTTCCGGGCTGCTGTGGTCCTCGCCGGCTTTGAAAATGAACTGGAACAACTCACCGCCGCCGGTCGCGCCGGTGAAATTCGCCCGGTAGGAAGGCCGCACCTGGCTGTGCCCGAAGCGATAGCAGGCGACGGAAAATTCCACGGGAATGAACGGCTCGTTCTGCCAATCGTAGAATTTTCGCCCGTTTTCCATGACGTCCCGGACGGTCGATGCGCCGCAGGTGATCGGCAGGAACTCGTGCAAAATCATCCACTGGTAGTGCCAGCGGACGATCCGTTGCGCCTCCGCGAAAATCGCCGCGCCATCGAGGCCCGTCGCACCGCCGCTGGATATCAGATCGTCCATGACCGCATTGTGAAAGCGCAGGAAGGCGAGCTGGAGCTGCGAGACGATCAGGTTCTCGTCGTTCCGCGGGTCGCCGATGAGCGCGACTTCTTGGCTGTTTCGCGGCAGGTCGTGGCGCTCCGGCGTGCCCGAGCCTGGGATGATTTCCGTGAGCAATTTCGTCCCGCCGGACTGCTTGTCATACAAATGCGGACTCGCTGCCGGCCCGGATCCATACACGCTATCCAGCCCGAACGAGGGCGTGCGGTAGTTTGCGATTTGCTCCGGATCCGTCTGGCGTTCCAAGCTAGAGGTGGGGTCGAAGGTCATGTCGTGGTCGAGAAATTGCCCCAGAAAGGTCATCCCGGCCGACATCCGGCGATTGTTAGGATTGTTGGTTTGGAGGTTCTCATCGACGATCAGGGCCTTCGGATCGGAGAGCGTGTCGCGGGCGTCCATGATGCCCCCGTGCTTGCCGATTTCCAACAACCGCTGGCGGATTTCCGGGGTGTCGCGCGCGAAAGGCGGCAGCTCGCCGAACATCCTGCCGAAGCGGCCGCTGGCGAAATACCGCGAGCGCGGCGGGACGATATCGTGCGGATACGCTCCGTGGTTTCGCGATGGGCAACCTCTATCGACGGCCGCGCCGTGAAACGGGCAGCCTGACCGGGGGGAGGAAGCAGACGTTTCTTCAGTCATATCTAGAGCCTGTCCCACTTCCCATAAGTCCCTGTTGGACAAGGCTTTGTCTGGTAAAAAAATAAGGCATGGGAGCCTGAAAAGACTCCCATGCCCCAAATTCAGGGTCTATGATTTGGTTAGCAGACTAAATCCCGACCCGAA
>JBBSUD010000259.1:0-3388 GCA_038235225.1 Verrucomicrobiales bacterium
TGCCCTCCGCATCATCCGCGCCTGCCGCGAGCTCGGCATCGAGTCCGTGGCCGTGTATTCCGAGGCGGATGTCGATTCCATGCACGTCCAGCTCGCCGATGAGGCGGTCTGCATCGGCCCCGCCGCGAGCAAGGAAAGCTACCTGAAAATCGACCGCATCATTGCCGCCGCGGAAATCACCGGCGCGGACGCGATCCACCCCGGCTACGGATTTCTCTCCGAGAACGCCCGCTTCGCGGAAATCTGCACCAGCTCCGGCGTCACCTTCATCGGCCCGTCCGCCGCGGTGATTTCCATGATGGGCGACAAGGCGACCGCCCGCGCCACCGCCATCGCGAACGGCGTGCCGATCACGCCCGGCTCGGAAATCATGCCCGACGCGCAGACCGCGCTCAAGGAAGCGCTCCGCATCGGTCTGCCCGTCATGATCAAGGCCACGGCCGGCGGCGGCGGTCGCGGCATGCGCCCGTGCTTCGAAGAAAAGGATTTCCTCAAGCTCTTCCAAGCCGCTTCGAACGAAGCCATCGCCTGCTTCGGAAACGGCAGTTGCTACTTGGAGAAGCTGGTCATCAACCCGCACCACGTCGAAATCCAGGTCATCGCGGATAGCCACGGGAACTTCATCCATCTCGGCGAGCGCGATTGCTCGATGCAGCGCCGGAACCAGAAAATCATCGAGGAATGCCCGTCCCCGCTGCTCACCCCCGAGCTGCGGAAAAAGATGGGTGACGCCTCCGTGCAGCTCATTACCAGCATCGGCTACCAGAACGCCGGCACCATCGAATACCTCGTCGATGAGGCGGCGGAGAATTTCTACTTCATGGAAATGAACACCCGGATCCAGGTCGAGCACCCGGTCACCGAGGAGGTCATGGGCTGCGAGCTCATCAAGGAGCAGATCCGCGTCGCCGCCGGCGAGCCGCTTTCCCGCCACGTCCTGAACACCCAGCCGCGCGGCCACGCCATCGAGTGCCGCATCAACGCCGAGGACCCGTTCAACAACTTCACCCCAAGCCCCGGCACCATCGAGCTTTGGTATGCGCCCGGCGGCAAGGGCGTCCGCGTCGATACCCACGTCTATTCCGGCTACACCGTCCCGCCGCACTACGATTCGATGATCGCCAAGCTCATCGTCACCGGCGCGACCCGGGAAATCGCGATCGCCCGGATGAAGCGCGCGCTCGGCGAGTTCATGATCCGCGGCATCAAGACGACCATCCCCTTCCAGCAGGAAATCATCGCCCACCCGGATTTCGCCGCCGGCAAATACGACATCGGCTGGGTCGCGCGGTATCTTGAGGAGCGGAAACAAGGAGCGTAGGCGTCTCGCCTACATCAAGGCCGGGGGGCGTCCCGCCCCCCAACTTTTATCCAGCATCCACCTCCCTCATGCGCCTCTACTGCATCCTCGACCTCGGCTACACCCCGGAATCCCAAGCGGAATCCGTCACCGCCTCCCTGCTCGCCGGTGGTGCCGATATCCTCCAGCTCCGCGCCAAGGGCCACGACCAAGCCTCCATTCGCCGCGTCGCCGAAGCGCTCCTCCCGCTTTGCCGCGCCGCCAAGGTTCCCTTCATTCTCAACGATTTTCCCGCCCTCGCCGCGGAAATCGGGGCCGATGGCGTCCATCTCGGCCAGGACGATGGCCCGCTCGCCGAAGCCCGCGGATTGTTTGGCGAATCCGTTCTCGTCGGCCGCTCGACCCATTCTCTCGCCCAAGCCCGCGCCGCTTTGGCCGAGGGCGCGGATTACATCGGCTTCGGCCCGCTTTTCCACACGCCCACCAAGGCCGGCCGCCCGGCCATCGGGCTGGAGGAAATCGCCGCAATGGAGCGCGAGGTCGGCGCGAAAATCCCCGCGTTTTGCATCGGCGGGATCACTCCGGAAACCCTGCCGCAAGTCCTCGCCGCCGGCGCGCGCCGCGTCGTGATTGTCTCCGCGCTGCTTCAGGCGAAAGACATCGCCGCCGCCACCCAAGCCGCGAAACAGCACTTGATTGCGGGTTGCGGATCGTCCGATGCCGGATAAAACCGCGCGCACATCAAACTTCATCCATGTCTTCCACTCCCCACTCCGAATCCCCCGCCGGCCAAGCCAAAGTCATCATCGGCGGCACCATCGCCATCGACCACGTGAAGACGCCGGCGGCCGAGGGCAGCAACCTTTTGGGCGGATCCGCCGCGTATGCCGCGCTGGCCGCTTCGTTCTTTTGCAAGCCGGTAGAGCTGGTCGGGATCATCGGCGCGGATTTCCCGCAGGAGCACTTGGAAATGCTGGAAAGCCGCGGGATTTCGCTGGCCGGAGTCGAGCGCTCCGAGAGCGAATCCTTCACCTGGTCCGGCGAATACCACGCCAACATGAACGAGCGCACCACCCACCGCGTCGGCCTCAACGTCCTTGAAAGCTGGCAGGTGAAAGTGCCCGCCGCCATCGCCGCCGCCCCGATCGTCGTGCTGGCGAACATGTCCCCGGACAACCAGCTCCAGATGCTGTCCGAGTGCGGAGCCGGCGAGGGCCGTTTCGTCATCGCCGATACCATGGACCTCTGGATCTCAATCGCGAACGAGCGGCTCCATGAAGTTTTGCCGCGCCTCGATCTCTTCGTGCTCAACGAAGGCGAGGCCCGCGATCTGGCCGGCACCACGAATCTCGTCAAAGCCGGCCGCATCCTGCTGGAAAAAGGCCCGCGCAACGTCGTCATCAAACTCGGCGAATTCGGCGCGATGCTCTTCTCCGGCAACGACCAGGCCGACGCTGCCGGGAAATCCGCCACGATTTTCCGCTGCTCCGCCTACCCGCTCGAAGCCGTCGCCGATCCCACCGGCGCGGGCGATACCTTCCTCGGCGGCATGGCCGGTTACCTCGCCGCCCAAGGTTCGCCGCCGTACTCCGCGGAGGTGCTGCGGCAGGCCATCGTGCAAGGATCGATCCTCGCCTCTTTTACCTGCGAGGCCTTCTCGACCCGCCGCCTGGAAGCCCTCCAGCCCGGCGACCTCGACGCCCGCATCGAGGAATTCCGCCAAGCCACCGCTTGGTGAGCGGAACGAGCTCGGAGTTCAAGCTTCAGCTTGCTCTTCAGCAACGTCCCCGCAGCAGAAGAGCAGCCTGAAGGCCGGACTCACGGCGCCCGGAGTTCAAGCTTCAGCTTGCTCTTCAGCCACGTCCCCGCAGCAGAAAAACAGCCTGAAGGCCGGACTCCGCCGCCCGGAGTTCAAGCTTCAGCTTGCTCTTCAGCAACGTCCCCGCAGCCGAAAAACAGGCTAAAGGCCAATGCCGTTAAGGATTCGCGAATCGAAAGATTCGTGCAATTTGCACTTGTACGTTAGAACGGCTCGTCCAAGCTGCCGGAATGTCCGCCACCACCGTTCTCTTCACCGACTTTGCCGCA
>JBBSUD010000260.1:0-3293 GCA_038235225.1 Verrucomicrobiales bacterium
TCACCCGCGCCACCCTCCACGCCCGCCTCGAAGCCGTCGGATTTTATGAAAAACTCGGCTATCTCCGCCAAGGCGACGAATTCCCCGAACTTGGGATCCCGCATCTGGAAATGGGGAAGATGATGTGAAGTATGTCACCGCGTAACGCGTGGGTGGCGAGCTGAACGAAGCACCCGAAATCGGGGGTTGTGAAATGGGAGCCGCACATTTTACCTTACGCCCATGTCGCCAACAGAACTTCGGAACTGCCAGCTTGCATCAGCAGACCCATCGCACCGTGAGTCAAAGGGCTCCGAGGATCTTGCTCGAATGAATCAGGCGCTCGCAGAGGCGTTCCAAGACGTTCGTGCTGGTCGGACCTACACTGCTGAGGAGTTCATGGTGAAAGTGGAGGAACGATGGCCCCGGAGTGCCTCGATGTGATTTTCACGGAAAGCGCTTGGTTGGACCTGCAAGAGATTGCCGACTACTGGGCAAACAGAGGCGAGCCCGAGCGTGGCGAGCAATACGCTCGTAATTTGCCAGAGGAGGCAATTCGGAGGCTGCGTAACCTCAAAACCGCCATGTCGGGCAGATTTCTTCGGAAGTCGGATTTCCCCCTTTCTCAGGAATTATCGGTTTTCAAACGCTCATATCGCATTTTGTATTTCCACGACAGACCCCGGGGAGTTGTGGAAATCCTGCGATTCTGGCACAGCCACCGGGCAGAACCGTTTCGAGACTGAAATCGGCGATTTCAGGTTTTCCGCCCGTTTCCGCCGGTCGGCCCACCCCCACCCAAGGCTTGCGCCGTTCCTCCGGGTTCCTTAAGCACCCGCGCAGATGACCCCGGACCCGGACCAACACGCTTCGCTCGGAGGAATGTACTCCGATTATTTCCTCGATTACGCCAGCTACGTCATCCTCGAACGGGCCGTCCCGCACCTTTACGACGGGCTGAAACCCGTCCAGCGCCGCATCCTCCATGCCATGGACGAGCTCGATGACGGCCGTTACAACAAGGTCGCCGGCATCGTGGGAAACACGATGAACTACCACCCGCACGGCGACCAGTCGATCGGCGCCGACATCGTCGGCCTCGTCCAGAAAGAGCTGCTCATCGACACCCAGGGGAACTGGGGCAACACGCTAACCGGCGACGGGGCGGCCGCCCCGCGCTACATCGAGGCGCGCCTTACGGATTTCGCCAAAGACGTCGTCTTCAACCCGAAAACGACCACGTGGCTGGCCAGCTACGACGGCCGCCGCAAGGAGCCGGACACGCTGCCGGTGAAGTTCCCGCTGCTGCTTGCCCAGGGCGTCGAAGGCATCGCCGTCGGCCTCGCGTGCAAGGTGCTGCCGCACAATTTCCACGAGCTCATCGAGGCATCCATCGCCGTGCTGCGCGACCAGCCGTTCGAGTTGATCCCGGATTTCCCGACCGGCGGCATCATGGACGCCACCGATTACCGCGATGGCCTGCGCGGCGGGAAAGTCCGCGTCCGCGCGCGCATCGACGCCGGCGGCAAGAGCATCCTGCGCATCACGGAAATCCCTTTCGGCACCACCACCGGCGGGCTGATGGAGTCGGTCGTCGCCGCCGCTGACAAAGGGAAAATCAAGATTGCGAAAATCGAGGACAACACCGCCGCCACCGCCGACATCCTCGTCTATCTGCCCGCCGGCGCCGACCCCGAGCAGACCCGCGACGCGCTCTTCGCCTTCACCGATTGCGAACTAACCCTTTCGCCCAACGCCTGCGTCATCGCCGATGGCAAACCGCAGTTCATGGGCGTCTCGGAAATCCTCCGGCGCGTCACTCTCCATACCAAGGAACTGCTCAAGTTGGAGTTGGAAATCCGTTTGGCGGAGCTCGCCGAGAAATGGCATTTCAGCTCGCTGGAGAAAATTTTCATCGAGAACCGGATCTATCGGGACATCGAGGAATGCGAGACATGGGAAGCCGTTCTTAAAGCCATCGATGATGGATTGAAACCATTCAAAAAACTCCTCAAGCGCGAGGTTACTCAGGAAGACCTTGCCCGTCTCACCGAAATCAAGATCAAGCGCATTTCCAAGTTCGACGCCTTCAAAGCCGACGAGGAAATCAACAAATTGGAAAAGGCCATCGCCGAGACCGAGAAGAACCTCCGCAGCCTCACGAAATATACCATCAAATGGTATGAGGACCTCGCCAGGAAGTACGGCAAGGACCGCGAGCGCCGGACCGAGATCTCCTCCTTCGAGCGCGTGGACCGTGCCCAGGTCATCGCCGCCACCGAAACGCTATTCCTCGATGTGAAGAACGGCTTCGCGGGCACCGGCCTCAAGAAAGACGGCGAGCCGCTGGAGAAATGCTCGATGATCGATGACATGATCATTTTCACGCAGGACGGCAAAATGCGCGTCACCAAAGTGGCGGATAAAGTATTTGTCGGCCAGCGCCCGCTGCGCGTCGCCATCTTCCGCAAGGATGAGGATATGATCTATTCCATGATTTATCGCGACGGCCGCGATGGCGCGATCCTCGCCAAGCGCTTCACCGTCGGCGGCGTCACGAGAGATAAGGAATACGACCTTACCAAAGGCAAACCCAACACCCGCATCCTTTACTTCGCGTTCCACAAGACCAATGAGGAAAGCGCCGCGCAAATGCTCATCATTCATCTGAAATCCGGCCTGCGCATCCGCAACCTCACCCGCCCCCTGCACTTCGCCGAATTCGGCATCAAGGGCCGCTCCAGCGGCGGCAACCTCGTCACCAAGCACGGCGTCGAGAAAATCATCCGCGCGCCCAAAGACTACGACCCGAAGACCGACGGCTGAAATCCGTTCCAAGCGAACCGAAGAATACAACCGCGGATCACGCAGATGTCACGGATGGTTTCAGATTTGGTTTTGGGTTTCCAAGACCCCGTCAAACCACCCTCTTCATCCGCGGTCAAAAAACTTTTCCAGACAAATCAAAGAATTTAACCGCGGATATCACGGATATCACGGATGTATTTGATTTTTGTTTTGGTTTTCCGAAACCCCCATCGTCCCCCCTTCTTTATCCTCTTCATCCGTGCTATCCGCGGTTAAAACTCTTCCTGGCTACCGAAGAATTTGACCGCGGATCACGCGGATATCACGGATGGATTCAGATTCGGATTCAGGATTTAGGATGTTGGGTTTTCAAACCCCCCTCGCCCCGCCCCCCCGTCTTCATCCTTTTTTGCACGGGATCCGCGGGTAAATTCTTCATTTTAGTCCCCGGTAAAAGGAATGTATACGGCCGCTGCAAGGAACAAGGAAGAAACTCACAACCTCAA
>JBBSUD010000261.1:0-3218 GCA_038235225.1 Verrucomicrobiales bacterium
CACTCGCTGGCGCCGTAGAAATTGCGGATTTTCAGCCCGGCTGAGGTGAAGATTTCCCGCTCCAGCGCGAGGCCGAGCGGCGCGCCGGCGGACAGCGCGAGGCGGATTGGCGCGCCTTTCAAAATCCCGGCGCGGTGCCATGCGCGCCACATCGAGGGCACGGCGGGCACGGAAATCGCGGCGTGGCTGCGGAAGATTTCCTCGACGGCGCGCGGGAATGGTACCGGCGCGAAATGCACCGGCACGCCGCGCAGCAGCAGCGGCAGGACGATGTTGGAAAATCCGTACGAATGGGCGGCGGAAATGGCCGCGAGGTTCACCGTGGCCGGGGTGAGGCCCATCGCATCGGCCAAGCGGTCGCAATCGGCGGCGATCTGGGCGGCGGTTAGAAAGATGCCGCGCGGGATGCCGGTCGCGCCGGGCGTGTATTTCACCAAGCAGGTGCCGGGCGGTGGGGCCGAGGCAAGCAGCGGATCTGGCGCGCCGAGTTCGAGCGGGATGGCGGGTTGGTCATCGCGCCAGGCGCGGAGGATTTGCACGAAGAAATCCATTCCCCCGGTGCGGGCGATGACGGGAGCTTCGGCGCGCGGCTGGAGGGCCAGCGCCGCGGCCAAATCGGCGAACGTGACGACCGACCCGACCTCGAAAATGGCGGGCAGGTCGGGGTGGCGGCGGCAGGTCTCCAACCAGCGGGGATACGGCATTTGACAAGGGGTGCGCGCGTGCCTAGCTACCGCGCGCCCTCCCTGACCAGCCTTATTTGACTGCCGATTTCCTTTGCCGTGGCTTATTTTCATGACGCCCCACCGTCCGCGCCGCCCCGCGCGGTCGTCATCACCGGGACCGGACTGATCACTTCGATGGGCCGGAATGTGACGGAAAATGCCGCCGGATTTCGCGCCGGACGGAGCGCGTTTTCACCGGTGACGCTGTTCGACGTTTCCCGCCAGCGCGTCGGCACAGCGGGCCAGGCGGAGCTGCCGGAAATCCCGCCGATGGCTGCGATTTCCTGCAAAAGCTGGTCGCGGATGGACCGCGGCACCCGGCTCGCCGCCTACGCGATTTGCGAGGCGCTGGCCGAGGCCGGACTGGCCGGCGGGGACATGCCGGTGGTCATCGGGACGTCGGCGGCGGCGATGCCGATTGGCGAAAGCTATTTCAAACACGCGCTTGAAACCGCGGAAAACCGGGCGCTCCAGCTCCGCCGCATCGAGACTTACCAAGCGCAGCGCCAGCTCACCGCGCTTGCCGGCGAGTTCGGAATTCGCGGGCCGATGCGGATCATTTCCAATGCCTGCGCGTCGGGCGCGAATGCGATCGGCCAGGCATTCCACCTGGTCCGCTCGGGCCGGGCGGAGCGGGTGCTGGCAGGTGGGTATGACGCGCTTTGCCAGTTGGTTTTCAGCGGGTTCGACGCATTGCAGGCGCTCAGTCCGTCCGGGATTCCGCGTCCTTTCGACGCCGCCCGCGACGGCCTCGCGCTGGGTGAGGGCGCGGGATTTGTGGTCGTGGAATCCGCGGCATCCGCCAAGGCGCGCGGTGCCCCGGCGATTGCGGAAATCCTCGGCTACGGCGCGGCCACCGACGTCCATCATCTGACTCAGCCGCACCCGCAGGGCGACACGGCGCTGGCCACGATGCAGGCCGCCTGTGCCATGGCGGGCGTGGCGGCAGAGGAAATTGATTACCTGAATTCCCACGGCACCGGCACGCCGCTGAACGATGTGGCCGAGGGCCATGCGATCCGCCGCTGGGCCGGCGCGGCGGTCGGCGGAGTGCGCGTCAGTTCGACAAAATCGGCGATCGGCCACCTGCTCGGCGGAGCCGGCGCGGTCGAGGCGATCATTGGCGTCATCGCGCTGAAAGGCCAATGGCTGCCGGCCAGCCTGCACGTCCGGGAGGCGGATCCGGTGTGCGAATTCGACCTGATCCGCGACCCGCGGGAGGCGCGGGTGCGGCGCGTGCTGACGAATTCCTTCGGCTTCGGCGGGTCCAACGCCACGCTGGTTTTCGGCGAGGAGGGCAGCCGGTGAGCGCGGGGATTTCCATCGGCGGTTGGGGCGCCGTCTCCGCCGCGGGCTGGGGCGCCGGGGCGATGGCCGAGGCGGTTTTTGCCGGGAAATCGTTGGAAATCCAAGCATTGGAGCGCGCACTCGGTGATAGCATTGTCTCGACGCCGGTGCTGCGGGTACCCACGGAAGGCGCGCCAAAAGGACGATTTCCGCGTCTGCGACGGGCCAGCCCGATTTCGAAATTCGCCTGCGCGGCGGCGTTCGAGGCGCTCGGGGAATTGCGGTTGGCGGCGATCGCGACGGGGGAAATCCGGGTCGGCGTGATCTTCACGCTGCTCAACGGCTGCGTGAATTACTCGAACCGGTTCTTCGGCGAGGTACTGGCCGATCCGGCGCTCGCCAGCCCGATTTTGTTCCCGGAAACCGTCTTCAACGCCCCTTCGAGCCATCTTTCCGCGACGTTCGGCAGCGCCGCCGCGAACGACACGCTGATCGGCGACGGCGCGGGATTTTTCACCGGGCTGGACCTCGCGATCGAGTGGATCGAGCGCGACGATGTGGACGGCTGCCTGGTAGTGGCCGCGGAGGAAATCGATTGGCTCAGCGCCGAGGGGCTGTGCCTGCATTCGCGGAAATTCGTGCCGTCCGAGGGGGCGGGCGCGGTGTTTCTGGAGCGCGGCGCGGGTCCGGTGACGGTGCTGCGGTTGCCGGATTCGGTGCCGTTTTCCGCGTGCTCACGCCACGAGGCCGCAGCAATTTTCCGGGAGCGGATGGCTGCCGAGGACGACGGCCAAACGCTGCTGATCGACAGCCGCGCGGGCGTCCGGCGCAACGATTTGCCGGAAGTCGCGGCATGGGCGGATTGGGCCGGGCCGAGGATTTCGCCGAAATTGGTTTTGGGCGAAGCGCTGGGCGCGGCGGCGGCGATGCAGGTCGTGCTGGCGGCGGAGGTGTTGAAATCCGGCCGATGCAGGCGCGTGGTGGCGGTGGCAACCGGCGGCAACCAACAGGCGGCGGGGATTTTGCTGGGCGGGATGGTGGCAACTGCTTCGGGCTGAATCCTAGCTCTACTCTGTTATTTGGGTCAGATCCTCGTCGGGCCAGAGGGGTGGCCGGGTTTCGCGGGTTTTCCGGCGTCTTCGGACTTGGTCTTTGAGTCGTTTGGCGATCCGGGATTCGAGCATCCGGCGGACTTCCTCTTCGTCG
>JBBSUD010000262.1:0-3187 GCA_038235225.1 Verrucomicrobiales bacterium
AATTCCGCGCTCCGCTGGTTCAGCGTTTCTTATCCAGATTCGCCTTCATTTCCTCATCCGTCGGGGTCGTCGTGGGCACGCCGTCTTTCGGCACATCCATCCCGGCGATCCAGACAATGGCGTTGAGCACCAAGCGGCGCGGGTCGTCGAGCTTCCAATTCTTGTGGTAGTGGCCGCCGGTAAATCCGAAAGCGCGACCGCCCGAGCCGTCCGGCCGTTGGTAAAGCCACATCGTCACCTGCGGCTCCTTGCGCTCCAGCACGGCAGCGCGCACTTCGGGATTTCCCTCATGCGGACCGTCCGGGCGACTCAGGCTTTCCGCTGTCGGCAGGGCGGATAAAATCGGCGTGATGCCGGCCATTTCCGGGCGGAACCGCATGTGGTAATACCACTCGTCCATCGATTTGAAATCGTGGACGCCGCTGGTCACGGCGTGCTCCGGCATCTTGAAAGCGGCCTCCCACGTGGGATTCACCGACCAATCGGTTTCGAAATATCCGCCGGCAAGCGCGAGAAACGCATTACCGGGTTTGCCCTTGGGAATTTCCACGGCGTAGTGAATCAGGCCGATGCCGGTGCCGCCGTCCGAGAGCTTTTTGAGCGTGTCGAGGTGGTTCATCGCCGGGTGGCCGCCGCCGCCATCCGAGTAAATCACGACGGCCGCGGCATTGTCGAAAATCGATTCGTCCTTGGGCCAGCCGTTGGTGGTCACCACCGGCGCGACGGCCAAGCCGCTTTTCTCCAACTGGCTGGCCAGCAGCATGCAGCCGGCGCGGTGCTCGTGCTCGCCGGGGCCGTGGCTGGCCTTTCCGGCCACGAAGACGATCTTCTTTTTGGCATCCGCGGCATGGGCGGGCAGGATGGCGGCGGCGGCAAGGCAGGCGAAGGTGGCGGTCAGGGATGGGCGCATGATGGTGGTTGGATTTCGAGCGGGAGGCTACGCCGGCTGCGGGAAATTGTTGCAGGCGGAATGCCGCCGGCTCGCCATGCTGGCCCCATCATGACTGTGAAATCCCTGCTCGTGGCGCTGCTGGCGCTGCCATTTCCCGCGGCGCTCGCGGTGGAATTCCGCGCGGCCACCTTCAACATCGGCGCGCATTTCAATGCCGAGGGGAACATCGACTACAGCCTCAACGCGCCCGGCACGCCCGACTATGAAAGCGTCCGCGCCATCCTCGCCCGCATCGATGCCGACGTGGTCGCACTGGAGGAAATCGCCGGGGCGGACGTCGCCGGAAATCCCGACAACCTCGACGCGCTGGCCGCCACGCTCGGCTATTCCTATTTATATACTGCGCCGGTCACGCAGGCGCTGCCGCTCGCCGGGCCGATCGACACCTCGCTGCGCGTCACGTTTTTGTCCCGATTTCCCCTGATCGCCACCGCCTCCATCCGCTCGCCTGAGGGTGCCAGGGAAATCACCCGGCTGTTCCCCGTCGTCACGGTGGACGTGCCGGGCACTGCCGCCGATCCGGTGCTGGTGGCCGCGCATTTGAAATCCGGCACCGCCACCACCGACCGTTTCCGCCGCGCCGTCGAGCTGAAGCGCATGGCCGGCTACCTCGCCTCGCGGAATTTCCCGGCGGATGCCAACTTCATCGTCATGGGCGATTTCAACCTCTCCTCAATGCCGACCACCTTCGGCTCCCCGCCGCCCGGCCTGCCCGCCAGCTTCGATCTCGGCGACGATTTGGCGGCACTGCCGTCGATCACCTACTCGATCGATCCGCTCGATTACTTCCGAAATCCCGCGCTCGCCCGGCCCGATTTGCGCCAGCTCGACAACTCGACGGCCACGCTCCAGACCGGTTCGGCCATCGACGTTGTCCTTGTCTCCCAAGCCCTCCAAGGCCGCCCGATCGCCACGGAAATCTACAATTCCGCGCTCGATACCGCCAATGGCCAAGGCCTCGCCAAGGCCGGCGCGCCGCTCGCCGCCGCCACCAGCGCCACCGCTTCCGATCACTACGCGGTCTTCGGCGACTTCGAGCTGGACGAGGATTTCCCGCGGATCGCCCTGACCGTCACGCCCGCCGCGCTGATCGAGGGAGCGTCCGCGAGCCTTGAAATCACGCTGCCGCAGACCCGGCCCGGCGCGACCATCGTGTCGTTCACGGCGAACGGTCCGGGCGCTGATTTTCCGGCACAAATCACGATTCCGGCCGGCGCGCTCACCGGTTCGGCGACTCTCGTAACCAGCCGGGATTTCCTGAATTTCGGCGGGAAATCCATCACGCTGTCGGCCACCGCCGCGAGCTTCAGCCCGGGCACGGCATTGGTGGAAATCGCCGAGGCCGACGCGCCCTATGCGCTGGCCGGACCCGGCGCGGTCGTCACCGAAAACTTCGATGGCTTTGCCGGAAATCACGATCCGTCGCCTTGGCTGACGAGCGGCGGAAGCTGGATGGGCAAGGACGCCGGCTCGTCCGCGCTCGCCGGATTCCGCAGCTACGGCAGCGGAAATGACGGCTCGCTCGGCTTCCTCGCCGGAACCGCAGGCACCGCGATCGCCGATTTCACCAATGCTTCCGGCCAATTTCTCACCGCCCTCCGCATCGATTTCTCCGCCGAACAATGGCGCACCGTCGCGGGCGGAAATCCGGATTCGCTGGCCGTCAGCCTGATCCAAAATGGCGGCGAAACTCCCCTCCCCGCGCTGACCTTCGCCGCCGCCACGAACCTGCCGACCGGTCCGGTTGCCGGTGGCGCGCCGGTGGCGAAATCCGCAACGGTCACCGACCTCGCCGTTCCGCCGGGCGGGAGCTTCGGGTTGAAATTCGCCTTCCAGCCCGGCCCGCCGAGCGGCGCGGTGCCGGCGGGGGTTTTCCTCAACGAATTCCACTACGACAACGCCGGCACGGATACCGGAGAGTTCGTGGAAATCGTCACTAGCCCGGGCTTCGTCGGCAGCTTGGCCACGGTGAATCTGGTCCTCTACAATGGCTCGAACGGCCAGACCTACGGCGTCGTCCACCCGCTTTCCAGCTTCACCGCCGGCGCCGTCACCGCCGATGGCTACCGGATTTACTCGAAGCAAATCGATGGAATCCAGAACGGCGATCCCGACGGCTTCGCGCTTACCGTCAATGGCTCCGTCGTCGAATTCGTATCTTACGGCGGCAGCTTCACCGCGACCAACGGCCCGGCGTACGGCGTGATTTCCGCGGATGTCGGTCAAAAGCAGCAC
>JBBSUD010000263.1:0-3166 GCA_038235225.1 Verrucomicrobiales bacterium
ATTCGGGTTCGTGTCTTCTTCGTTTTGCTTTCATCTTGTGTGGTTTAGGTTCGGGTCAAAACCCGCTCCCAGCCACCCCAATCATAGCTTAGCCCCTGGCCCGAATTTCGGGGTCCGCCTCACGCCGTTCCGACGTCCCGTCACGATCGGACGGGTATTCCCGGATTTCAATACTCGCGCTGGAGGAGGTGGGAGGCGATTTCCCGAAGGCGGGTGGCGCGGGCGCCGAAAGGCTTGAGGGCGAGCATGGCGGCGCGCGTCAGGCGGGCGGCTTCGTGGCGCGAGGCTTCCAAGCCGAGAATGGCGGGGTAGGTGGATTTCTCGACGGCCTGGTCCTTGCCCGCGGTTTTGCCGAGCTGCTCGGTGCTTTGGGTGACATCGAGAATGTCGTCGATGACCTGGAACGCGAGGCCGAGGGCGTGGCCGAATTTCGTGAGTGCTTCCAGCCGGGCGGGGGTGGCATTGGCGGTCATCGCGCCGAGGCGCAGGGAGCTGGTGAGCAGGGCGGCGGTTTTGGCCTCGTGGATGCGGACGAGCTCGCGCTTGGTCAGGGATTTCCGCTCGCCTTCGAGGTCCATGACTTGGCCGCCGATGAGCTTCCGGCTGCCGCCGGTTTCCGCCAGTTCGGTGAGGAAATCGCGCGTGCCGTAGCGCTTGGTGGGCGGGGTTTTCGCCAGCACGATGAAGGCCTCGGTGAGCAGCGCGTCGCCGCAAAGAATGGCCATGCCCTCGCCATAAACCTTATGGCAGGTGGGGCGGCCGCGGCGGAGGTCGTCATCGTCCATGGCGGGCAAATCGTCGTGGACCAGCGAGTAGGTATGCATCAGCTCCACCGCGCAGGCCGGGGCGAGCGCATCAGTGAAATCGCCGCCACAAGCCTCCGCCGCCGCCAGACAAAGCACGGGCCGGAGCCGTTTGCCGCCGGCGAAGACGCAGTAGCGCATGGCGGCGTGAATCGTCTCCGGCCTCTCTTTCGCCTTCGGCAGAAATCCGTCCATCGCCGCATCCACGGCCGCGGCGGTGGCGGTAAGGTAGTCTTTCAGGTCCATGGGGGAGAAGAGGTCGGAAGGTCCAAAGGTCGGAAGAAAAGAGGAAGATCCACGATCCCCGATCCACAATCTCTTCAAAGGATTTCCGCGATCTGGACCGCGTTCAGCGCCGCGCCTTTGCGGACCTGGTCGCCGACGACCCAGAGGTCGAGGGCGTTGTCGAAGACGAGGTTCTTGCGGATGCGGCCGACGAGGCAGTCGTCCTTGCCGGTGGTGTCCAGCGGGACCGGGAAAATCTTGTTCACTGGATCGTCCACGACATGGACGCCGGGCTTGCCGGCGTAGGCGGCGCGCGCGGCATCCGCATCGGCGGGGCGGGCGAAACGGGCGGTGATGGAGACCGAATGCGACCGATAAACCGGCACGCGGACGCAGGTGCAGGAGACCTTCAAATCCGGCAAATCCATGATTTTCCGGCCTTCGTGGAGCATTTTCATTTCCTCCTTGGTGTAGCCGTTGTCGGTGAAGGAATCGACCTGCGGGATGACATTGAAGGCGATCTGCCGGGGGTAAATCCGCGGGGTGAATTCCTTGCCGGAGTGGATCGCCTTCATCTGCTCCTCCAACTCCACGATGCCCTGGGCGCCGGAGCCGGAAACCGCTTGGTAGGTAGACGCGATCACGGCTTCCAGCCCGAATGCCTCGTGCAGCGGGGCGAGCGCCATAAGGGAAATGATGGTGGTGCAGTTCGGGTTCGCGATGATGCCCCGCGGTCGGTCTTTCGCGGCGGCGGCGTTGATTTCCGGCACCACGAGCGGCACGTCCGCGTCCATGCGGAAGGCGGAGGAATTGTCGATGACCACCGCGCCGGCCTTTGCGGCGGACGGTCCGAATTCCAGCGAAATCCCGCCACCAGCGCTGAACAGAGCGATATCGACGCCCTCGAACGAATCGTGCGTGAGCTCCTCGACGGCGATTTCCTCGCCGCGGAAGGTCATCTTTTTCCCGGCGGAGCGTGCGGATGCCAGGAGCTTGAGCTTGCCGAGCGGGAAATTCCGCTGTTCGAGACAAAGGAGCATTTCCACGCCGACGGCGCCCGTCGCGCCAACGATGGCCACATGAGGTTGGTTCATTTTTGCAAATCCGGCCGATTTCCGCCGGGCCGCGGAGCATACCGGTCCGGGCGTCGGTGGCAACCGCTTCGTTGGCCGGGAAGGGCGGGGGATTTGCGGGAAAAGCGCGTTGCCAGCCGCGGGGGGCGGGTTTATGCACGGCTCATGTCCATTGTCGCCGAACGATCCGTGCCACTCACTGCCGAAGATTCCCCCATCTTGGAAAAAACCCGCGAGCTTTGCGCGGAAATCGCCGAAAACCCGACCTTCCGCGAGCTGCAAAGCCAGGTGGAGCGTTTCCTGAGCGACGACGCGGCACGCCTGCAATACCAGAGCGTCCACGAGCGCGGGCAGGAGCTGCACCACAAGCAGCACGCCGGCATCGAGTTGGGCGCGGGCGAAATCCGGGATTTCGAAGGGGCGCGCGAGGCGCTGATGGAAAACGCGATCGCCCGGGATTTCCTCGCGGCGCAGCGGGAGCTGGAAAATTTGCAAAAGGAAATCGGCAAGTATGTCGGCAGCACCATCGAACTCGGCCGGGTGCCGACGGCGGACGATCTGGTCGAAAGCGGCGGCTGTTGCGGGGGAAGCGGTGGCGGTGAGGGTGGAGGCTGCTGCGGCGGCTGATGGCCGGGGCTGGCAGCGGGATTTTATCTTCGTTGCGAACTGCCGATCAGCCGGGGACTTTGCTTTGCGAGTTTACCGAATGCCTCCGCTGAACTCCTTGGTCCTCGAAAACCGGGTTGTGCGCGGGTGGAGAGCTGGCTTGGGAAATTGGAGAATTTGACCACAGATTACACGGATTTCACGAATGGGTTTGGAGCTTCGAGGGCTGACCTTCGCAGCCTTCTGATCCTTCTGATCTTCGGTTTTGGTTGTTCAAACTTCTTGCTATCAGACCGGGGGGGATTTCGAATTTCGGAGACGATGGATTTCCGGGGCTGGCGGTCTGCGGGGCGTGTTGAGCTGTGGACGGCTGAGGGGGGTGGGGCGGGGCGGCGAGGCGGGGGGGGGGCGGGACGGGGTTTGGCTGCGGGGTGGGGCGGGACGGGGGGGGGGGCGTCG
>JBBSUD010000264.1:0-3125 GCA_038235225.1 Verrucomicrobiales bacterium
GCACGGATTTTTCTCCTGGGTGCCGGATGAGGCGAAATCCGCGCTGCTGGATTTCTGCCGTCGTCACCTGAGCGCCACGGGCGTTGCGACGGTGAGTTTTAATCTGGAATCCGGCTGGCGGCGGCGATTGCCGGTCATCGCTAAGGCCCGGGCGATCCGCGCGGCGGGCGCACCGGACTGGACAACAGCACTGGAAATCCTGCGCGAACTGACGCCAGGCGACGAGGTGATCGCCGACATGTTGGCGAAGGGTGAAGCGATTTTGCCGTTCGACGATTTCGCGCCGGTGAACGACCCATGGCCGCTAGGGAAATTCGTGCGCGCCGCCGCCGGGGCCGGGCTGCGTTGGCTGGGCGAGTCGGATTTCGCGGCGAATTTCCCGCGGGAAATCGACGTTGCGGCGCTGCGGGAGAAATTTCCGGACCCGCTGGATTTTCAAGAAGCGGCGGACGAGGCGACGGGCCGGACGTTCCGCTCGGCGCTGCTGTGCCTGGCGGACGCGCCGGTGGCGGAGCGGATTTCGCTGGGTTTCGTGCCGGAGTTGTCCGTCCGCTGCGGGTTGGCGGCGGTTGAGGACCCGGAAATTTCCGACTGGATAGCGGATTTCGCGCCGTGCTGCGTGCCGGTCGCGGAAATCGCCGAGGCCCGCGGGGCGGATTTGCGGGAGTTGGCGAGCCGGATGTTTGCCGGGATTTCCGAAGGCTGGCTGGAGTCGCGGATCGAACCGGTGCGCTACGATCCGCAACCGCCGGAGCGCCCGCAGTTGGAGCAATTCCGACTGTTCTGCGCGCGGAATGGCCTGCCGCTCGTGGACGCGTGGCATCGGCCCTGCGCGTTTCCGCTAGGGCATTTCCAAGTGCTGGCCGCGATGGATGGCAGCCAATCGATGGGCGAATTGGCCGCGCTGGCCGCGAGGAATTCCCCGGAGCTGGCATTCGCGCCATGGCTCCGGCACCTCGCGGGGCGCGGCATGTTCGCCCGAGCGGCGGCGGCTATTTCTCCACGATGACGGTCGTGGTGTCCTCCCGGTAGCCGCCGGGAAGGCAGCGGGCGGAAGGTTGGCCGGTCATGGGATCAATGGGCGCGACGGTGCGGCAGGAGGTCGCGAAGATCGCGGCGGCGAGGACGGTAAACAATGTTAGGGACTTCATGGTGTATGGGGTGTGCCGAACGACTACCCACCCGCAGGCTGGAAATCCAGCTTTCTCTTTCGCTCGCCTCAGCCGCGATCCAAATCGGCATTCACCGCTCTCCCCCCCACCAGGCGGAGTTGCTTTCCCGCTAGTCAGGGATTTCCCGGAAGAACGAGCATCGCGCCGGTCCAGTTGCCACGGGGGAGGCGGAGGGTTTCGCCGGCGGAGAGGGTGTGGTTGTAGAGCTTGAGCCGGGTGCGCTTGGCGTCGTTGTAGCGGAAGCCGCCGGGAGCGGGCTGCCAGCCGGCTAGATCGATTTTTTCCTGATCCGTGGCGGTGGCGATGAGGAGGTTGGCGGCGGTTTTGGCGGTGACGTCGATGGTGGGTTTCTCGCCGCCGGCAAGACGGGTGAAGGATTTCCCGCGCAGGACGGCGGGGATACCGGCGAGCGTGTAGGGACCTGTTTGTGATCGGAAATGTGGCGATCATGAATTGTGGAGCGCCCATTTTCGAATATCCGATCCGGCAGGAAATTTTCTCGCGAAATACCCGGGAAACGCCGCCAGTTCGGCCGCAAGCGAGGGGGTTGTCAGCATCTGGCTTTCCGGGCGGATTCCAGTTTCGTCTTCCGTCCACCGCACCCAGGTCGGAGCCAGCGGATTGACGCGCTCTCCTTCGGGATAGCCGCAGACGGCCAGGACCGATCCGAAATAATGTTCGTCCGGCGCTTCGATTCCGCTAAAATGCTGTGTCAAATCGCGCTCTGCCAGAAGCTCCGCCGCTTCCCGGTTCAGCAGGGACCACTGGGAATGCGCGCGCATCGCGCGGCGGGGGAGATCCCTTACCGCGGAAAGCCGCTCCAGATGTTTCGGTTTCATGCCCGCCGCATCGTCCATGCGCATCATCGACCGGGGGTCGAGTGACAGACGTCGCCGGATTTCCGCCCACGGCTTCACCGGGATGCAGCTTTCCGAGACAAATGCGAAATGGGTGATCGTTTCGTCTTCGAGAGCCGCTTTGAGCAGCGCCAGCATCGCTCTGACCAGGGAAATGTCTCCCCACGCCGTATCGTGTCTTTCCGTGATCGCTTTGCCCGCGAGAAATCCGCGCTCCGCTGCTTGCCGGTCTTTTGGATGCGCCAGCACGGTGACGGCACCATCCGCTCCGTCCACAAATTCGCGCCAGATTTCGGGATGGTTCACATCGCCCCGCGTGAGAAACAGGAGCGCCATCCGCGGGTCCGGGGTGGACGGAACCGGATCGCGGGTGTGGATCCAACGGCGCGCCCCCCACCTTTCCGCCTGCAGCCCGACTACCTCGCCATGGGACGAGATCTGCTCTCCCGCGGACGTGTAATTGCTATAGGTTCCTTGCACGAGATCGGATTCCGCCACCGCTTGCCAGGCGAGATTCGGGAAACACGCATACGTGGGAATTTCCCCATGGAGATCCGCCAGATACCAATCGCTTGCCCGTGCGTGGAAGGTCGGATCGCCATCGCGGCGGGACAAAGCCGCCATCACCTTGCGGAAATACGGAGCGCGAACCGCGAAGGCATGGGTATCCAGCGCATAGGGCGTCCGGACCAGACCTTGCCCCGCCGGCCACGGGCGTTTGTGGTGGGCGCAGCCCAGATAGAAGATCCCCCAATCCTTCGGCAGTTCGATTTCCGCCAGCCGCGAGACGAGCTCCGGGTGGAAGACCACGTCGTCCTCCAGCACAAGAACGGCTTCCGCTCCCGCCAGCATCGCCTTGCGGATTGCCAGCCGCTGGGACAGCGCCAGCGCGTAGCGACCGGCGCTTTCGTAGCCGCGATTCCTCTTCACGAACCTCGCGTCCACCGCCGGGAATCGTTCCGCCGTGATGCCCGCGAATGCCAGTTGGTATTCCGTTTCCACCCGCCGGTCATGCCTCCTGCCGAGGTTGATCCAATACCGCGCGGGAAATGTCTTTTCTATCTGCATCTCTTCTCTGGTTTCTGGTTTCTAAAAC
>JBBSUD010000265.1:0-2911 GCA_038235225.1 Verrucomicrobiales bacterium
AAAACCCACGTCACCTACCGCTACCTCTTCGACCGCGGTTTTATCGGTTTCGTTTGCGAGGGCGGCCGGCACGATCACCACAGTTCGGTCTCGAACATGCGTTGCGTCCTCTGGCTCATGCTGGAGAAATCCGGCCTGCTCCCGCCATCCGCCGATGGCAGCGCATTGCCGGAAATCGCCGACAGCCACCTTTTGCTCGGGAAATTCCTCGTCCGCGAGGCCGCCCATTTCCGCATCACCTACCGGCATGAAATCGACGCGGATTCCGGCTTCAGGATGGAGCCTGGTTTTACGAATTTCGCCCCGCTCCACGCTGGCCAGATCCTAGCCGACGACCGCGGCGGCCCGGTCCTCTGCCCGGCCGATTCCCATATCCTCATGCCGCTCTACCAAGCGTCCGGCAGCGACGGATTTTTCCTCGTCACCGAGGAAACCGGGTGATGGAGCGGGTTCCCGGACTCGGATTTCCGGCTCAACTTGCGGGTTGTCGGGTTCGCACGGTCCGTGCTTAGGTCGCCCAAATGGAGAAGGAAAAGGCACGGCTCGCCGAAGACAGGGCCAGAGAGAAAAAGTGGCGCCGCTGGGGTCCGTTTCTCAGCGAGCGGCAGTGGGGGACGGTGCGCGAGGACTACTCGGACCATGGCAATAGCTGGGGTGCCTTTCCCCACGATCAGGCCCGCAGCCGCGCCTACCGCTGGGGCGAGGACGGCCTGCAGGGCTGGTCGGACCGCCAGTGCCGGCTGTGCTTTTCGCCCGCGCTTTGGAATGGCAGGGACGCCATTCTGAAAGAGCGCCTCTTCGGCCTCGGCGGCAACGAGGGGAACCACGGCGAGGACGTGAAGGAGTGTTACTACTACCTCGATTCGACGCCCACCCACTCCTACACCAAGGCGCTTTATAAATACCCGCAGGACGCGTTTCCCTACACCGCCATCCGCGAGCGAAATCAGGAACTCGGCCGCACCGGCCCCGAACTCGAGCTGGCGGATATGGGGTTCTATCAGGACGGCCGCTATTTCGACGTGGTCCAGGAGGTCGCGAAGCGCTCGCCGGAGGACATTCTCTGGCGCATCACGGTGACGAATCGCGGGCCGAAAACCGCGCCCATCCACATCCTGCCCACCCTGTGGTTTCGCAATACCTGGAGCTGGGGCGACATCCGCGAAGCCCCGGTCGTCCGCCCGAGCATCCGCGGCGGCATGCGCTCGCTTTTCGCCAGCCACGAAACCCTCGGCGATTTCCGCTTCTATGTGGAAAGCCCGAACAACGCCAAACGCCCGCCCTGGCTTTACACCGACAACGAGACGGATTTCCAATCCGTCTTCGACACCCCGCCGCCCGCCGGCTCGCGCTATTATAAGGACGCATTCCACCGCCATGTCGTAAATGGCGAGCGCGGCGTCCTTTCGCCCAAGGATTCCGGCACCAAGGCCGCCGCCCATTTCCGCTTCAACGTCCCGCCGGGGAAATCCGTCACCGTCCGCTGCCGCCTCCACCTCGTCTCCGAAAGCAACGGCATCTCCGGCCTCCAGCACTTCGACCGCACATTCCAGGAGCGCATCGCCGAGTGCGATGATTTCTACGAGGCCGTCGTCCCGAAAAACATCACCCCGGACGAGCGCCTGATTTGCCGCCAAGGCTACGCCGGCCTTCTCTGGACCAAGCAGTTCTTCCACTACGTCGTGCAGGATTGGCTCAATGGCGACCACGGCGGCCCGCCTTCCGACGCCCGCGCCCGCGGACGGAACTCGGATTGGCACAATTTCCACGCCCGCGACATCCTCTCGATGCCCGACAAATGGGAATACCCGTGGTTCGCCGCCTGGGACACCGCATTTCACATGATCCCGTTTTCGACGATCGATCCGGATTTTGCGAAATCCCAACTGCTGCTGCTGCTCCGCGAGTGGTATATGCACCCGAACGGCCAGCTCCCGGCCTACGAGTGGAATTTCTCGGACGTCAATCCGCCCGTCCACGCCTGGGCCGTCTGGCGGGTGTATAAAATCGCCGATGAAAAAGGCAGCCGCGACATCCTCTTCCTCGAGCGCGCCTTCCAGAAGCTCCTGCTGAATTTCACCTGGTGGGTGAATCGGAAAGATGTGGAAGGTCGCCATGTCTTCGGCGGCGGCTTCCTCGGCCTCGATAATATCGGCGTCTTCGACCGCTCCCACTCGCTCCCCGGCGGCGGTCATTTGAATCAGGCCGATGGCACCGCGTGGATGGCCTCGTTCTGCCTCACGATGCTTTCCATCGCCCTTGAGCTGGCCTTGGAAAAGCCGGCTTATGAGGACATCGCATCGAAATTCTTCGAGCATTTCGTCAACATCTGCGACGCCATCAACACCCTCGGCGGCACCGGTCTGTGGGACAACGAGGACGGATTTTACTACGACCAGCTCATCATCGACCACCAGGCGCCGATCCCGCTGCGCATCCGCTCCCTTGTCGGCCTGCTCCCCATGTGCGCCGTCACCGTACTCAAGCAAAAGACCATCGACGCCCTGCCCGCCTTCCGGAAACGCATGGACTGGTTCCTGGTGAATCGGCCGGATTTGCTCAAATACGTCACCGTCCGCCGCGCCGAGGGCGAAGTGAATCCAGGCCGTTGCCTGCTCGCCATTCCCTCGCAATTCCGCCTTCGCAAGAGCCTCGCCTACATGCTGGATTCCGCGGAATTCCTGTCGGATTTCGGCATCCGCTCCCTCAGCAAGGCCCATGACGCGCGCCCTTTCGTCTTCGAGCACGAAGGCCAGCGCCACGAGGTTTCCTACACTCCCGGCGAGGCCACCACCGACATGTTCGGCGGGAATTCCAACTGGCGCGGTCCGATCTGGTTCCCCGTGAATTTCCTCATCATCGAGGCCCTCGAGCGCTACGACTATTTCTACGGAAGCTCCTTCACCATCGA
>JBBSUD010000266.1:0-2832 GCA_038235225.1 Verrucomicrobiales bacterium
CAGGATAGGCATCGAAGTGCAGTCCGTTTGCAAAACCATCCCCGGCTTCGAGGATGCCAAGCTCGATGTGCAATCTTCGATTCCACAGCTCCGCATCGAGGCCGACCGCGATCGTGCAAGCGCGTACGGCATCGCACCCGGGCATCTGAACGAGCAGCTCTCCACACTCATCGGGGGTAAGGAAATCGCCGAGCTTCGCGATGGCCAACGAACCGTCAACCTGGTCACCCGCCTGCCGCTGGAATGGCGGAATTCACCCGAGACAATTTCACAAATCCCCATCGAGCTGGAGAGCGGCCAGCGGGTTCCGCTCTCGCTCGTAGCAGACGTCCGGGAAGCCAAGGGGCCGAACGTCATTTTCCGGGAGGACAGCCAGCGCCGCTTCGCTGTGGCGATCAAGCCAACTGTCAGGGACGTTTCCACACTCGTCGGCAGACTAAAGGATGAGGTGAGGGAGAAGGTGAAATTGCCACAGGGATATTTCATCAAGTTCGAGGGCGAGTTCCAGGCGCAGCAGGATGCAACGCGCCGCATCGCCGGTTCTACGGCAGTGATACTTTTGGTGATCGGGTTCTTGCTCTACGGCTATTTCCGCACCCCGTTCTTCGCCATCCAGGTGCTTCTGGACATCCCGCTGGCTATGGTCGGAGGACTGCTGCTCACCTGGGTCAATGTGGACAACCTGAGCATCTCCACACTGCTGGATTGGAAAGGGTGGAATAACATTACATGGATTAAAGTGGGCAACATCAGCATCGCCACCCTCGTCGGCTTCATCGCCGTGGCGGGTGTCGCCGCGCGGAACAGCATCATGCTCATCTCCCACTACCTGCATCTCATGCAGCACGAGGGCGAAAGTTTCACCAAGCAAATGGTCATCCGCGGCACCAAGGAACGCCTCGTCCCCGTGCTCATGACCGCACTCGCCGCAGGCATCGGCCTTATCCCGCTGGTGCTCGCCGCCGACCAGCCGGGCAAGGAAATCCTCCACCCCGTCGCCGTCGTCATCGTCGGCGGACTCATCACCAGCACACTGCTTGGTCTTGGGGTCACGCCCACCGTTTTCTACACCTTCGGTCGCAAGGCCGCTGCGAAATCCATCGAACTGGAATCCGCCGCATCCCATTGACAAAACATTCTCACCCGAACCAAACATAAAAAACGAAAACATATGAAAACTAGAATCATCACCATCGCAGCTATGATCGCCGGTCTCGCCTTCGCCGGCGCGGAGGAGAAAATGAAAGCTCCGAATGGCGGACGCATCATCGATGGCGTCAGCCCGCAAGCGGAGTTCCTTGTAACCGCGGAAAGGAAAGTTGAAATCCGCTTCCTCGGCGCGGAAGGCAAAGTTGTGGCTCCCGAAGCCCAATCCGTCACTGTGACCACCGGTGATCGCCAGCATCCGACCAAGCTCGCATTCGCCAAAGATGGCGACAAGCTCGTCTCGGACAAAGCCATCCCCGAAGGTAAGGAAATGCCGATCGTCCTGCAAATTCGCAAAACGCAGGATGCAAAGGCATTCACCGAGAAATTCAACCTCAACCTCGCCAACTGCCCCACTTGCAATCACGCCGAATACGCCTGCATTTGCGATCATGAGTAAGACATTTGTCACGACCGGGCGGAGCTCCTCCGCCCGGTCATCAACTCGTCCCCGAGTGCCGGAATCGATAACTTCGAGGGTGGCCGGAAGTTGAGCTTGCCGGTAAGTTGCCGAGCGCCGGAAAGATGAAATCCGCACAGCCAGGAAACGATTCCTAGGTAACGATTTCCGCAATCCCCGCTGCGACTGACATGAATATGCCAGCAGTCAAAATTTCGCTTGCCAACCCGGAAGCGTCCCGCTCCCTTTCCCGCGGGTTGAGGAATTTTGTTACATGGTTGCTCGTTTTCGGCGTGTTCGCCGGACTCGATCTCCGTATCCTTTCCGCCGATGGAAGTTGCGTCGTCTGTGTCGAGCGGGTCCAGGCCTGCGATGGCGCTTGTACGAGCGCGGCGAATCACAGTATTCCTACCGGCGAGCACAGGGAATGCCCGATGCACCGTCATGGTTGCTGCACTCATTTCATGCCTTTGGCCACGGCGGGAGTTATGGATGTCCGAAAGCGCGAACCCGGCCGCGAGCTCTTGCAGTTTCGGCATGAAAACGAATCAACACCGGAAGGTCCGTATTTGGGGTCGGAGAAGCCGCCATTGATTTGAGGTTGGGTCCTCCGGGAGCATCCGGAGCTGTGGCCTGTTTCAGGCCGCTTCCTGGCCGTCCAGGTTGGATGGCTTGTGCCGGACGCTTGTGTCCGGTGAGTTCGAATTCTAATCAATTTCTTTCCTTTTATGTACTATCGTCGTGTCTTTTTCCTGTTTCCTCTACTCGCAACTGTAGCCTGTCAGCAGGCTTTGGAACCATCGCTCAGCCGTCCCGGTATCGTGGTCCGCCAGCAGGTCGCCTCACATCCGAAACTTCCCCAATCCGGGACGCTAACCTTCGGTCAGGCAGCCTTGCTGGCTCTTCAGAACAATCCAGGTTTAGCCTCGTTCGATCCCGCGATGCGGACAGCGGACGGGAAGATTTTGCAAGCCTCTCTCAGACCGAATCCTACCCTCGATACCCAAGTCGAAAACATACTCGGAAGCGGACGCTCCCGTGGATTCGATGCGGCGGAAGCCACCGTCGCCATCAGCCAGTTGATTGAGCGCGGGGGCAAGCCCGAGGCCAGGCGCGCGGTGGAAATCGCGGACAAGGCGCTGGTGCTTTCCGACTATCGGATCAAGCGGCGTGAGATATTCACCGAAGTGGGACAGGCGTTTGCACAGTCACTGGCCGCTCAGGAG
>JBBSUD010000267.1:0-2776 GCA_038235225.1 Verrucomicrobiales bacterium
CAGATGAAGAACTGGAGGAACATCATGAGGGAGAGTCGGATGCGGACGGAGGCGGACATGGAATTGCGTTTCACCCCACCCGACCCGGACCGCTCTGGCAAGGCGCAATCTCCGCCGGGCGGCATTCGGGATTGCATCCCCACGGCCCGTGAAAAACGATGCGCGAAATCATGACGACTGACGCAAAAACATACATCGCCGTGGATTTGGGCGCGGGCAGCGGGCGCGTGATCGCCGCCCGCACCGATTTCCAAACCCTCGAACTGGAGGAAATCCACCGTTTCGACAACCCCGGCACGGATCTGCCGGGCGGGTCGTTCTGGAACATCCTCGGACTCTATCGGGACATCCTCGAAGGGCTGCGCCGCGCGGTTGCGAAGCATGGCGAAACGATTGTTTCCATCGGCATCGATACCTGGGGCTGCGATTTCGGGCTGATCGATCCGAATGGCGAGCTGGCCGGGCTGCCGCACCAATACCGCGACCCGCGCTTCGAGGGCATGGCCGAGGCGATGCACGCGGCGATGTCCGAGGAGGAGATTTTCGCGCGGACGGGCATCAAGACGAATTTCTATAACAGCTCGCTGCACCTGCTGGCGGAGTCGCGCCGGAAAAGTCCCGCGCTGGCCACCGCGGAGACGCTGCTTTTCGTCCCGGACCTGCTCGCCTACTGGCTGACGGGCCGCCGGGCGGTCGAGCGCACCGTCGCCTCGACCTCGCAGCTCCTCGACCCGCGAACCGGCGATTGGGCATGGGAAGTCATCGGCGCGCTCGGCCTGCCGCCGGGGATTTTCGGAGAAATCGTCGCGCCGGGCACGGTGCTCGGGGAAATCCGCGCGGACGTGGCGGCCGCGATCGGCCGGGGCGGCATTCCGGTGGTCGCGACCGCCAGCCACGACACCGCGGCTGCGGTCGCCGGCATCCCGATGGACCCGGACGAGAAACTTTGGCTGTCCTCCGGCACGTGGTCGATCATGGGTGTGGAAACCGGCGAACCGGTCGCCACGGCGGAGGCGCTTGGCTACGGATTTTGCAATGAACTGGGCGTCTCGGACACCGTGCGATTTCTCAAAAACATCGGCGGCCTGTGGCTCATCCAGGAGTGCCGGCGGCAGTGGGAACTCGATGGCGAGTCGATCAGCTACGCGGAAATGGCGGCTCTCGCCGACGCCGCAAAACCATTCTCCGCCTTCGTCGATCCCGACGATCCGGTCTTTGCCAGTCCCGGCGACATGCCGGAAAAAATCCGCGCTTGGTGCGCGAAATCCGGCCAGACCGAACCCCGCGACAAGGGCGCGGTGCTCCGCGTTGCCACCGAATCGCTGGCGCTGAAATACCGCGTCGTCTTCGACCGCATCCGCAAGCTGACCGGCCGGGATTTCAGCCGCCTCCACGCCGGCGGCGGCGGCATTCAGAATGAATTGCTCAGCCAGGCCACGGCGGACGCGCTCGGAATCGAGGTCGTCGCCGGCCCCGTCGAGGCGACATCCTGCGGCAATGTCATCACGCAGATGACGGCCCTGGGCGACCTTGCGGACATCGCCGCCGGCCGGGAGCTGATCCGGCGCTCGTTCGAATTCCGCACCTTCAAACCGCGGGACAGGGAAGGCTGGGAGGCGGCCTACGCGAGATTCCAGGAGCTGCTCCGACTCTAGCGGAATCTATCGGCAAACCGTCCGCGCCCGGCAAACATATGCCAGCGTGTCTCGCAAATCCCTCTTGCTGCTATTCATTCTCGCGCACCCGGCGGGCGCCCGCCCGTGGTCGGAAGATGTCATGTATTTCGCCATGCTCGACCGTTTCTGCGACGGCGATACCGCCAATAACATCCCCGCCGGCAGCGATCCGAAACTATGCGATCCCGCGCAGAACGACATCGATCACTACCTGGGCGGCGATCTGCGGGGCGTGGAAATGGCGGTCCGTTCCGGCTATTTCAACAAGCTCGGCGTAACCGCATTGTGGCTCACGCCCGTAGTGCGGAATGTGTGGCGCTCCGGCTACGATTCGGGCGGCTGGAAAAGCGGTTATCATGGATATTGGGCGCAGGACTGGCTCGATATCGACCCGCACCTGACAAGCCGCGTTTCGCTAGAAGGAAATCCCTATCCGGACAACGCGGAGGGACGCATGGAGCACTATCGGGATTTCGTGAAACTGGCGCATACCAAAGGATTGAAAGTCATCCAGGATGTCGTTCTCAATCACGCGGGCACCGTGTTTTACTATGATGCGGATGGCGATGGCGCCTTTGATGTGAAGGAAAAAGACGAGTGGATTCAGCCGTTTCTCAAGAGTGGCAATCATGACAACGCCAAGTGGGCCGACATACCTGAATGGAACGCCGAGCGCGCCCAACCGGACGGACCGCGGACGCTGCTCGGCATTGATATTCCTACGAAAGGCATGCTTTCCCGGCTGTCGAGCTATGGCAGGAAAGGCTATTCCTCCGATAGTTTGGGAAAGACCGATGGCGAGGAAATCGAGTGCGATTTTTTCTCTCTGAGAGATCTATGGACCGATCCCAAAGGCTCGGATTTCGACGCGCTGGTCGATGAGTTTGTGGAGATCTATAATTTCTATCTCACCACCGTCGGCGTCGATGGCTTGCGTGTCGATACGGTCAAGCACATCCACCAGAAGTTCTGGGACGAATTCACCGGCAGATTGCGCAAGCGGCTGTGCGCGGCCGCTGCGGACAAGTTGATTTTCGGGGAGGTATATTAAGGGAATCCCTCCAAGCTCGGGCCATATCCCTGGCGAGCCGACGGGCCGG
>JBBSUD010000268.1:0-2756 GCA_038235225.1 Verrucomicrobiales bacterium
ATGGTTTTCACCGTGGCGTCCAACCCGAGAGCGTTGGAATTGGAAAGCCGGAGCCAGCCGGACGCGAGGTTGCCACCGCTGGTGACAGCCACCGCTCCGTTGAAATTGTTGCTGCCGGAAAGCTCCAGCGTACCCGCGCCGGATTTCGTGAGGCCGGACGCGCCGGCGCCGCTGAGAACGCCGGAGAGCTTCGCATCCACCGCGGCGGAGCCGTTGCCGGCGTTGATGGTGCGAACGGCTCCGGCGAAATCGATGTCGTTGGTCCAAGTGAGCGTGTTCGTCGCGGCGGCCGCGCCGAGAACCGCGATGACGGGGGAAATCCCGTTGGTATTCCAAACCACGCTGGCCGGAGTCGATCCACCCGCTGTCGTCGTGAGGGTCAGGTTCCGGTCCGCGCCGGTGGCGTAGAATCCGCCGCCACTGCCGGTCCAGTTGAGGCCGCCGTTGCCGGAATTCCCCGTGCTCGACCCGGTACCATAGGCGCGCGTCAGATCGGCGGCGGCGAGTTCTACCAGCACGGAATTTGTGGTGGTGCCTTCAAGCCGCAGGACGGAGTTGGTGCCGATGGCGCTGGCGGAGGCGGCCTTGAGGACCGAATTGTTGACGCTCAAAAGGACGTCGCCGGTCGCGCCGTTGTTGTTTCCAGAAAGGGTCAGCGTGCCCCCCGTTCCGCCGTTCCAAACGACGGCAGCCCGGATGGTGGGGGAAACATCCTGGATGTTGCCCGCGAAGCTCGCATCGCCACTGTGGCGGAACGTGCCAATGACGGTGCCGGTGCCGCTGAGCTGGACG
The DNA here is from genome assembly GCA_038235225.1 of Verrucomicrobiales bacterium. GTDB lineage: Bacteria > Verrucomicrobiota > Verrucomicrobiia > Verrucomicrobiales > Akkermansiaceae > Luteolibacter. Next base: position 793 of record JBBSUD010000268.1, read on the forward strand.
TAATGGCCGCCGGTGGCTGCACCGGCGCTGAAGTCCAGCGTGCCGTTGACGGTCAACGGCGTGGTGCCGGCTTTCGCGATCCGGTCGCCGGTGGTGTTTAGAGTGGCTCCCGCTGCAATGACGACCCCATTGGAAGAAACCGCGCTGCCGGCGAAGGTGACATTTCCGGCGCTGACGGAGATGGAGTTGGCCGTTTGGGCGGCGGTGAGGGTTGCGGTGTAGGTGCCGGGCTGGTCGAAAACGGCGTCATTGTTCGGCACCCAGGCGGAGGTCGGCGCACCGCCGGAGGTCGCCGCCCAGCTTGTGGCCGTGGTGTCCCAATCCGCAGAAAGCGACGGAGTCGGGTTCCAGAACTGGTCCGCGGCCCGGGCCGAATGGCTGAAGGCGATGAGCGAAACGGCGGCGAGAGGGCGGAGGAGGCTTTTGGATTTCATAGGGTCGAGAGATGCGCTTGCGAAGCGGGTATTGGCTTGGGTTTCCCGGATCGAAGAGCGCGGACTTTGGCAGGCGGCGCGGGCGCTCGTAATCCCGCGTTCACGCCAAATCGCACGGATTCCGCCTTTCCTTGGCGGACCACCCGTCAAAACCCGGCCGGGCGATTTCGAAAATCGAAAACCTCGCCGCTACATCGCAGCAAAGTGAAGCGCGCCGCCCTCGGAATCCACGCTTCCCCCCGGGTCGCAGGCGGGAACCGGAAGCGGGGGGACTTCCATGATTCGCCGTTCGCGGGAGCCCGGGGGGAAGCTCACTTTTCGGGGGGATTATCGTCTCCGTTTTGCCCGGCCCCGGGGGGAAGGCCACGCTCGCGACGACAGGAAAAGAATTATCCCAAATCCGGCCATCCCGACATACCGCGATCGCGTGGAAATGCGCAACGCATCCGGGACCGATTGCCGCAGGCCTGGTCCGCTATCCCGCTGGCGGTGCCGGAAGCTTCAGCGGGTGCAGGCCGCGGAGGCGTCAGCGACTTGGAGCGGTGAGGCGGAGAATGTCCTCCAACTCGCCCCGGAGGATTGCTGCTACTTTGGTCTCGTAGTTGGTGGCGGAAGGGGATTCCGAGGAAATTTCCATGAGCCGGTCTTGGACAATCCAGCGGCGTTCCTCCGCGTGAAAGTAGGGAACCAGCGCTGTTAGCGCGAGCATGCCTGCCACCCACGCCGGCCAGACCAGCCGCGCCAAGGTCGCCCGGCGGAGGGCCTGGCCGCTGTTTCCCATGATGCTCAGACCCGCTCCGGCCAGCAGCCAAGCCAACGCCACCGCAGCGAGTGCGATTGGAAATTTCGGAAAATCTGGTGCTTCCATTTGTCCGCCCCAGGCCGGAATGGCTGCGAGCGCGGCCGCGCATGCCAGCCAGCCGGGCCACGAAAATCGCGGTGACAGGCCGAGCGCCGCGCCGCGCCGGGCCAGCCGGGCGCTTGCGATCGACACCGGCAACAGGATCATCGCCATCACCAGGCAGAAGAATTGCGCCCCTGGCTGGATAAAGACGGTCGGGCGAGGCGACCATTCCCACGCGCTGTACGGCGGCAGCCGCAGAACTGCCAGATACCCGAGCACCGGCAAAACCATCCCGCCGCCGATCGTCCACGCCCAGTCCGCCGGCTTGAGCAAACGCCACATCCGCTCCGCAAGCCGCTGCGCCAGCAGGTTCCGCGCGAACCGGCTCAGCGCTGCCGCTGCCGCGCAAATCCCCAAGATCAGCCATCCGGCCCAAGCCATCGCCCGGGCCAGCAGGGCATGCTCGGCGTATCTTCCCGGGCGCAAATCACCCTCCGTCAGAATTGGCGGTTCTCCCACTTGGCGGGCAATCATCGGGTAATACCGGGTTGAGATTACCGATCCCCTCCGCTCGATTAGCTCGGCCGTTGCTCCTTTAGCGGATGTTCCCTTGTCCCGTTTCGTCTTCTCCTCGTCCGCCCGGTCGATCAGGTCCGTGAAATACTTCTCCTGACCGGCCAGCTTCA
>JBBSUD010000269.1:0-2676 GCA_038235225.1 Verrucomicrobiales bacterium
ATATCAAAAGGGACGGAAAGTTACCGCCGAAGAACTCGGAGAGGTATCAATCAAACGCAACAAGTTCCATGGAGAATGGAACTACGAGATACACCCGAACGAATGAACAAATCCGGTAACTTATTGTTTTGCACGTCCTAACATCGGATACAAAATTGGTGGCAACGGAACCTACAATCTGTCGGGCGGCACCCTGAATTCGCTGAACAGCTATGTGCTTCTCAGCGCAGGCGGGAACAACACCGGCACGCTCGCTATTTCCGGCGGCACGGCAAACGTGCGGGGCCTTGGATTCACGACGAGCGGGAGCGGCAACGGTACCCTGAATCTGACCGGCGGGCAGATCAATATCGGCGCATATGGAATCGCCGATGCCGGCGGCCACGGAACGCGCAACAAGAATCTGGGCGGCGGCACCGTCGGCGCGTTGGCGGACTGGTCGAGCTCGGAGGCCATGAATCTCAGCGGCACGAACGGCAACGTCACCTTCAATACGGCCGATGCGGTGACTGCTGCGGCGCGTACGATCACCTTTAGCGGCGTGCTATCCGGGGCGGGTGGGCTGATCAAGGCTAACACCGTGGGCACTCTCAGTCTCACTGGCACCAACACTTTTAGCGGCACGACCACCATCAACGGCGGCACGCTCGCCGTGGGGGGAGCGGGTGGCTTCGACGCCACCAGGACGAAGATTGGCAGCAGCGTCGTGGTGAATAGCGGAGCCACGCTGCGGACCGACGCAGTCCACCAGTTCGGGTGGACCGGCACACTTACCAACCTCACCGTGAACAGCGGCGGAACCTTCAATCAGAACAGCACCGACCAATACCTCGGCACGCTGACCCTGAACGGCAACGCTACGCTCAGCAGCGCTACCGGCTACATCGGCCTGACCGGCGGAGCGGTGAACTACACCGGAACCGGCATCCAACAGACGATCGTGGCAAACACACTGCGACTTCAGAACACCGCCGGCGGCGCGGTCACTTCCACCTTTACTGTCAACGGCACGAACACGGCGGGAGACCTAGTGGTTTCGGGAGCGATTACGGACGGTGGCGGCCTCATCAAGGAAGGTGGCGGTATCATGGTTCTGTCCGGCACCAATACCTACACCGGCGCGACGGCGGTCAACGGAGGCACACTTTTGATCGGCACGACCGGCAGCCTCGCCAACACCGCCGTGACGGTGGGGGGAGCTGGGACCAGCAACACTCCAACCCTCGCCGGTGGCGGCACCATTGGCGGCGCGACGATCATTGCGTCTGCAGGCGGAGGCGCTGCGGGAACCCATTCTGTCGGCGTCGCGGGCGTTAGTAATGGCGTTGGCACGCAGACGTTCTCCAGCACCTTGGAATACCAATCCGGTTCGATCTTCTCATGGGATTTGGCCGGAACATTAAGTGGAACCGGAGATAATAAAGGTAGCTATGACAAAGTGGTGACGACTGGCGCAACCACCGGCAGCGATGCAATCTTCAACGTCGTCCTCGGTACCGGCAGCTTTGCTGATCCCTTCTGGAATTCCGACCACAACTGGACCGATATTTTCACCACAGGAGCAACAAGCGCCACACTTGATACGATCTTCACCACCGTAAACAGCTCAGCAAATGCCGCCACCCAAGGTGCGTTCACATTCACTGGCGGCACCAACACGCTCAACTGGTCCGCGGTCCCCGAGCCGACCTCGGCGTTGGCGGGCTTGCTGCTGGCGGCCGGCCTCCTGCGCCGCCGCCGGGTCGCCTGACAACAGCTTTCGCGGATTAATGGGTTTTTCCGCGGATGGCGGGGTCGCCGGTGCGAACTGGCGATCCCGTTCTTTTGCGCGTGGCGCGACCAGTCTGGAGAACCCGCCCGGGCTTTGCCGATGCGGATTTCCCGCTTACTGACCGCATCCGGCCTCCTGCTGGTGCTTTTTCCCCGGCCATTTTCCGAAGCGCGCGGCTGCCGGAATCCGGGAGCCGCCAATTTCGAAAATTCGATTCCGTCCGCCCGCAAAGCGCGGGAGATGCGGCGCGGTTTCACGTGCGACCCTGACCTTGGTGCGGTGTCAGCCCCGGGGCTTTGTTTCATCGGGCTTTCAGCTTGGAATCCGGCCCGGAAAGGACCATGGAACTCAGTCGGGTCCTTCATTTCGCTCCTCCTCGCTGGCCAAGCTGTGGAGCTTCTGCCCGAGCTGGTTGAAATGCCGGTGGGTGCGCGGATTGACCGGGATTGCCGGGGCGGCGTGGAGCCTTGTCCGGGGTGGATCACGGGATGAATACCTCGTGGGCTACGCCGCCGGTAGCCACCACCAATTTGTTAGGACAAGTCTCGATCACCTCGCCGCGCAATCTCGCAATCACGGTGGCGGAGCTTGGTGGGGCGCAGGGGCCGGGTGAATGGCGGATCGATTTCCAATCCGCCGACCAACGGGGCCTCCGCGGATACGAGTACTCGCGGCAGGGCTGGAATTTAGGTTGCGGATTTCTCCCGATTGATAAGGAATTTCCTGTGGCGCGCATGATTTCATGCCTGCCGCCAACCCATTCCGCCAACCCATGTTTGCTATTTCCCGCCTCCGGAGTCCGTGTGTCCTGACCCGCGCCATTTGCCTGCTTTTCGCGGGCGTCGCCACCAGCCAGGCGCAGGGGCCGGGAGGGGCTGTGGTGGCAGGGGACACGGCCTGGATGC
>JBBSUD010000270.1:0-2671 GCA_038235225.1 Verrucomicrobiales bacterium
CCCCCCCCCCCCCCCCCGCTACAGGCTTCCATCCCTTCCGGGATGACGGGCAACGGATCATTTCTGTAAGCGATCCATTTTCCTTTTCCCCAAAGTATGATGCGCGGCAGTATAGTAACGAAGGAATCCCCATGATCAAATAACCATAGCCCACCCAAAGCATCGCCAATATGGGGATTTCCTCGGGGTGGCGACGCAAGCTGGGGAATGCATAGGCAGCGGAACCCAAGCAATAGATCGGCACCGCAAGGAGAGCGCCGAGCAATAGTCTAGTAGGATTGATAGGGAACGAACAGCGGATGAACGGGGATCGGGAAATGGGATGGAAATAGGCGGAAGCTAGGGTTCGGGGGCGAGGCGGGTCAGGACGGCTTTGGCGAGGAGGGGGCGGCGGGGGGCGGGGATGGGGACGAGGGAGAGGTGGATGCCGGAGGTTTGGGCGGGATCGTGATGGAGGGTGAGGCGGGTGAAATCCGGGGTGACCTCGGCGGCGGCGATTTCCTGCCAGGTGATGAGGCGCATGCCGGCGGCGGGGCGGAAGAAGGGGAACATCTCGATGCCGAGGGGGGTGAGGATCAGGTAGGCGTGGCGGGTGAGGCGGATGGCCATGCGGCAGAAAACGGCGGCCATGGCGAGCGGCGCAAGCGCCCAAAGCGGGTGGGGGAGCGCGGGGTTGATGCCGCGCTGGGTGGCGGTGGCGGCGAGGGTGATCGCCATGGTGGCGAGCACGGCGGCGGCCACCCAGAAGCCGGAGGCTTGGCCGGCGCGGGTGAAGCGCAGTTCCTTTTCCGGGGACTGGATGCCTGCCGCCATCAGACGACAAGCCGCTCGACGGCGGTTTCCGCGGCATCCAGCTCGCGCTCGAAGCCGCCGATATCGAAGCCGTGCGATTCGAGGGCGGAGGGGCTTTCCACCGCGCCGATGATGGCGACCATGCGCTCGAGGCCGAAGAGGGACGCGCCGCCTTTGCAGCGGTGGAGATCGTCGCGAAGCTGGCGGTAGTTGCGGCTTTCGAGGAGGGACCGCCAGGTGGTCATCTGGCGGCGGGTGTCATTGAAGAAGTCGAACGCGAGCTCGCGGAGGCCGGGTAGATCGCCGTGGGCCATTTTCAGGAAATTCGCGAAGTTCATGGGTTCGAGCTGGAGATTCACGGCCACAAGCTCAGCGCAACTGCCTGATGGAGCTGAAGTTCAAAATCGCGTAGTGTTCAGATAGACTCCCCGGCGGCGGCAAGCCGGGCCGCGATTTCCCGGACGAGTTCGTGGCGGCCGGCGGCGCGGGCGAGTTCGAGGCGGACGCGCAGGGTGGCGGGATTTTCCAAATCGCCCGGAGCCATTTCCTGGATGAAGCGGGCGGCTTCGGCATGATCGCCGATGGCCATGGCGCCCTCGGCTTGATCGAGCAATGTCGGATCTTCGCCGGCGAGCGGTGCGGTGCGGTAGCTGGCCCAGCGCGCTTGTTCCGGCAAATCGGCGGGGACGTCCGGGCCTTCGATTTGGTCGAGATAGACGAACTCGTCGCCCTCGCGATGGCGGCGGTAGCTGTTGAGGAACAACACGATGGTAAGGCCGAGCAGGAAAAACGTGGTCTCCAGAATGAAGGGCGTGGTGGCGACGCCCATTACGATGCCGATCCACTCGCCGACGACTCCGGGAATGTAGCGCCAGCCGCCCAACAGGCCGACGACGACCACGGTCACGACGATGAGGATGATCATCCCGACCCCGAGTTGTGTGTATCTTTCGTCGCGCTCCCTTGCCATGCGGGCGGGACGCTAGGGCGGATTTCCCGAAAGCGAAACCCCGGAGATGCGGCGTGCGGGACGAATTTCTCGCGCGGGCCGGGGCGGACGTTTAGGCTCCGCGGCATGATCGGAATCGTATTGGGATCGGGCCTCGGGCCGCTGGCGGACGCGGTGGAGGTGGAGCGGGAGGTGGCGTTCGCGGAGGCGGGATTGCCGGCATCGACGGTGCCGGGGCATGCGGGGAAATTCGTTTTCGGCAGGCTGGCGGGCGCGCCGGTCGTGCTGATGAAGGGGCGGGTGCATCTTTACGAAGGCCACGCGCCGCGGGAGGCAACGGCGGGGATCCGCTGGATGGCGGAGCGGGGCGCGGAGAAATTCGTGCTGACGAATGCGGCGGGCACGCTCAACCCGGATTTCCAGCCCGGCTCGTGGATGATGCTGTCCGACCACCTGAATCTCACTGGCGCGTCGCCGCTGGCGGGGGCGGATTTCATCGATATGACCACGACCTACGATGCCGGCTGGCGGGCGGATTTCCGCGATGCCGCGGCCAAATCCGGAATGCCGCTGCATGAGGGCGTCTATGCCGGCCTGCGCGGGCCGCAATACGAAACGCCGGCGGAAATCCGCATGTTGCGGACGCTCGGGGCGGACGCGGTGGGCATGAGCACGGTGTTGGAAACGATCCAGGCGCGGTCGCTGCGGCTGCCGGTGGCGGCGTTTTCGTGCCTGACGAATTGGGGCGCGGGGATTTCCGGGAATGCGCTGGACCACGACGAGGTGCTGGCCACGGGCCGGGAGGCGGCGGATGCGATGATCAAGTTACTGACGGCGGTTTTGGGGAAACGCTGAAGAATTTTCGAACCACGGAAGGCACGGAAAACACCGAAGGAAGCGGGAGAAAGGGCACCACGAATCTCACGAATC
>JBBSUD010000271.1:0-2636 GCA_038235225.1 Verrucomicrobiales bacterium
AATCCGGCGGCGTTTCGAGCGGCAGGGAATTTCCTTTCTGGTGAACCGCCACTCCTTGATTTCCATCCGCGGGGAATCGCTGGCGGTGGCGGGCACGGATTTCGTCTGGCTCGGCCGGCCCGACCCGGCGCGGACGCTGCGGGGGATTCCGGCCGCCACGCCGGTGCTGGCGCTGGTTCACGAACCGGATTTCTTCGATACCATGGCCGGCCTGCGACCGCTTTTGCAGGTCTCCGGCCACACCCACGGCGGCCAATGCCGGGTGCCGCTGGCGGGCTACGCTCCGATGACGCCGCTGCACGGGCGGAAATACGTTTATGGGGATTTCGCGCGCGACGCTTCGCGGCTGTTCGTAACGCGCGGCATCGGCACCACCGGTCCGCCCGTCCGCTTCGCGTGTCTGCCGGAGCTGGCCGTGCTGACGCTGCGGGCTTGAAGAATCGATGGCATTCTCAAGCCAGCAGCGCCACGCCGAGCAAAATGCCGACGACGCACGCGCCTTTGGCGAGCGGATGAGTCTCGCGGAACAAGGCGATGCCGAGCAGGAACGAGACAATCGCGGAGGTGCGGCGGGCTGGAGAAATCAGGGAGATGAGCGCGCCGGGCTGGGAAATCGCGGTGAAATACAGGATGTCCGCGGCGATGAGTGTCAGTCCGATCGCCGGGATGGCCCAGTGCCAGCGGAATGGTTGGCGGTCGGCGGCGCGCCACCAGATCGCCAGCGCCGGGGCAACCGCGACGAGCAGATAGACGCTGAACCACGCCTGCACGGTGGCCGGCGGGAGGCGGATTTCCTGAAGCAGGAATTTGTCGTAAATCGCTGACGCCGCGCCGGTCAGCGTGGCGGCGAGCATGAAGAACACGGCGCGGTCGCGGTGAAAGCGGATGCCCTCGCGCCGGCCGACGAGCGAGAATGCGAAGAACGCGCCGAGGATGACCGCGATGCCCGCCCATTGCCGCGGCGCGGGGGCTTCGCCGAAAAGCGCGACGGCGAACAAAATCGTCCACAACGGCCCGGTCGCGCGGATAGGCGCGGCGATGGAGAGCGGCAGGGATTTCAGGCCGATGTAGCCGCAAAGCCATGAAATCCCGACGAGCGCGGACTTGAGAAACAGCAGGAAATGCCCGCGCGCGCCGATGCCGGTGACGTGGAAAAATTCGCCGGGCAGCGTCTCCGGCGAGGCGGCGGACCAGACGATGAACGGCGCCCACACCGCCGCGCCGACGCAGATGCCGCCGAAGAGCACCGGCGCGACGGCGTTGTCGCGGAGGGCGAGCTTCTTGAAGAAATCGTAAAATCCGAGCAGGAACGCGGACGCGATGGTGAGGGCGAGCCAGGTCACGCGGCGGATGGTCCGGCGGGCGGCTTGCGGACCGCGAGCGATATCTCACGGGGAATTTCCGGGAAATCGCCAACGACCGGCGGAATGATTTCCACGTTCCGTTTCCGACAGGGGAATCCGCCGGGCGAGGTACCGGCGGGCCATGTTCCACTTTCTCCTGATATCGCTGTTTCCGCTGTTCTCCGCCTTCGCCAGCGAGCGCCTGGTGGTGTTCGGCGGCGACGAAGTTTTCCAGATCGACGCGGCGGCGGAAGCACCGACGAAGCTTTGGTCGTGGCGGGCGGAGGATCGCGCGGAAATCCCGGCGGATCTGCGGAAATCCTTTGCAACCACGGACGAGTGCAAGCCGGTCGCTGACGGTTCGCTGCTGCTGGTCTGCTCGTCCGGCGGCGGCTGCGCGCTGCTGCAAATGCCTGCGGGTAAAGCGACCTGGTGGGCCCGCGTGCCGAACGCCCATTCGATTGAGGCGCTGCCGGGCGGCATGATCGCGGTGGCGGCATCCACCGCTGCCAGCGGCAGAAAGATGGCGCTCTTCAATCGCCGGAAGCCGGGAGAAATCGTTTCCGAAATTCCGCTGCATTCCGCCCACGGCCTGGTCTTGGACGGGGGGAGCGGGAATCGCTGGTTTTCCGCGCGGATCCCGACCTGGCGGATCGCAAGGAAACCAAGTCCGTCGATTTTCACCCGAAATCCGGCTGCATCGTGACGATTCGCGCGGCTGGCGGGAACTGGTGGACGGATCGGCTGGATTTCCTCCATCCCGACGGGGAAATCCGGCTGGACGGGCGGGTTCTCTACAAGGCGAGGTGGATGCGCGGCGACCGGTGACCGCCGCTACGCCCCTCGCATCCACCGAGCCAGTTCGGGCCAGTTGCGGAAGGTGAAATTCGCCAGACTTCCCTCCCCGCCGCGGAACAGCGCGGTGCGGAATCCGGCGGCGCGGGCGGGAGCGATGTCTTGGTCCGGATCGTTGCCGATGAAGAGCGTTTCCTGCGGCGAAATCCGTCGCCCGGCGAGGCGGTCGGCGAGGATTTGGAAGAGGGCGGGGGAGGGTTTGGCGATGCCGTGGCGGAAGGACAGGATGGTGAGTTCCGGCGGGAAAAAGTCGAGCAGCGGGCCGAGATCGGCCAGGGTGTTGGATTGCGCGTTGGACAGCAGTCCGAGCGAAATCCCGGCGCGGGCAAGTCCGGCGACGAAATCGGCGGCGCCGGGCACAGGCACGGCGGGACGGCAAATCGCCTCGGTAGCGGCGACGATGTCCCCGGTTTCGGCATCGTCCGGCAGGCCGAGGAT
>JBBSUD010000272.1:0-2592 GCA_038235225.1 Verrucomicrobiales bacterium
GGGCGCTCAGGAGCGGGCTTCGGCCCGCTTCCTCACGCGGGCTTGTCCCGCGTCTGTGCGGAACCGCCGTGTACGGACCCGTACGCACGGTGGTGTGGGACCCGTGGCTGGCTCTCCGAGTCAGTCACGGGGACCCGATTCGCCGATTGTTTCATGTCGTCAATGCCCGCCATAAACTCGTTCCCACATGAAGAGGTAAACCACGAATGGAATTGCGAGTCCTGGCACTTTGAACGCTGCGAGGATTGGTGCATAGAATCCCGAAATCGGAACAGGTGCGGGCTGATTCCTAGCCGTATACCATCCCCAAATTGGCCCAAAACTGAGGACGTAAGTCACAACAACTCCAATGGTGATAAAGATGAACTTCCGACTGCGGCTCATGGCAAGGATTCTTGTTTTTCTGGCGAACGTTTGAGGCCTGACACCCGCTACCGGGAGCGCCCCTCCGCTTCTGGGTTAGGGTTCTCGTTACCATAAGACTTCGACTCGGAGCGGGTAGCGGGTTGTCTAGTGCCGTCTTGTTCGCCGTCTTTGATTTCGCTTCCGGGTTTCCAGCCATCCTTGTGATAGTAGAAAAACACCGGACCATTCGGGCAGTGTCCCACAAAGTACTTTCTTTTCGGGTTGGCAGTGGAAGGCCGCAGTGCAAATTCAATTTGCATCTCAAGTCCACAATGGGGACAGTTTAAGTCGAGCGGAAAAACTTCATCACCCTCAGCCCGGTGACGCCGGATATCTTCAATTTGCTTCTCAAGATCAATTGGTTTACCTCGAACCTTTCTGGAGAGCGCTGTATTGGTGATTAACCACATATCCTCTCCATCGAAGATTCCCTTTTGCAGAAAATACCGCCACAGGGAAGGATCACTAGTTGAGTATTCTTGATTGAGGAATGGGAGGTCTCTCGGCAAAACCGTTTCATCGATTGCGCAAAACGCATAGTCCTCACCGCCAGCTTCAATATTGGCCCTTCTTTCTGGGGTTAATTTGGCGATAAGTATTGCTAAGGCTTCGTCCAAATCTACAGGTGATTCGTAGACTCCTTTGAGTGATTCGTCTTTCTTTTCCGCCCGGGTCTGATGCCTCGACGAGGGCCTGTCCTTCCTGCTACACGCAAAAAGCGTGCATACTAGCAATGCAGTTCCGAAATGCAGTAGGGCGAGACGCATTATTTTTAATGGCGAACGTCATAGGACAGGCGCGCCGGGGTCAAGCTCAAAGTAAATCAGACGGCTTCCTCGGCGTCGCCTGCTCCGACTTGTTCTGCTTCTTCTCTTCTCGAACCGCCAAAAAGTGCAAGGCTTCATCGTAAATGCGCAGAATGTGGTTACAGCAAGCATTCGTAAGGGAATGGATAGAGTTTTATTGTCGGCGAAATCTAGCTAGGTCAAATGGTGGCGTAGGTGCATCAGGACGAAATATCAACCACGCTATGAGACCCCATGGAAAAAAGAATATGACAGCCGCAAAGACGAGAAACGGAGACTTCCCCCTAAGTTGTGCATCAGAGATAGCCCAGCTGCCGACCTTCCAGAAGATCACGAGTATTGCCGCAATGAACGCGATAATGACCAATGTTGAGATTGTATCGTTCATAATTTCTTTGCAGAACAGTTTCAATAGCCGGGTCAGCATATCACGGGACGGTGATATCCGATCGCCAACGAGGCACTGGAGCGAAGCGCGTAAGGGCATGGACGTCAATGAGATTTTCCGGGAAGCAGGGTCCGGGCGAGGCCGAATCTGCGGGAGATTCGGTGGATTTTCAAGAGATCCAAAGCAAATCGATACGACCGCTTTAGGTTTCCGAAATGTCCGGGAAGCCGGTGGCGGTGGGATGGACGGGGCCTGGCGGTTGCAAACTGCCGCCACGGGTCAGGATTTGCCTGTGGCTCTGGCTTCGGCGGCCAAACCCTTCACCCGCGGAGAGGTCATGGCCCGCATCCGCGCCGCCCTCCGCCGCACCGCCGGCCGCGCCGACGCTGGCGATTTCGATTCGGCGATCTCTCCATCCGCCCCCGCGCCCTCGCCGCCGAGCGGAATGGAGCGGCCATCGACCTCACGCCACGCGAGATTTCCCTGCTCCGCCTCCTCCGCGACCGCCGCGGCGAGGCCGTCTCCCGGGACACCTTCCTCGACGCCTGCTGGGGCGTCGATTGGTTCCCGGACTCCCGCACCCTCGACCAACACATCTTCCTCCTTCGCCGGAAAATCGAACCAAACCCGGCGAACCTAACCCTCATCCAAAGCGTGCGCGGCGTGGGGTATCGGTATGGTTGAAAAAGGGAGGAGCGGAGCTGCGGACGAGGATACGAGCTCGCTCGCCGCGCCTGCGGCGAAGGCCCGTTTCCACTTTCAATCCGCCCGCTTCCGGATGTCTTGAAGCTGAAGGCTTCGCAGCCAGTAGTCGGTGGCCGAGCGGAGCGACACCACCGGATTGCGAGGCGGAAAGGACCTGCGCATCCTAGCAGGGATGCCAGCGGGGATATATGCTGTCGCGCGGCACGATTTGTGAAAAGCAGGATGGCCGTCCCGGCAGTCCCGGAGAACGGGCGTTTCGCGGGTCGTCTGAAAACGCGGCACCCGTCA
>JBBSUD010000273.1:0-2566 GCA_038235225.1 Verrucomicrobiales bacterium
GCCCTCGTCGGGTGAATCCTCGTCGAGAATCATGCGGAAAAGCGTGGATTTCCCGGCGCCGTTCGGTCCGACGAGGGCGACGCGCTCGCCCCAGTTGATGGACATTTCCGCCTCGCGCAGCAGCGTCCGGCCGCCGAGGGTTTTGGTAAGTTTGTGAATCGTAAGCACGCCGCCCTGTAACGGACCCGCCCCCCCGCCGCAAGGCCGACGTGCGGCGGGAAAATCGCCGTGGCCGGGGGGATTGCCAGCAGGGGCCAGCCTGCAATGCGCCGGTTCCACCTGTCGCCACCACGGGCCAGTCCCCAAGTGTCCCATCCCGCCGGACGACCGCGAATTCTCAATTGCAAGGCCATTACGCGTCCTGGCGGAGGCGGCGGTCGTTCCGAAGATTCGCCTTGATCAGGCTCCGCCCAGCACCCTGTGGATGCCATCGAAGCAACCTTGGTATATGGCCTTGGCGAGCTCGTCGCCCGCCTCCTCGCTCGCGCCCTCGACGGTGAAGCGGCTGCCCCAATGCACGCGGCAATCATTCCCGGGAAGAGTTTCCACGCGGACGAAGGCTTGGTAATTCCGCAGGGGAAAGGTACACTCGATTAGATCGATGATCTTGTAGCTGAATTCCCGGCTTTCGTCGTTGAAGTATACCAACCGTTCGACCACATGCCCTCCGCCGGCATCCTGGGTCAGTGCGATTTTCCGGACCACACCGCCCTCGGAAAGTTCGCTGCCGGTGATCGACGCATGATAGTCATGCAGTGTATCGAAGCCTGCGATAAGTTTCCAAACCATGGCGGCGGGAAACGGGAAATCGGATCGGGTGTCGATCCGCAGAGGCCCCTTCATAACTTCGATCTGGTGGTTTGTGGACATGTTCGATTTGCTTAAAGTTACGCGGTAATTGCGGACAACCGCTTGGAGTCCTTGAGCCGGGCTGATTCCAGCCGGATTTCTCCAAACGCGTGCCGTTAACCTCCCAGCCTGGCGCTGTTTCGTAAACGACAGGACGTTTGGCAAGCGGAGATTTTTAAAGCGCCGGTGCCGGAATGGATCCGATGCGTGCCTGCCCGACCCCACTTCCCGCGATTCGAGTATCTGGCAATAACAAATCTCTGCACCTATCGCTGGCCGCCTAGGGCTTCGTATCCCGAAACGACGTCGAAGAGTTCCTCGTCGATCGAACTCTGACGCAGACGGTGGAAATGATTCTGGAGGTTTTCCAACAATTCATCGATGTTCTTGTCAGCGCGCTGCATTGCCGAGAGACGGCTGGCGTTTTCGCTGGCGAGGGATTCCGTACAGGCGCGGAAAAGCGAAATGAAGAGGTACTCGCGAATGAGGGAGCGCAATGTGGACTTGGGATCGTTCACCACTTCCGGCAGGAGCTTCGTCGGCCACTCGATCTTCAAGAGGCTTTTCTGCCAGACTGCATCAAGCGGCAACAAGCGCTGGCTAACGGGTTCGTAAACCGAGCCGGTTTGAGGCCGGTTGTGGAAAACATAGATCTTCTCGTAGCCGCGCTTGGTTCGTTCGTTTTCACTTTGAATCTGTATCTGTGCGACGAGCGGCGTGATGGCCTTGACGGAACTCGGGACCACGAATTTCCCCACGACCTCCAGACCTGAATCGATGAGTCGGGCGCAAACGCGCTCGCCCACCGCCCAGACCTGCGGCTTGCCGGGCAGCGCGGCCAGCGTTTTGATGGCATAGTCCGCGATGATGTCATTGAACTGACCGACGAGTCCCTGATCGGAACCGAATACAATCGCACCCGTCACGCTTTCATCTTCCGGATGCGAGTTCTGCTGAACGATGGACGCGCGTTCGGTTTGACGAAGGCAGACGCTCAATCCGAGTTCCACGGTCCGATAGTAGTCCGCCAGGGCGAGCACGGATTTCTCATACTGTCCGATGCTGGACGCGGCCAATGCCTTCATGGTGCGCACCACGGATTGGAGATCGCCGGAGCTGCTGATCTTCCGCTGAAGGCTGGCAATCGTGTCGCTCATAGTAACTGCAGTTTCCGATCATTTCCCCACTTGCTAAAGCTTGGCTCCAAAAAGCGATCCCACACCCGCGGTCGCGGCCATGGCCAGAGCGCCGCAAAAGGTGACGCGGGCCACGGAAATCCAAGCGCTGGATCCGCCCGCGCGAGCTGCGAGAGCGCCGAGCAAGGCGAGGAAAAAAAGAGAACTGAGAGACACCGTCCACACAAGGGCGGAAAGGGGCACGAACAAAACCAACATCAGCGGCAGTGCGGCGCCAACCGCGAAGGATCCAGCCGATGCGAGCGCGGCCTGCACCGGACGGGCGCTCATGCTTTCGCTGATTCCCAGTTCATCTCGGGCATGGGCACCCAAGGCATCCTTGGCCATCAATTGCGTCGCCACCTGGCTGGCAAGTCCTGCATCGAGTCCCCGGAATGCATAAATAGACGCCAATTCCGCGTGTTCGCCTTCCCCATCGGAGGCGAGCTCCAAGCGTTCCCGTTCCAAATCCGCGCTCTCGGAATCGGCTTGGGACCTAACGGAAACATATTCCCCGGCAGCCATCGACATGGCTCCGGCAA
>JBBSUD010000274.1:0-2462 GCA_038235225.1 Verrucomicrobiales bacterium
AGCGGCGCGGGCTGTTGGAATCGGCGGAGCGGCTGGGGATTGCCACGAAGATTTCCGATTCCGACGATCCGCGCGCGACGAAGCGAAAACGCAACGAAGCCGGGAGCGACGGCGGTGCGGTGCTGGCGGCGATGCTCGATTTTGCCCGGACCCACGGCGCGGATGCGGCGTCGGAAGCGCGCGAGCGGGAGCTGATCCTGCGGGTCATCGCGCTGGATGCGGCGGAGCTGAAAGCGGTGATCGCCGGGCTGCGCGAGGCCCCGGACATCGGCCCGGCGATGCGGGCGGGCATGATTTCATTCGCGATCGAGATGGTGGCGGAGGATCGTCCGGCGGCGGCGGTGGCGCTCTACCAAGACTCGGCGGATTTGCTCGGCAAGGACGGCGCGGGGGCGGACGCGCTGGGGATTTCCTTGGGGAATTGGGCGAAAATCAATCCCGCCGCGGCGGCGGATTGGATCCGGCAGCACCCGGAGATCGCGGACGACGGGGCAAAGCTGGCGGCGCTGGCCGGGGCGGCGGAAAGTGATCCGGCGGCGGCGATGCGGCTGCTGGACGCGCTGCAAATCGCGGATCCATCGGACGCCGCGGAGCCGCTGGCGGAGGCCGCGAAATCGCCGGAGCAGCGGACGGCGCTTCTGGCGGCGCTGCGGGCGCGAGTGGCGGCGCACCCGGAAAACGCGGATTTCCTCAGCGAGACGCTGGAGGCGATGGGGCGCAATCTGACGGGCGAGGATTTCCCGCAAACCACCGGCTGGATTTCCGCCGCGCGGCTCACGCCGGAAGAGAGCGCGGCGTTCGCGGGCGGGCTGTCCTACTTCACCACCAAGGCGGAAACCGGCGCGTGGATCGGCTGGATGGCGGGGAATCTGCCGGCGGACGCGGCCGCGGAAGGTGCCGGGGAATTGATCGGACAGTGGACGCAGGAGGACTACGTAGCCGCGGGGAAATGGCTGGCCGCCGCGCCGGAAAATGCGGTGAAATCAGCCGCTGTGGCCGCCTATGCCGCCACCGTGGCCGACACCGATCCGACCACCGCCGCGCTCTGGGCGGATACCCTGCCCGAGGGCGCGCTGCGCACGGAAACGCAGGTCACGATTTGGGAAAATTGGCCGAAAGCGGACGCTGCCGGGCGGGCGGCCTTCGGGGCGAAAATCGGGATCGGCAAAGACCGGTGAGGGAACCGGCGGATGCTGGAAAACCCGCATGGCTTTCCAATCGCCAGCCCGCGGGAGGGTCCGCCAGCCTGCGCGATGCCTTGGCCATGGATTGTCTTTATCTTCTTCGTCTTCTTCATGCTCGCGCTGGATTTGGGAGTGTTTCACCGCGAATCGCATGTGGTGGGATTCAAGGAATCGCTCGGCTGGTCGGCATTGTGGATCTCGCTGGGACTGGCATTTTCCGGCTTGGTTTATCTGGGCTACGAGAATCACTGGGCCGGCCTCGGCACCGCGATCGATAGCGTGGATGGCCATATCAACGGCGGCAGGGAGGCCGCTACGAAATACCTCACGGGGTATGTCGTGGAGAAATCGCTGAGCATGGATAATATCTTTGTGATCGCCATGGTGTTCGCCTCGCTGGCGGTGCCGGCCATCTATCAACACCGCGTGCTTTTCTGGGGCGTGCTCGGCGCACTCGCCATGCGCGGCGCCATGATCGGCGTGGGCACCGCGCTGGTGAACCGCTTCCACTGGGTGCTCTATGTGTTTGGCGTGTTTCTGATACTAACCGCCGTGAAGATGTTGCTTTCCAAAGACAAGGAAGAGCACCCGGAGGAAAGCAGACTCGTGCGCTGGCTGACCAAGCGATTTCCCATAACGCAGCGTTATCATGGCAATCATTTCCTGGTGAAAGCCGGCAGCGCCGAGGTGCGCGAACCGGCCACGCCCGGCGGGGAAATCCTGCCCGACGCCGTGGCCGATGCCGCGCCCGCCGGCAAATGGCTGCTAACTCCGCTGGCCGTGGCGCTGGTGGTGGTGGAGGTGACGGACCTGATTTTCGCGGTTGATTCGATACCTGCTATTTTCGCAATCACCGCGGACCCGTTCCTGGTTTTCACCAGCAATGTTTTCGCAATTCTCGGACTGCGTTCGTTATATTTCGCTTTGGCTGGATTGATCGTGAAATTCCGCTATCTTAAGCCCGCGCTGTCACTTGTGCTGTTGGCCGTGGGAGTGAAGATGCTCGCCGCGAAATGGCTGAAAGCATGGCTGGGAGACTCCTTTAATTTGACCGTGCTCGGAGTGATTCTGGGAATCCTGGCGTTGTCAGTAATCGCATCCCTGCTGGCGAAGCCCAAGGAGGTGGATGGGCGCTAAATCTGCCGTTCGGGCCGTGCGCCGCGAAGCGTCGCACCTTGGAGCGCGGTGGGAAGCGCAGCGCCACACCGCTTTGGATTGCAGAGCACCGGCCGAAGCCACCGCCGAAACCTTCGCAATCCAAAGCGGTGTCGCGGCCTG
>JBBSUD010000275.1:0-2456 GCA_038235225.1 Verrucomicrobiales bacterium
CGATCCCCAACGCGAGGTGCGGTCGCGGTTGCTCTATCTCCTTTTTCGCGCGGGCTGGGATATTTATAATGCCAATGGCGACCAGCGCATCACGCTGCGCAACATTGAGCGGAAAATCATCGAATCCGATGCCTTTGTCTTCACGCCCGGGGCATCGCTCGAGGATATGTTTAAGGCCACGTCGGTGCTGGTCGGCTACCAGACGCAGGACCCGCATCTCCATGGCAAGCCGACTCTGGTGCTCGATGAGGACGGTTCCTGGGGGATGTATTACGCGCTGATGGATCATCTCCATGCGACGGGAATGATCCGACAGGAATATCGTGAACTGCTCATCCCGGTGAAGTCGGCTCAGGAAGTGATCGAATGGCTCCAGTGTGATCCGCCCACCGGCGACGCCAGACCGGAGTCGGACCCGGCTGACGATATCGCGCCGACCGATGCCACCGAGGATATGGTGAGCGGGATGCCGCCCCAAAACGTCTGTGTTTTCTGCTCCGCAAGCATTCGCACGCCCGAAGTCATCGCCGACGGTTATCGTCTCGGCAAGTTGCTCGCCGAGGCCGGGCTGGGCTGCATTTCCGGTGCTGGCAACAGCGGTGTGATGGGCTCCGTCGTGCGCGGGGCCATTGATACCGGCGGCTGGAGCGGTGGGTCGAATGTCCCGCACATAATTGAACTGGAAGGGCTGCCGGACGGCATCAGTTGCTTCTGGCCACGGCCCGATATTTACCTGCGCATGGAAGTCATGATCCAGCGTTCGCAGGCGTTCGTCATTTTCCCAGGCGGCGCGGGGACGTTTCAGGAATTGCTCGCGCTCCTCATTCTGCATCAGCAAAAATCCAAGATCATGGAAGGCAAACCGGTGATCATTTTCAACCGCCTGATGGAGGACGGCACCCGCTTCTGGGGTCCGCTTTTCCCGCTGCTCGAAGCCGCTGGCGGCGGGGGCTTTTACACCGAAGTCACGGAGTTGGAGGATGTCGTGCCGACCGTGCGGCGGCTCCTCGGGAGTTAGATTATGCTCACCGTTGCCGAACAACTCGCCGAGATTCGTTCCCGCTCCCTGCATCGGAGTTTGAGGGAAATCGCCACGCCGCAGGGGAACGAAATCGAGCTCGTTGGCAAGCGGCTGCTGAATTTCTCCTCCAACGACTATCTCGGTCTCGCCAGCGAACCCGCCCTGGCCGACGCGGCGCGCGAGGCGCTCGATCAATACGGCGTGGGAGCCGGAGCGTCCCGGCTGGTTTGCGGCACGCTGACCCCACACATTCAGTTCGAGAAAACGCTGGCCGCCTTCAAGCGCACCGAGGCCGCATTGACTTTTTCCAGCGGTCACGCCGCCGCGCTCGGAGCCGTTCAATCCCTCGTGGGGAAACACGACGTTATCATCATCGACAAGCTCGCTCACGCCTGCCTGATCGACGCCTCGAGGTTGAGCCAGGCCGTGGTCCGCGTGTTTCCGCATAACCACTTGGGTAAACTCGAAAGCCACCTCGAATGGGCCCGCGAGAACCACCCCGAGAGTCGTGTTCTCATTATCACCGAATCCATCTTCAGCATGGACGGCGACCACGCGCCGCTCGTCGAAATCGTCGCCTTGAAGCAGAAATATCAAGCCTACCTGCTCGTCGATGAGGCGCACGCGGTCGGCATTCTCGGCGCGCACGGACGCGGACTCGCCGAAAAGCTCGGGGTCGCCAGCAAGATCGACCTGCAAATGGGCACGCTGGGCAAGGCACTCGGCGTCAGCGGCGGCTACATCTGTGCCAGTCGCGTGATGATCGAACTGCTGGTGAACCGCGCCCGGAGTTTCATTTTTTCCACCGCTGTCCCGCCGATGTTGGCCGCAGCGGCGACGGCAGCGGTGAATTTCGTCGCCTCGCCCGAAGGTGACGAACGCCGTAAAACACTCTGGCACAACATCCGCCACCTCGAAAAAGGTCTGCGCCAAATCAATCCGAACTATCCCGCCGCCGCTTCCGCCATTCTACCCTGGATCGTGGGTGATGAGGAGGACGCGCTGCTCCTGGCGCGGTCGCTCTTCGAGGAGGGATTCCACATTCCGGCAATCCGGTATCCAACGGTGGCCAAGGGTTCCGCCCGGCTCCGCATCACGGTGAATGCGCGGCACACGACGGCCCAGATTGACGCCCTCTGCAAAGCCCTCGGACGCCTCTGTCCCATGCCAATGGAAGTCGCTGAGGATTAGTTGCCGTTAACGCAAAACGCGCGGAGTGACGACTTTAGGCCGCGTCCTAGAAAGTGCTATGAAACTGCCCCGATCTGTGGATGTTTTCTCCCCCAATGCCCGCCATCACCAACATTGCCGCTTACCGATTCATCCGACTGGAGGATCTGAAGTCGTTGCGCCAGCGCCTGCTCGATCAATGCCGGAGTTGGGATCTGAAAGGGACGATTCTCCTGAGCACCGAGGGGATCAATTTGTTCGTCGC
>JBBSUD010000276.1:0-2420 GCA_038235225.1 Verrucomicrobiales bacterium
AAGTCGCAAGGCGTCGCAAATGGCGGCGGCCCACGCAATTCGGCCGCGGTACCCGTTATTGAGTTCCCGCGGCCGAATTATAGTCCAATTTCATCCCTCGGTCGTGCCTCGACGTCAGATCTGCGTGACCCGATCGTTTCGCTTCATAAACTTGCGAACAAGCCAGACCACCAGGGCGACGGGCAGGACGACAAAGACGAGCAGCTTCACAGCCCATAGCGCAAAAAATCCGATCACTATAAGCGTCAGAATCGGAACGCTAAGAATAGCAGTTGAAAGCAGGGGCCGAAGCGCAAATAATCGGGCAAAAGCAGAAAGCATTGTATTCTCGTGTTAAAGGCTATCAGACTCTACGGACGGCAGTGGCACCGGAGTTTCCAAATCGTCCGCATTTCTGGCATTTCGTTTCAGAAATCGGCCGCATCAGGAGTCGGCATAGTCGAGTCGAAATCGATTCCAGGCTCGCGCCCGCTCGATTTCGGTTAGCGCCAACGATGCGCGTACATCAATCTGCTCACCCTGGGGGTCGTACCGATTGCCCTCCAGGCCGTCATCTCCGGGCTTTGCCACCTTGCAGCCGTAGTTGAGTACCCCGGCGGGATCCCCTGCCGACTTAATGTTTGAGAACGCCGCCAGCGCCTGGGGCTGCCATACAGTGTTCAGCAGAGGCGCTCGTAACCGTCCGTCGCCATGTTCCCCGGTCAGCGTGCCCCCGCATTGAGCGGTCAACTCGCAAACGTCGTTGAGAACGCTATGAATCTGATCGCGCCAGCCCGGGCTACTCACATCGATAAGCGGGTTGACGTGAGCGTGCGCGTCACCAGCGTGTCCAAATATCACGCCGGAAATCCCTGCTCGGGCGAGCGCGTCACGCACACCTCTCACGTAATCTGGAAACCGCTCCGGAGGGACACATCCGTCCTCTATGAATTGCATCGATTGAACGCGCGGAGCCAAGGCAGCAAGTATAGGGCTGGCCGCGTGTCTGAGCTTCCAAAGTTCATCCTCGGCCTTCTTCTCCAGCGCAACGCTCACGTCCGAGCCCGAATTTGAGTAGGCGAGCGCGCTTATCTGACTGGTATAGTGAGCTGCCTCCGCACCGTCTTCGCCTTCAACCTCGATCAGTAGAGCCGCCTCCGTTCCACCCGTCACCCCGGTTGGGCCGGCCGTGGCAGCAATATCAAGAAATGTCCGGTCGAGAAGCTCGCAGGCAGTAGCGCCAGCCTCGCGTGCCGCCACCGCGCAGGCAGTGGCGTGCTCAAGGGAGGAGAAGGTGGCAAGAACGGCGGCCGTGGCGCCGGCCTCTGGAATAAGCCGGAGTTCCACCTCGGTGAAAATCGCCAGGGTGCCTTCGCTACCCACGAGCAGATCCAAAAGATGTCCGCCATCATCCAACGCGGTTGCAATTGCATAGCCGGAAGACTCCTTTCGGACTCCTGCGTGGGTGAGCGAAGGAAGCTCCGACCACTGTGCAATTCCCGCAAGCGCGCCGATGAGACGCGCGACTGCCGGAATATCGGTCGGCGGAGCCTCGCCGCGACGAATCCACGCCTGACTGCCGTCATCGAAAACACATCGCAGCCCGGTAATCCATGGACGCGTGGCGCCGAATCGGAGCGAGCGTGCTCCGGCGGCGTTGGTGCCGGCCATGCCGCCAATGGTGCAAAATGCACCGCTGGATGGATCCACCGGAAATCGGAGGGAGCTTATGGACGCCTTCTGCTGAATCTCATTTCGGAGCGCGCCAGAGCCCGTCCGAACCGATTTATTCGCGGTGTCAACCGCATGGATACCCGTAAATCGACTGAGGTCGAGCATGATGCCGGCGCCCACCGCACCTGCGGCCATGCCGCTCCCCGAGCCGCGCGGGATGACAAACTCGCCTTCCTTCCGGACCCAGGTCATGAGCGCGCTCACATCATCAATGTCCGCGGGAACGGCCACGGCCCGTGGCATGCAGCGGGCGATGCCCGCCCCCTGGGCATAAAGAGATCGTGCGAGAATGTCGTTGCGGAATTGTCCGCGAAAATCAGTTGGTTGTGACAAGGGGTGTGGGTCGTTGGCTTTCAGGTAGATGTGTTGCTTATTTCCTGTCGCGGCCAGTGTCGTCTTACAATACTTGTTGTTGTCCGTTCGTTGTCCATTCGTTCACCAGCACCACCACCACACGCGAATCCAGAGCCACGGTTGCCAGCTTTCTCTCCACCAGCATCAACATCGGGTTCCGACGCTCTCGATCCGGAAATCCGCAACGCCATCGCGACGGGTGACTACCGGCAGTTCTGCGAAAAGATTCTGCCTGCCGTATCGCGCACGTTTGCCTTGGGCATCAAGGTGCTTCCGGGAGACTTGGGCCAGGCTGTTCTCGATGCCTATCTGTTATGCCGGATTGCCGACTCCATCGAGGATTCGCCGTCGGT
>JBBSUD010000277.1:0-2395 GCA_038235225.1 Verrucomicrobiales bacterium
ACGGCACCCGCGTTTCCAAGATCGGCGCAAGCCAGAGTCCCGCGAGAAATCCCAAGACCACGGAAGGCAGCGAGGACATGATTTCCATAACCGGCTTCACCACCCGCTTCACATGCAGCGGCAGGAATGCGGCGGAAAAAACGGCGGCGAGTAACGCTATGGGTATGGAAAACAATAACGCGTAGGCAGTACCTTTCAGCGAGCCGAAGATGAGCGGGATGAGTGATAACTTTGGCTCGAAATCGTCGGTGCCGCCGGTTGATTGCCATTGATAGACCGGCTTGGCTCCGCCCTCATACCATACCTTGCCGAAGAACGCGTTCCAACCGGCCTCGGGATGCGGATCGTGAATCGAGTAGCGCCGGGCGGTGCCGTCCGCGGCGGCGACGATGAAATTCTCGCCCTTCGCATCGAGCGTGGCGGCGGCGGGATCGATGTCCACGCTGCCGGTCCAGCGCACCGCGCCGGACGTGCTGTGGCGGATGGAAAGATCGCGCCCCGTGCCGGTTAGAAAGGTGCGGTTGCGCTGGCTGGAGGCGAAGATGGCATGCCCGGGGCCGAGCGATGGGAAGGTCTTGGTCCGGCCGAACAGGCGCTCGCCGTCCTCGGATTTGCGGAAAAGGCTCCATTGTTCCTGATCGCCGGCGGGGCTGGTTAGAACTACGGATACCCCGCCGAAAAGGAAGTCCATTTGCTGCGGCGGAGTCGTGCCGAAGGGGTGGAAGGTCTGGCGCATGGATACTTCGTTGGAATCCGCCAGGTAATAGCGGACGCCGCCGTCGGCACCGGCAATGAGGACCATCGCGCCGTTGGGCGAAGCTTTCAGAAGGACCGGATCGACGCCCGGCTGACCGGGGATTTCCTCCTCGTTCAACAGTACCAATTTACCCTTGCCGATCAGGCCGCGCTTCATGCCGAGACGCAGGATGTGAACATGCGCATCACGCTTGGCGGCGATCACGCGGGCGGAGCCGGAATCGCCATAACTGATCGCGCTAACAGGCCCCGCGCCCTTTTCCAGGGTAAACCAGGGTTCGGCCTCCACGGACGGCGTGATCGTGGCCTTCCCCGCGCTGTCGAAAGCCCGCTCGTAGATTACCAGGAACGAGCCGACCCGCCCGTCGGCCAGGCCGAGCGCGACGCGGCGGTGGATGCCGTCGTAGGAATAGGCGGTGACCGTCTGGCCGGCCAATCCGGGGATTTCCACATCGCGGCGGGCGCCGGTGGCGGCATCCGCGAAGACGACGTTACTGGATCCATCGTAGAAAAACGGCATGCCGCCCCACTCGTCCACGCCCAGGATGGCGGGCGCGGCCCCGGCGGCGATTTTCCCCGCCGGCGCGACATTCGCGGACTTGAAAAGCGGGATGACCTCCTTGCCGATGAACCAGAAAATCCCGAAGACCGCGAGGATGACGCCGATGCCGCCCGCGCGGATGGCCCAGCCCATGAAGCGGTCGAACCACAGGGTGCCGCGCGAGACGTCGAAGCGCCGCGGGTCCGGTTCATTTCCCAAGTCTGACATTCTGCTAGGTGGAACCGCCTGTGAACGGCCCGCGGGAGGCTATGCCGCCATCCGGCGGGCGGGCAAGCCCCGGCTCGCGGGCCGTTCGAATCGGGTGGCGGTTACTTGGAAATCGAGGCGAGCACCTCGGCGGCGACTTCCGCCGGGATGGGGAAATAGCCGTCCTTCTCGACGATTTTCTGGCCTTCCTGGGACAGGACGAATTTCAGAAACTCGAGCGTCAGCTTGTCGAGCGCCTGTCCTGGCTTCTTGTTCACATACACCATCAGAAACCGGGCCAGCGGATAATCGCCGCTGAGCGCGTTGTCATAGGTGGCCTCCGCGAATTTCCCGTCGTCACCGGCGATGGGCAGGGCGCGCACTCCGGAAGTCTTGTAGCCGATGCCGGAGTAGCCGAGCGCGTAGGGATCCGCGCCGACGCCTTGCACGACGGCGGAGGAGCCGGGCTGCTCTTTCACCGTCGATTTGTAATCTCCCTTGGAAAGCGCGTGCTCTTGGAAAAAGCCATAGGTGCCGGACGCGGAGTTCCGGCCGAAGAGCGAAATCGCCCGGCCTTTCCATGCGTTGAGGCCGAGCTGGCCCCATTCCGTGATGTCGTCGCCACCCCGCTTGCGGGTCTTCGAGAAAATCGAATCGACCTGCTTCATAGTCAGACCTTTCACGGTGTTGTCCTTGTGGGCGAAGACGGCGAGCGCGTCGATCGCGACCTTCACGTCGGTCGGCTTGTAGCCGTACTTCTTCTCGAAGGCGTCGATTTCCTCGGCCTTCATCGCACGGCTCATCGGCCCGAGCTGGGCGGTGCCTTCGATCAGCGCGGGCGGCGCGGTCGAGGAACCCTTGCCCTCGATCTGGATGTTGACGTTCGGATAG
>JBBSUD010000278.1:0-2381 GCA_038235225.1 Verrucomicrobiales bacterium
AATGACGGCTCGCTCGGCTTCCTCGCCGGAACCGCAGGCACCGCGATCGCCGATTTCACCAATGCTTCCGGCCAATTTCTCACCGCCCTCCGCATCGATTTCTCCGCCGAACAATGGCGCGCCGTCGCCGGGGGAAATCCGGATTCGCTGGCAGTCAGCTTGATCCAAAATGGCGGCGAAACTCCCCTCCCCGCGCTGACCTTCGCCGCCGCCACGAACCTGCCGACCGGCCCGGTTCCCGGTGGCGCGCCAATGGCGAAATCCGCAACGGTCACCGGCCTCGCCGTGCCGCCGGGCGGGAGCTTCGGGTTGAAATTCGCCTTCCAACCCGGCCCGCCGAGCGGCGCGGTGCCGGCGGCGGTTTTCCACAACGAATTCCATTACGACAACGCCGGCACCGACACAGGGGAGTTCGTGGAAATCGTCGCCAGCCCCGGCTTCTTCGGCAGTTTGGCTGCTGTAAATCTGATCCTCTACAACGGCTCGAACGGCCAGACCTACGGCGTCGTCCACCCGCTTTCCAGCTTCACCGCCGGCGCCGTCACCGCCGATGGCTACCGGATTTACTCGAAGCAAATCGATGGAATCCAGAACGGCGATCCCGACGGCTTCGCGCTCACCGTCAATGGCTCCGTCGTCGAATTCGTGTCCTACGGCGGCAGCTTCGCCGCGACCAACGGCCCGGCGTTCGGCGTGATTTCCGCGGATGTCGGTCAAAAGCAGCACGCGCCGGCCGCCGGTTTTGGGTCGATCGGCCGGACCGGCGGTGGCGGATTGCCCGCGGATTTCGCTTGGGCGGAATTCGGCGGACTCGCCCACACCCCCGGCGATCCGAATCCCGGCCAAACCTTCGCCGTCCCCTCCCCGTCCCAAGGCATCGCCTTCGACAATCTCGCCGTCACGTTCCTCCCACCGCCGGACCGCGATGGCGACGGTTACGACGATGCCGCCGAACTCGTCTTCGGCACGGATCCCGCCAATGCAGCTTCCCGCTTTCGCGTGGAAATCGCCGCCACGCAGACCGCCATCGGCCTCGATTTTCCCACGCTTCCCGGCCGCACCTACACCGTCCAGACCAGCCCCGATTTAGTCACCTGGACCACCGCCGCCGCCTACCCCGGCACCGGCACCGCCATCCACGCGGATTTCCCCAACGAGACGAGGGTCTTCTATCGCATCGGCGCGTCGCTCGACTGATTTCCTTTCCCCGCTAATTCGGCCGCGCGCCACCTCGCCGCTTGCCCGCTGCCGGAGCCGCCGCCAGTCTCCGCGCGTGCCCGATGAGCTGGAGGAGGAATCGATCGACAAACTGCTCCGGGCGCTCGAAGCGGCGGATCAATCCGGCCTGCTCGCCGCCGCCGAGGACGTCCACTACGCCGACCTCGCGCACCTCTACGAGAATCTCGACGACGAAAAGCGGGATTTGCTGCTCAAGACGATCGGCCCGGAACTCGCCACCGACGTCGTGGCCGAGCTGCCATTTCCGCTCATCGAGGAGGCGCTGAATCATTTCAAACCCGCCCAGCTCCGCGTCTTGCTGGGAAATCTCTCCGACGACGACCGCGTCGATGTCTTCCAAGTCGTCAGCGAGGAGGCGCAGGTCCGGTTCTTCAGCCTGCTCGGCCCGCGCGATAAGGAACTAACGCTCAAGCTCCTCAAATATCCCGAGGACACCGCCGGCGGCCGCATGACCACCCAAGTCGGCCGGATTACGGCGGACATGACGGTCAAGCAGGCGATCGGCGTGCTCCGCCGGGACCGCGAGGACACCGAGACGCTGGCGCGGATTTTCGTCGTCGATGAAGAAGGCCGCCTCGCCGGCAAGGTCCGTCTGCGCGAGCTCGCCTTCAACACCTGGGACACGCCGATCCGGGACATCATGGACGAGGCGGACGAATACATTCTCGCCTCCGCCGACCAGGAAGACGCCGCCCGGACGCTGTCCAAGTACGACCTCGTCGTCCTGCCCGTCGTCGATGAGGCGCACCATTTGCTCGGCGTGATCACCTACGACGACGCCATGGAAATCCTCCAGGAAGAGTCCACCGAGGACATGGAAAAGCTCTCCGGCATCGGCGGCGAGCACTCGGAGGTCTCCTATTTGAACACCACCTCCGTCGGCCTTTTCCGACGCCGCGTCACCTGGCTGGTGGGGCTGGCATTCGTGTCGATCGGCTCCGGCTACGTGATGTATCGCTTCAGCGAGGTGCTGGAGCAGGCCTTCGTGCTGGCGCTCTTTCTGCCGATGGTCGTGGCCGCCGGCGGGAATTCCGGCGGGCAGGCGGCCAGCATGGTCATCCGCGCCATGGCATTGGGGGAAATCGGCACGGGCAACGCCCTCCGCATCGCGCTGAAAGAAGCACGCACCGGCGTCCTGCTCG
>JBBSUD010000279.1:0-2360 GCA_038235225.1 Verrucomicrobiales bacterium
GCATACCAGATCTCCCCGAGTGCGGACGGCTTGCCGGATTTCTCGGTGAAAATCGCGATCCAGCATTTGCGAACCGCGTTCCAAGCGATGGAGCCATTATGCGGCACGACCATCTTGCCGGCCGCCGTTCGCGGGTTGGCGGGGGCGGGCACGGGTTCCCAAGTCGCGGGATTTCGCCATGATTCGAAATCGTCCGGGCAGCGCGCGGTTGGGAAGCAATCGCCGAAAAGCAGCCAGGATTTCCCCGCGTCCTGCCAGCGCACCGGGTGGCCGCGGAGTAGCAGCGGCTTCGCGCCGCCGCCTTTTTCCCAGAGGATTTTCTCCGGCAGGAACGCAGCCGCGTTCTCGTCCCAGACGCACAGACCGACCTCGGCTTCTTCGAGAAATCCGGCGATTTTCGAGTAGGTCGCGACCAGCCGGCCATCGATGGAAACCATGCCCCCAAGCCACGTCGGCCCGTCGCCGGGGATTTGGGCGACGCCGCGGGGCTTGCCGGATTTCTCCCGGAAATAGTCGAAATTCAGCGCGAGCGGCGGCTCGAATTTCGCCAGCGGGCGGAGCGGCGTGGTCGCGGCGGAGGAGTTGAAAATGCCGAGTGGATATCCGGGTAAATTCGAATCGCCCCACAGCCAGAACAACTTGCCGCGATGCGGAGCGACGAGCACGGAGTCGCAGCCGAACATGCCGGACTCCGGCAGCAGCGGAGAAATCCCGAGCTTTTCGCCCTCCGCGAAGAGTCCGCCGCCGGTCAGCCGGCCGAGGCGCTTCGCGAGAATGCGGCGGTCCACCTCAATGCGGATTTTACCCCCAGGCGGTAGCGTCGTGCGGATTCCCTCGTAGCCGAAGCCGTCCTTTTTCACGCCGTAGCCGTGGCCGGCGATGTGCAGGAAAACCTCCCGGCCCAGCAGCTCCGGAGCGTCCGCGGCGATGAGCCCGCGGTTGTCGCTAACCATACGGATTTCGTCGATGGACCGCAGCTCGACGAGCGGAACCGGCCAGCCATTGGCGCGATCGACGATTTCAATGCGGCACGGCTCCAAGGCCAGCGCGGGCAGGGACAGGCAGAGGAAAATGGCGGATTTCAACATGGCGGATCGACCGGCTACGCCCCGGAATCGCCGGTTGTGTCGGCGGGGGCGGCCCGCTAGCGTCCGGCGTTCCCACTATGAAAATCTGCCCGTATTGCGCCGAGGAAATCCAGGATGAGGCGATCAAATGCAAACACTGCGGGGAGTTTCTGGACGAGGCGCGGAAGACGATGCCGCCGCCGCCGGTTTGGGAGCCGATTTCACCGGTCGAACGGGTGCCGTGGTTTTTCCGGATGTCGTGGATTGTCGTTATGCTCTTGAGCATCCCGCCATTCGCGCTGCCGATGATTTGGCCGAACCCGAAGCTCAGCCTCACTATGAAAATCGTGCTGACGGTCGTCAGCCTGGTGCTCACCTACTTGTTGGTCATATCGGTTCTGGGCACGATCAAGCTTCTGCACCAAGCGGAAGGAATGATGAAGGACAGCGGCCTCTACTAACCGCGCGCCGGGGCGGCCACGATGCCCTCGTCCGTCTCGCGCTTGAGCCGGAGCTGGCCGCAGGCAGCGTCGATGTCGTGGCCCTTTTCGAGGCGGAGATTCGCGATGACGCCGGCCTGCTTGAGCACTTGCTGGAAGGCGCGGCAGTGAACATCCGGCGGGCGCACCCATTCGAGTCCATCGACGGTATTGTAGGGAATCAGGTTCACTTTCGCGCTGAGCCGGCGCGCGTGGCGGGCGAGGATGGCGGCCTGTTCCAGCGCGTCGTTGACGCCTTGGATGAGGATGTATTCCAACGTGAGCTTCTGGGATTTCCGCGCGTTCCACTCGTCGAGCGCGGCGAAAAGCTCGGCGACCGGCCATTTCCGGTTGATCGGCATGATCTGCTGGCGCACCTCGTCGGTCGCGCCGTGGAGCGAGATGGCGAGGCGGATTTGCTGCGGGTGCTCTGCAAGCTGCCGGATTTGCGGGACCAGGCCGGACGTGGAAATCGTCAGGTGGCGCGCGCCGAGATGGAGCGATTTCTCCCCGGTGATCAGGGAAATGGCGGCCAGCAGGTTGTCCAAGTTCGCCAGCGGCTCGCCCATGCCCATGAATACCAGCGAATCGACGCGCTCGCCGGAAATCTGCTCCGCCGCGAGCACCTGCCCGGCGATTTCCGCGGCGTCCAGGTTCCGGGAAAATCCGGCCAGGCCCGACGCGCAGAACTTGCAGCCATACGCGCAGCCCACCTGCGAGGAAACGCAGAGCGTCCGCCGGTCGGATTTCTCGCCGTAAAGCGCCGGATTCGCCGGGATCAGGACGCTCTCGACATAGCGCCCGTCGTGCAGCC
>JBBSUD010000280.1:0-2285 GCA_038235225.1 Verrucomicrobiales bacterium
AAATCCGCCACCATCACCACCGCCTCGCCCTTTCCCAGCGGGAGATATGATATCACACTGATGGCGGTCGGTGAGGAAGACGGGAAATCCAGTTACTCGGTGTCGGTCAACGACGGGAAAACGGGGGATTTTGTGTGCCCGCTTTCCACTCAATCCTTGGAGGAGGGACCTGCCTATCAGTTGACATGGAAGAATCAGGAACTCAGCGAAGGAGATACCATCACGGTCAGTTCCGCGGTCGCCAGCGAGGATGGGAAGGAGTTCAGCCGCGCCCGCTGGGCGGGGCTGGATTTCCAACCCTCGGACAAGGCAACCCGGGCCAAGGTGAGGAAGATGGCAAGAGCATCCGCCGGTCCCGCGGAAGCCGAATCCGCCGCACCGCTGGTGATGCCACGCAAGCCCGACGGCGACGGATCGATCGCGATTTCAGGCGAGCTCAAGCAATGGCACGATGTCACTCTAACACTGGACGGACCTTTCGCCAATGAGCAGGACAATTCGCCGAATCCTTTCACCGACCGTTCGTTCTGGGTCACCTTCACGCACGAATCCGGCACGCCATCCCACACGGTTCCCGGCTACTTCGCCGCCGATGGCGATGCGGCGGAAAGCTCTGCGAAATCCGGTGTCAAATGGCGCGCGCACCTTGCCCCGGACCTAGCCGGCAAGTGGAGCTATACCGTTTCATTTCACAGCGGCCCGCAGACGGCGTTCACCCCGGGCGGAGGTTCCCCGCTTGCTCCGTTCGATGGAAAGACCGGCGAATTCAACATAGCCGCCACCGATAAACTCGCACCCGATTTCCGAGCGCGGGGCCGGCTCGCTTATGTGGGAAAGCACTACCTGCAGTTTCTTGGCGATAAATCCTATTTCCTCAAAGCCGGTGCCGATGCGCCCGAGATCCTGCTGGCCTATGCCGATTTCGACGACACGCGCGGACTGAAACCCAAGGTTAAGCTCCGGACATGGAATCCCCACGTCAGCGACTGGAACGCGGGTGACCCGACATGGCAGGACGGCAAGGGCAAAGGACTCATCGGTGCCGTCAACTATCTATCAGAAAAAGGCGTCAATGCCTTTTCATTTCTCACCTACAACGTCGATGGCGACGGCTCAAACGTCTGGCCGTTCACCGCTCCCCGAGACAAGCTTCACTACGACTGCAGCAAGCTCGACCAATGGGGAATCGTCTTCGATCACGCCACGAACAAAGGTCTCTATTTGCATTTCAAGATGCAGGAAAATGAAATGGACGACAACGTCCGCGGCACCGGTGGGAAGGAAGGACCGCCGGTCGCGGCCGCGCTCGATGGCGGTAATCTCGGACCGGAACGCAAACTCTACTGCCGCGAACTCATCGCCCGCTTCGGACACAATCTCGCGCTGAACTGGAACCTCGGCGAGGAGAACACCCAATCGACCAAGCAGCAGCTCGACATGGCCGGTTACATCCGCGCCACCGATCCCTATCAACATAACACCGTCGTCCATACGTTCCCGAACCAGCAGGACAAGGTGTATGTCCCGCTGCTCGGCAAGGAAGCCTTCACCGGCGCCTCCCTTCAAAACAGCAACGTCAGGGATTGCCACTCGCAGGTTGTGAAATGGGTGAGCCGCTCGGACGAGGCCAAGCGCCCGTGGATCGTCGCCTTCGACGAGGCTGGAGACGCCGGCTATGGCATGCCTCCGGACCCAACATGGCCCGGCATGCCGAAAGACGACAAGGGTCCCAGCATTCACGACACCAGAAAATATGTACTTTGGGGCACGCTCATGGCCGGTGGCGACGGCGTCGAATATTACTTCGGCTACAAATATCCGGAGAGCGATCTCACATGTGAGAATTGGCGCTCGCGAGACAAATCTTGGGACTTCGCCGCCAACGCGCTCAAATTTTTCCGCGACCAGGAAATCCCCGTTCAAGAGATGAGCAATTTCGACAGTCTTATCGGAAATCCCAAGCACGACAACTCCAAATACTGCCTGGCAAAGCCCGGCAAAGTATATCTCGTCTATTTACCGGAAGGCGGCAAAACGGGTCTCGACCTATCCGGTGCGGAGGGTTCCTTTTCCGTCGCCTGGTTCAATCCACGCGAAGGCGGACCATTGCAATCTTCCGAAGATCTGATGGCCGGCAGCAAAGTGGAACTCACGGCGCCCGGCGCCGATGACTGGCTTGCCGTGGTAAAGCGAAAATGATCGATCGACTGAGAACCTTATGAAATTTCCCTGCAATGCCATCATCGCTCTCGCTGGCGTTTTTTCCGCCATCACCCTGACAGCGG
>JBBSUD010000281.1:0-2153 GCA_038235225.1 Verrucomicrobiales bacterium
AAGCGCCGCACCTTTGGAGTGCGGTGGGAAGCGTAGCGCCACACCGCTTTGGGTTGCAGTGCACCGTCCGAAGCCACCGCCGAATCCTTCGCAATCCAAAGCGGTGTCGCGGCCTGCGGCCTTGCCACCGCACTCCAAAGGGCCTGCGGCCTTGCCACCTCGCTCCCGATTTCCCTAATAGCCACCAGCCGTGAGTAAACCCCACCTCCTCCTCGCCGGACTTTGCGCCGGCGGCCTGCTTGGCGGATTCGCCACCCGCAAGCTCGTCGCCCCGACAACCGCCGCCGCGCCGATTTCCCAAGCGGATCCCCGGAAATCCCGCCTGTCCCGCGACCGGTCCGCCACCGCGGATTCCCCCCGCGCCGGCCGTTCCCGCGCCGGGGCGACGCGGGTGGAAATCCCCCACCAGAAGTCCGCTGATACGCTGGAATCTTTGCTGGCGCTCAAAGACGACGAGCTTTACACCCGCCTCGCCGCCTGGCTCACGGACGCCGCGGAGCCGGACATCGCCGCGTTTTGGGCAAGCTACGGGCCGCGCAAGGGCCGCAGCAACGACATCACCGACCTCGTTTTCCTCAACTGGACCCGGCTCGATCCGCAGGCCGCCATCGCCGGCAGTTCCAGCGATCAGCACGCTTGGTGGGCGTGGGCTTGTCACGATCCCGAAGGCGCGCTCGCCGAGGCGACGGCCCACGCGCCGGACCACGTCGGCCACGTCGCCTGGGGCATCGGCGAGTTCCACCCCGAGTGGCTGCGCGCCCATTACAGCGAGCTTTCCCAAGGCGCCAAGGACAACGCGCTCAACGGGATGTCGAAATGGTCGGACGGCCAGGACCCGCTCGCCGCCATAAAGTTTTACCAAGAAATCGGCCGCAATGTGGACAAGGGCACCTTCAAGGCGCTCGTCCGGCAGGACCCGTGGTCCGCGCTCGACTGGGTCAAGGAACACCCCGGCACCGACGGCCGCGGCTACAGCATGGGCGACCCGATGCAGCTCATCGTCGATACCATGGCTGCCGAGCGTCCCGACGATCTCGAGCGCCTCGCCGCCCAGACGCCCTCCGGCCCGCTCAAGGTAAAATTGGAATCCGCCCTGTTCGCCAGCCTGCTTGAGGCCGATCCCGAGGCCGCGCTGGCCAAGGCGAAGGAAACGAACGCACCACAAATCGCGGCCGAGCGCCTCGCCGCGCTCGGTCTGGCGGCGGTGAAATCCGATCCCGAGCAGGCGTTCAAATTTGCGAGCGACCTTTTCGACGCCAATCCCTCGGCGCTGCAGATGTTTGCGATGATCGAGTTTCCCGGCGGCGGCGGCGGCAATGGCATCACCATTCCCGGCGTCCGGGAGCTCTTCGATGGTCTGATGGCCAGCGACCCGGCGCGGACCTTGGAGATGAGCATTGGAAAGAAGGGAAACGCGGGAAATTCTCCGTTCGGCCAGCTCTCGGGGCAGTGGATCGAGCGCGATTTCCCCGCCTACACCGCTTGGTTGAATCGGCAAACCGACCCCGCCGCCCGGCAGGAGGGAGGGCAAATGGTGAGCAACAAGCTCCAGCAGGAAGGAAACTACGCCGAGTCCGCCGAGTGGATCATGAGCATGTCGGGCGAGATTCAGAACCAGACCTACGGCATCGCGAACCTGCTGGAGAACTGGCGGCGCAACGACCCTGATGCCGCCGCGGAATGGCTGGACAGCTCCGACTTCTCCGCGGGCCGCAAAGCGAAAATCCAAAAGGTCCTCGATCAAAACGGAAACAATATGAACGACGTGATCTTCATCGATCACTGAAACTGCGCATCAACACCATTTCCCCATGAAACCCCTCCCCTTTCTTGCCTTCCTCGTCGCCGCTGCCATCGGTTGGACCGTCGCCGGAAATGTCGCGAAGCCCGCCCAAACCGCTGCCGCCGAAATCGCTCCCGTCCGCGAGCACCGCACCGAGCGGAAAGCCCGCCGCACGTCCGGGCCGGACGAGGCCGCGCGCCAGCAAATGGCCGCCATCCGCGCCTCGCGGGATCCCGCCATGCGGATGCGCGCCACCGTCGATCTCGCCCGCTCGATTTCCCCCGCCGATTTCGCCGCTTGGGTTGACGGCGGCTGGTTCGACATCCGGGGCGGCGCGGAGCTCACGCTGTTTTCCATCATCCTTCGCGAG
>JBBSUD010000282.1:0-2093 GCA_038235225.1 Verrucomicrobiales bacterium
ATCGGCGTGACCGCTCCGATGATCGGTCTTCTGGGAACGGTCACCGGCATGATCCGGGCTTTTGCCACGTTGGGTAGTTCGGGCATCGGAGATCCCTCCAAGCTTTCAGCCGCCATCGGTGAGGTGCTGGTCGCGACAGCGAGTGGTCTGTTCATTGCAATTCCTGCCTTCGGTGCCTACTACTTCCTGCGCAACCGGGCGGCGGCGGGAATCCATGACGTCCAGGATGTCGTGGCCCGCCTCTTTCGCAAGATGCCCTACGAGGCGATGCCGGGCGTGATCATCGGAGACGAAGAGCCGCATGCGGGCTGGCCGAGTTGGCTGGCAAACTCCGCGCCGCGATCAGAGAATCTCGAGGCGCAGACTTAGCATTTATTACAATGGCGAGTATCGGCGGTTCCGGCGGAGAGCCGGAGTTTCAGGTGGCACCGATGGTGGACGTTCTCTTGGTGCTGCTCGTTTTCTTTATGGCGATCACGACGGCGCAGGTCATCAAAGTGGACAAAACAATCAAGCTGCCGGTGGCAATCAACGGGCAGAAGATGGAAAGCGCTCGGTCGGAAGTCATTGTGAACGTGCGCTGGGACTCCGCGCACCGCAAACCGCATTTTGTGATGGACGATCGTATTTATGGAAAGGTGGAGGACTTGATTCCGGCCTTGAAGAAGGCCAAAGAGGCGGCCGGGCATACGAGCGCAACCGATAATCGCCCCGTCCCCCGGCTGGTCATCCGCGCGGATCGCAACGCGGAATTGGCTTACGTCTCCCAACTGATGAACGCGGGCGGAGAAATTGGAATCACCGACATCTCGTTCTCATCTGTGAACAAGGACTAAATTATGGCGCGTTTCGATCCCATGGCCGAAGAAGGCACGCCCGGATTTCAAATTGCTCCGATGATCGACGTGGTGTTTGTCATCATGCTGTTCTTTATGGTGATGGCGGGAGCCGTGAAGGTTGAAAAAGAGCTCAATATCGACCTTCCCGGCGTGGAAAATCCCGACTCGCCGGTCGATTTTGTGGACGAGCAAATCATCACGATTTCCGAGGAAGGGGAGGTTGCGCTTAATGACGAAGTTATGGACTCACCGACCAGCGTTCTGCTCCCCGAGCTGACGAATTCGCTTGTTCGATTGAAGAAGAGCACCGATGCCGCCAAGTCCCCGCTCGTTGTGACGATCATCAGCGATACGACGGCGAAATACAGCCGGGCGATCCAGATCATGGACGCGCTGGCGGCGGCGCAAGTTACTTCAGTGACATTTACGGTTTCCGACGATGAATAAAAATCCAAATTCAAGACGCCCTGGCACCCCCAAGACCCACGATTACGGACTGCCGGCGCAGGTTCCGGTGGCGCCGTCCACGCCGGCTCCTTCCGCGCCTGTGGGCCAAGGATCGGCCGCCACACGACGAGGGCCGAAGGTTTTAAATCCGTCCGTGGCCTCGAAAGCCCCGGTATTGGTCGAAGAACTCTCTCCCCGTTCCGGCGGTGTTCCGGCCGAGCCCGAGGAGGTGAAGGGGAAATCCCGCTCGACGTTCGTTTTCGTGAGCGTGCTTGGGCATATCGTCTTTCTCCTGGCTGCTTGGTATCTGGTCGTGCAGACCACGACGGATCGCAAGCGAACATTTCAGGCGGTGGACGTTCATCCCATTGCCGCAAAAAAGGAAATTCAGCATCAGGTGGAGGTGGCGCATAAGATCGAAACGATGAGTGCCCCGACGCAAGCCAAGCGCGTCACGACCACCGGAATTGCCAAGGTCGCTCTGCCTGACCTCCCGCTTGCCCCGGAAGTGGACAACACCACCCCGAGCGACATTCGGGGTCTCGGCCGGTTGGGCCAAGGCACCTTGGCCGGGCTGGGCATGCTGGGAAATACGCAGGGTGCGGGCACGCAAGCCATCCCCTTTTTTGGCGCAAAGATCGAGGCCAAGAAGCTCGGCGTTTTGCTGGACGTTTCGTTCTCGACGCATCAGGTCATCCAACTCGCGGTGGAAGAGATTCAGAAGTATTTTCCCACGGCGGTCATCGTGCTGGTGCCTGGCTGTGGGATGAGGTCCGACCAGAAAGGAAAAATCTACTCGGCGACCGA
>JBBSUD010000283.1:0-2077 GCA_038235225.1 Verrucomicrobiales bacterium
AAAGTAACGGGTGATGCGAAATATCTCGATTGGTCGGACCGCGAGTGGTGGACCACGACCGATGTTCTCTACGATCCGCAATTCCACTTGTATTATCGGGACGCGCGCTTCTTCGAGAAACGCACGCCTACCGGAAAAAAGATTTTCTGGGCCCGCGGAAATGGCTGGGTCGTCGGCGGGCTTGTCCACGTTTTGAACGATCTGCCTGCGGATCACCCGTCGCGCGGGAAATATCTCGGGCTTTATCATGACATGATGTACGCGCTGCTGAAATTGCAGAACGAGGACGGCTTGTGGCGCACCAGCCTGCTGGATTCCGACGGCCCGATGGGCGAGTCCTCCGGCTCCGCCTTCTTTACCTATGCCATGTTCTGGGGTGTGAATCGCGGGCTGCTGCCGGACGAATTCCGCACTGCCGCCATGAAAGGCTGGAACGCGCTGGAGAAGAATATCCAAGCGGATGGCATGCTGGGATTCGTCCAGAAAATTGGGGATTCGCCCGCACCCGCGGATGCCACATCCACCGAAGTCTATGGCTCCGGCGCATTTCTGCTAGCTGGCTCGGAACTCGTCCGCATCCTCGACCATTCCAAACGGATGGCCGGACTCGAGAAATTCGATGGTGTTAAACATCCCGACCATTTCCTCCGTGCCGAACCGCGCGCCTTTTGTCGCTTCGTCCCCGAGCGGGCCGACGATTTCGCCTGGGAGAACGATTTGGTAGCCTTCCGCACCTACGGTCCCGCGTTGCGGGAAAGCGTGGAAAACAGCGGCATCGACTGCTGGTTCAAGCGCGTCTCCTATCCCATCATCGACAAGTGGTATATGGAGGATCGCGTGAAACTTGCGTTTTCCAAAACCGCGAAACCTTATCACAACGATAACGGCGAGGGATACGATGTTTACAAAGTCGGCGATACCCGCGGGTGTGGCGGCATTTCGGCCTGGGCCGACGGAAAGGTGCACAATTCGAATACCTACGTGGCCCATCGCATCATCGAGAACTCGCCGGAGCGGATTGTCTTCGAACTCGACTATGCCAGCGACCTCAATGGCAAAGTGCTTTGCGAGACCAAGCGGATCACGCTGCCGATGGGCCGCCGCCTATTCCAAAGCGATTCCAAGTTCACGCTCGATGGCCAGCCAGCCGCGAACCTGGAAGTCGCCATCGGCCTCAAGCCGCAGGTGGACGGCACAAAGCCGGTTCTCTCGCCGAAATCCGGCGTGATGTTGCTATGGGAAAATCTCGACAGTCACGGCCTCGGCACCGCGGTAGTCATCGATCCGTCGCGCGTGGTGAAAATGATTTCGCCAGCGGATGGCGGCGAAAACCAAGCCCTATGCCTCGCCAAAACCGATGAGAATGGCGCGATCCGTTGGTTCTCCGGCTTCGGCTGGGAGGGCCAGGGCGAGATCACCAGTGAGAAGGAATGGACGAACTATCTGAAGGAGTTCGCCGCGGATGTGGCGGAAAAGCCCTTCATCGATCAATCCCAAGATCCGAACTTCAAGGTCCACGCCAATCCAGTACCCTGAATTTCAGGGGAACGAATATTCCGGATTCGGCGGAGTCCGCAACGAGCGCTGCGAACTGTGAGTTCGCGGCGCTTCTCATTTACACAACCGCGCGCCTATCGCCGCTGCGGACGGACCGATTTCCCCCCGGATTTTCGGCGACGCTCCGTATTTAGGTTCACAAACAGTTCCTTCAGATCTCCGGCAAGGAAGCAAGCCAGCTCAGAAGCGAGTTTCCCTTGTCTCGTATTCCTTTCGCAGGTTTCCATGATTCTCTGCGAGTTCTCTTAATGACATATTTCGAAATGTCGCAGCAGGAGTTTCCGGCAAATGGAGAAGCTGCTCCAACAGTCTAATCGCTCCGATTTCCTCGCCTTCGACACGGCCTTGGTGATGCAATGTTTGTGCGATGAACATGGTGCGTTTCTTCAATCCGGGATTTCCTGATAGCTGGTGGAGAACCAGCGGCAGGTCAAGCTGACTGTCGGCGTTGAATGACTAGCGCAGGATTGTGTCCAGCAAGGGATCGGGCAGCGGTCCGGTTAGGGTGGCATCGCGCCCG
>JBBSUD010000284.1:0-1971 GCA_038235225.1 Verrucomicrobiales bacterium
GCCGGCGCCGGCGGCGCCGTAGTTGGCGGCGCGTCCGCTTCAGCCCGCTCCAGCGTCGTTAGAAATCCAAGCGCCGGGGCGAGCCGCGCGTCAGGAATCCCCGTCAGGTGCAGCGGGCCGTCCGCCTCGGACAGCATCGCCTCAAGCTGTTCGGTGTTGAGATTGTTCCAATTCGCAGCCGCGGGAACCGGCCTCGGAGCGGGTGCGCCGCTGCCGTGCAGAACGGCGTCATAATGATAGTTCGTGGTCTCGTTTGCCAGAACGCCGCGCCGCAGCAGGATCTCGATGTGGCCGATTTCATGAACGCGCTCCGCCAGGAAATCAAACCATTCGGGATCGACTGAAAGCTCCGTCTCCAGCGCGACGCGTTGCGAAACCATCTCTCTTAGCTCCCCGGCGGTCGTCCCGGCGGGGGCATGACCCGACAGCGACATGGCATGATGGGCGACAAGCAGCGCCTTGCCCTGCATATCTCCCAGATAGATGCGCCCGCCCGGTTTCATCGCCCGCGCCGCACCCTGAAGTACCTTTACCAAATACTCCGCGTCCGGGAAATACTGCGCCACC
This sequence comes from Verrucomicrobiales bacterium, assembly GCA_038235225.1. GTDB lineage: Bacteria > Verrucomicrobiota > Verrucomicrobiia > Verrucomicrobiales > Akkermansiaceae > Luteolibacter. The sequence continues at coordinate 568 of JBBSUD010000284.1, forward strand.
GAATTGATGACAATGGTGTCGAAATACGCATCCGGGATGCCGCTGAAATCATCCGCGGGCCGGTGCAGAAGCTTGACCGCGGGAGACGGCTGGGATTCCTCCAGCGCGTCGATCGCGACCTTGGAAATGTCCGCCGCCCAGTAGCATTCCGAGTCCGGCGCCAAGCGGGTGAGCAACTGCCCGGTGCCGCAGCCGATTTCGTAAATACGGTGTCCGCCGTAGCTGCGGATCCGCCCGACGGTGGCATCGATCCACTCGGTGACTTGCGCGTCCAGATTCCCGACCCCCATCCAACCGGCAATGACGGAATCGAGCCGGTCGAGCTTGGCGCCGCCGGTTTCCCCGATCGCGGATTGATATAGCAAATCCCATTGGTCCTGCCAGATCGCCGTGCCGTCGCCGGTTTCGCCCCGCAGCCAGGCGACGATCTTCCCGTCGCGGACGTCCGCCACCGCCTGCGCGACGGCCGGGTGTTTCTCCAGCAGGGATTCGATTTCCCCCAGCTCGATGCGGTGGCCGCGCAGCTTCACCTGATGGTCCAGGCGGCCGAGAAATTGGATGTCGCCATTGTCGAAATAGCGCGCCCGGTCGCCGGTCCGATAGAGCGTTCCGCCGTGCGAATCCAGAGTATTGGCAATGAATCTCTCCGCTGTTAGTTCCGGCCGGTTCAGATAGCCGCGCGCCAGTCCGGCCCCGCCCAGCAGCAGCTCGCCCGCGACGCCCGGTGGCAGGAGCTGGCATCGTTCGTTTATGATATAGGCGCGCGTGTTGGAAATCGGCCTGCCGATGGACGCCCTGCCGCCCGCCTCGCGCAAGATACAGGTGGAATAGGTCGTGTCTTCGGAGGGTCCGTATAGATCATATACTTTGACTTCGGGCGCGGCTTCATAAATACGCTCTACCAAAGCCTGCGCGAGCGCCTCGCCGGCGAGGTTGATCGTCTTGACCGAGGCAGGGATCAGCCGCGCGTCCACCAGTTCGGAAATGGCCGAGGGCACGGTGTTGATGAGCGTGATCCGGTCGCGGTGCGGATGATCCCGCAGGTCGAGCGCGTTCTCCACAAGGATCACCGAGCCGCCGCTGGCGAGCGTGACGAACAGTTCGAAAATCGACAGGTCGAAACAAATCGAAGTGGAGAACAACACTCCCGCAAGTTCCTCCGGGGAGAAAACTCCCTGCGCCCAGCCGATCAGCGCGATCGTGTTGCGATGTTCGATCGCCACACCCTTGGGCAGTCCGGTGGAGCCGGATGTGTAGATGACATAAGCGAGATCGCCCGGCTGCGATTGCCCCGGCACACGGTCGGCGGAATTCTCCAATGCGGCATCGATATAGATGCGGCGGCTGGTTTCCTCGGGCGGAAGATGGGCTGCGAGCGACCTCTGGGTAAGCAAGACCGGCGCC
>JBBSUD010000285.1:0-1955 GCA_038235225.1 Verrucomicrobiales bacterium
ATGATGCGCGGGCCGTATCCATAGTTGAGCTGCTTTCCGAATCCATCCAAGGCCTCCAGGTATTTCTTCTCCCCTGATACTTGATAGAGACTCGCCAGGCCGAGATAGAACGGTGCCTGCGTCCAATCGTGGACGGCGTGCTTGGAAGGATTCGCAATCTGCCAGTCCGCGACCCGCTCCATTTCCCGCACGACGGCGGCTGGCTTCGGGTCGGCGGCGGACAGGACCGGGGATATCGCCAGCAGCACTAGCAGGCTTCGGGCGGCGCGGTGGCGGAGGACGGGTTGGTTTCTCATGAGTTTTCTTGGTGACGCGGGATCTGGAAAAAGACTTTCGGGTTGCCACCGGATTTGGCGAGTGAAGAATGAGCGCCCGACGGATCGGATGGATTCCGCCGATTTCGGGAAGCGGCCGACGCCATTTCCCAGTGCGATCCGATCCGCTGCCAACCACGAAATTATTTGCCATGGAAACCCGACTGATGACCTCGCCCCGCGAAACAGCGGTCCTTGATACGGACGAACTGCGCGCCTCATTTCTTCTCGAAAGCCTTTTCTCACCGGGGAAAATCCGCCTGATTTACACCGATCTCGACCGCGCCGTCGTCGGCGGCGCCATCCCCACCGATGCCGAGCTGACCCTTGAAACGGACGATGCGCTCAAAGCGGATTTCTTCTGCCAGCGGCGCGAACTCGGCGTGCTGAACATCGGCGCCGCCGGGACCGTCACCGTGGATGGCAAAGCCTACGAAATGGGTGCGCACGACTGCCTTTATGTGGGCCGAGGCAGCCGGGAAATCCGCTTCGCCAGCGGTGCCGGCGAGCCGGCCGTGTTCTACCTGATCAGCTACCCGGCCCATGCCGATCATCCCACGGCCAAGGCCACGCGCGCCGATGCGAATCGGGTGGAACTCGGCAGCGGCGAGGAATGCAACGAGCGCACGATCTTTCAATACATTCACGAAAACGGCCTTCAAAGCTGCCAGCTCGTGATGGGATTCACCGAGTTCAAAGCCGGCAGCGTGTGGAATACCATGCCCTGCCACACCCACGACCGCCGCAGCGAGGTATATTGTTATTTCGACGTGCCGGACGCGCACCGCGTCCTACACATGATGGGCGAGCCGCAGGAAACCCGCCCGCTATGGGTCGCGGACCGGCAGGTCGTGCTCTCCCCGCCGTGGTCGATCCACTGCGGCTGCGGCACCGCTAGCTACCGCTTCTGCTGGGCCATGGGCGGAGAGAACCAGGCATTTACGGATATGGATAAAGTCTCCATCCCGGACCTGCGCTAACAATTCCAAACCGATGAACCTTTTCGACCTAAGCGGCAGAACCGCCCTCGTCACCGGCTGCAAGCGCGGCATCGGATTCGCGATCGCCCAAGGCCTCGCCGAAGCCGGCGCGGACATCATCGGCGTTAGCGCCAGTCTGGAGCCGCGGGCCAGTGCGATTGAGAACGCGGTTACCGCATTAGGCAGGAAATTTGCCGGTTACCGATGCGATTTCGCGGATCGCGCCGCGGTGAAATCCTTTGCCGCGCAGGTCATGGCCGAGCAGGGCGTGCCCGATATCCTTGTTAACAACGCAGGCACTATCAAGCGCGCGCCCGCCGCCGAACATTCGGATGAGTTGTGGTTCGAGGTGATCGATGTGAACCTGAACGCGCAGTTTCTCCTCAGCCGGGAAATCGGCGCGAAGATGATCGAGCGCGGCAGCGGGAAAATCATTTTCACCGCCTCGCTGCTGACATTCCAAGGCGGTATCACCGTCCCGGGATACGCCGCTTCCAAAGGCGCCATCGGGCAACTGACGAAAGCGCTGGCCAACGAGTGGGCCGGTAAAGGTGTAAATGTAAATGCCATCGCCCCCGGCTATGTCTCCACGGACAATACCGGCGCGCTGCGCGACGATCCCGTGCGCAGCCAGCAGATTCTCAGCCGCATCCCGGCAGGC
>JBBSUD010000286.1:0-1943 GCA_038235225.1 Verrucomicrobiales bacterium
ACCGTCGGCGGGTCGATCGCCACGAATGGCAGCGGCGACGCATCGGAATTCGCCGCCAGCGTCTCGCCGATTTCAATATCCTCGATGCCGGCCGCAATGCCGACAATCCCGCCCGCGCCGCAGCCTTCCGAATCCGCCGAAGCAAGGCCGGAGTAGGTGAACGTCTTCATCACCTTGGATTGCACCTTGCGGCCGTCCTGGCGGAGCAGGTGGATGGTGTCGCCCTTTTTGACGTTGCCGCCGAGCACCTTGCCGATCGCGACGCGGCCGACGTAATCGTCCCACTCGATGTTCGAGACGAGCATCAGGAAATCCGCGTTTGGATCGGCCTTCGGCTCCGGGATGTGCTCGATGATTTTGCGGAGCAGCGGCACGCAGTCCGTCCGCTCGTCGTCCGGGGAATCCATGAAATAGCCGTCCCGCGCCGAGCCATAAACGAAGGGCGCGTTGAATTGATCCTCATCCGCATCCAGGTCGAGCAGCAGCTCCAGCACCTGGTCGTGGACTTTCAGCGGCGTGGCCAGCGGGCGGTCGATCTTGTTGACGACGACAATCGGCTTCAGCCCTTCCTGCATCGCCTTGCGCAGCACGAACCGGGTCTGCGCCTGCGGGCCGCCCGAGGCGTCCACCACCAGCAGCACTCCGTCCACCATTTTCATAACCCGCTCGACCTCAGCACCGAAATCGGCGTGGCCCGGCGTATCGACGATGTTGATGGTATAGCCTTCCCAGTGGATGGCGGTGTTTTTCGCCTTGATCGTGATGCCCTTTTCGCGCTCCAGATCCATGGAATCCATTGCCCGTTCCTGCGTCGCCTGATTCTCGCGATACGTCCCGCCGGCTTGCAGGAGCTGGTCAACCAGGGTGGTTTTCCCATGGTCAACGTGGGCGATGATGGCGAGATTGCGGATGTTCAGTGACATAAAAAGCAGGATGGAAGCGCGGGGAATTCCGCGGAAAGGGGCGGCGCTATGCACGCGATTTTCCGCCATGGCAAGGCGGGATTAGGGGAAAATCCTCTCGCCGCGCCGCCAGCCACCCCTTCCGCTTTCAAATCCCGTCGATCCGCCGCGGGTCCGGGTTGCGGAACATTTCCCGGCGTTTTTGCCATTGCAGCACAATCAGAGCGGCGAAGGCCAGAAACAGCAGCAGGAACGAAAGCAGCAGCGCCACCGAGACGCTGACTGCGAATGGGGTCAGAAATCCATCGCCCACCAAGCCATCCATTGCCGAACCCTTCCCGCGGATTCCGAGCCATCGTCTCACCTCGCCGAGCGCTCCGAAGGAAAGTAAACCTGCCCACGTGTCCGGCAAACACATCACATACCTCTCCCCGAAAAGCAGCAAGATCCCGGCGCCTGCCATGCAGGATTTCAAGACCGCCCCCGTCCTTAGCGCGCGGGACAGCAGATGCTTCCGGTCAGCCAGATGCGTCACGGAGAGCACAAATGCCGGATAGAGTATCGTGAACAAACCGATCGCACTGAGCATGGCGGCGATCGCGATTCCCGATTTCCACAGCTTCAGATGGTAGCATGCGATTACAAATCCCGGCAGCGCGTTCAGGACGACGATCGGTGCCCAAAATCGGAACTCGCGGAGAAATTTGGCTGGATTCATGTGCGGCGGATTGCGCGCAGCTTGACTGAAGCGGGTGTGAACGGCAGATGAAAAATGCCGATTTCTCACCCCCGCAAAACCCGCTGCATGCCCGCCACCGCCGCCATCACGCCCCGCGAAATCCCGTGGGCGGCCGCATGGATTTCCCAGCGGCCGACGGCGTCCGCGACTTGGGCGAGGATTTCCGCGGGCTGGCGGATGTCGTGCTCACCGGCGAGGCGCAGCAGATCGTCGCGCCGGATTTCCGCCGCGCGCCCGCCGACCCGCGCAGCACGGAAACCGGAGGCGAGGGGATACGCGGCGGCCGTCAGGTCGTAGGCCGG
>JBBSUD010000287.1:0-1859 GCA_038235225.1 Verrucomicrobiales bacterium
GCCAGCGATTTCCCCCAATCCCTCATTTCTCCAGCTCCCCCATGAGCTCCGCGCGCCGCTGCGGGTCGGCCACCTTGCCGATCAAATCCCGCGCCTCTTCCAGATTCGAGCGCGCCGCGAATCCCTTGAGAAATGCCACCAGCACGTCGTCGCCGCCAACCCGCGCCTGATAATCCAGCACCATTTTCGCCGCCTGATCGTAGCTGAAATCCCCGCCACCCTGCGCTGCCTCGGCCAACGCCCGGCCGGTAATCGCGTCCGTCCGGCCCGGTGCCTGCCGGTCCAGCCACGTCCGCAGCTCGTCCACCGCCGCGCGCGTCACGCCGGCGCCATCGTTCAGATTTTCCAGGCGCGATTCGGCCGCCTGCCGGGCCGCCGCGGCGCGTTCCTCGGGCGTGGCCTGCGCCGCATCCAGGAAATCCGCCACCGTGCCGATGCCGCCGCCGTCCGCCAGCTCCCCGGCGATATGCGCGAACGATCCCGACCGCTCGTCCGCCGGCACCAGCGTCCGAACCATTTCCGCGTAAGCGAGTTGCTCCCGCTGGCCCAGCTCCGCGAAGGCCAGGCTCTCCAGCACTTCCCGGCGCTGGTCCGCAGGCAGCGCCTCCAGCCGCGCCGCCGCGTCCGCCGGATTGGTGGAAATCGCCTTGCCGACCAGCGCCGCCTCGAACAGCCCGCGAATCTCGTTTCGGCCGTCCAGCGAAGCGCTCGCGAATTCCCCCACCGCAAGCCGCCCGTCGAACCATCTCGCAGCCGCCGCCAAATCCTTCGCCGCCCAAGTCTTCAGCGCCCCCGCCAGCGCCCAGCCCAGATCGTCCTCCTCCGCGCGTCCCGCGAACCGCTCCAATGCCGCTTCCGGCGCGATCTCCGCCAATCGCTCCAGCATCATCGTTTCCAGCTCCCCGCGCTCGTCCGCGGACAAGCCAAGCGCGTCCAGATCGTCCAGCGCCGCCAGGATTTCCGCCGCGCTCATCCCCGCCAGCCGCTGCTGGAAATCCACCGCCCGGCGGATGTCCGTCTTGCTCCCGCCATTTTCCATCGCCGCCGCAGCCGCCGCCAGCTCCCGCATGTCCATTCGGCCCGAGGGTGCCGGAATCGGCGGCTTCGAGGCTGCTTCCGCTGGCTCCGCCGCCGCTGCGGAAATTTCCCGCCGCAAGACCGCCACGTCCGCCCCGGTGTCGGAAATCGTCCGCGCCTGCCGCCCATTCCAAGCACCTGCCACGGCCAGCGCCAGCGCCGGAGGAATCAGATGGACCGCTTTCATCCCCGCGAACCTCCGCAGGCCCGCGGAGACCGTCAAGAACCGCTCACCCCGCTTAAGTCTAACTGGTCGCCGCCGCATTCCGCGGCAGCGTGGCCGAGACACCCCGCCACAAGCTAGCTGGAGCCTCCCACCCCACGCCGTCAGGTTAAGAATTTTCAACCGCAGATGGACAGGATGAACACAGACAAAGATCACCGATAGGCCCCAAGAAATTGGGACAACTGCTGAGTCCCATCCCTCTTTCATCTGCGTGCATCCTGTTCATCTGTGGCTAAATTCTCCAACTTACAGTTGAAACGGTTAAGTGTGGTCGTCCCGCCCCCACGAGCACTTCAATATTGCATTGTTGCTGCCGCGTCTCGCGGCAGGCCATGCCGCCGCGTCTCGCCGCAACGCATTCATTCATTTCCCATCTTCAAATTCCCGAAGTGCCATTTCTTAAAATCCAAAATCCAAAATCCAAAATCATCAATCATCAATCATCAATCCACCTCTTCGACCCGATGTCCAATGTTCCGCCGCATCCAGCGGACTCCTCACCCCCATCGCCCCCACGCCTTTGGCCACATGAGTATAGATCTCCGTCGTTTTCACA
>JBBSUD010000288.1:0-1770 GCA_038235225.1 Verrucomicrobiales bacterium
CTCCGCCGGATTTCAAAACCGCCAGTATGGCGACCACGGTTTCGGCCCGCCGCTCCGCGCAAATGCCGACCAACGTCTCGCGGCCCACTCCGTTTTCGCGCAGTCGGTTCGCCAGCGCGTTGGCGTGGCGGTCGAGTTCCTGATAGGTGAGACTCCGCGCGCCGGCCCGCAGCGCGATTGCCTGGGGCGAGCGGTCCGCCTGTTGTTCGAAGAATGCCTGGATCGATGGGACGAACGGCAGTGCCGCGGCGGTATCGTTCCACTCCGCCAGCACCGCGCGGTCGTCCGCCGCGAGCATGTCGAGATCCCGCAAGGCGCTGCCGCCATCGGTTACGATCGATTCGATCATCGTTTCGAAAGCGGTCAGCCATTGCCGGATGGTTTCCTTATCGTGGAGATCCGTGTTGTATTCGCATTCCACAATCAGCCGACCGTCGGTTTGCACGAGATTGAAAAACAGATCGAAATTGACGAATTGCTTGGGGTTTGTCTCCACATCGAGTTCCAGCCCGTCGAACTGGATTTGATCGATGCCGGATTTGTCGATGTTGAATATGACCGATACTAACGGAACCCTGCCGGAGTCGCGATCCACTTTGATTTTCCGCAGCAGGCTGCCGAATGTATAGTTCTGGTGATCGTATGCCTCCAGCACCCGCTCCTTCACTTCCGCAGCGAATTCTCCAAACGGGCGGTCCGCGCCGGGTGACAGGCGCAACGGCAGGAAATTCAAACAGTGGCCGATCAGCTCGTCGCGCCCGATCCGGGTTTGACCCGCGGCGGGCACTCCGATGACGAGATCGTCCTGCCCGGTGATGCGGTGGAGCAGTGCGGCGAAGGATGCCAGCAGCGTGGCGAACAGCGTGCCGCCAAGCTTCGGCGAGGCTTTTTTCAGGCGAGCGTAGCGCTCGGGGTTGATTGTGATCGCTTCCATCGCGCCGCGATAGGACTTCATCGCAGGCCGTGGCCGGTCGGTGGGGAGTTCCAGAACCGGCGCGCCCCCGGCGAATTTCCCAACCCAGTAGTTCTCCGCATCGATTGTTTCCCGCGAATCCCTTTTCGTTCCTTCGATCCGCGCGTATTCCGCAAATGACATGGCGGGCGGGAGTTGTGGGAGGCGGCCGGCCTTGCGGGAGTTATAGCAAGTCGCGAGTTCGGCCAATATCATGCCGAAGGACCAGCCATCGCAAACGATGTGATGGGCGGTGAAGACAAGCTCGTGGCGGTCGCCGGCGAGCCGGATGAGATGCAGCCGGAACAGCGGGCCGTTGGTGAGATCGAAAGGCATCGAGCTTTCCGCCTCTTTGATCAGCGAGAGCGGCAGCAGCGCGGATGGAGAGTCCGTCGGAACGCTGGAGAAGTCGTGTTCCATCATTGCGATGGTCCGCGCGGAGGAATGGAAAAACTGCGTGGCGCCATCCTCCGAGAAGGTGCTGCGCAGCGCCGGATGCCGCGCGATCAGATCGGCCAGCGCGCTCCGCAGCGCCTGCGCGTCAAGTGGTCCGGCCAGATGGATCACGTTCGATTCATTGAATGAACAGTTCGCCTCGTCGCCCATCAGCACCGCATGGAAAATCTCCCGCTGCGCCTCGGTTGTCGGCGCGCTGTCGAAGCGGGGGAATTCCTGTGGAGCTGATGCTTTGGAATCGGAAGCCGGAAGAAACCCCGCCGATTGCATTTCCGCAACGGACTCGACGAACCCGCGGATGACATGGTCGAAATCCGCATCGGTATGCGCGGTGGTGAAATAAAGCGGGCGTCCTTCCCATA
>JBBSUD010000289.1:0-1719 GCA_038235225.1 Verrucomicrobiales bacterium
GCATCCGGTCGCCGAGGTGGATGGCGTCCGGCGCGCGCACCGTCAGCACCGCGGCATCGCGCGGCGGCTCGGCGGAACCGACCGGCACCAGGCCCACGGGGGCGTCCAGGATTCCAAAGCGCCGCGCCACGTCTTCGACGCGGTCCGGGCGATTGTGCCGGCCGTCGCTGATCAGGACGACGCCGGCCAATTCGTCCGGCGGGACCTGCTCGAGCACGGTGCCGAGCGCGGCGGCCAAATCCGTGGAATCCGCCCAACCGGCGGCCGCCTCGCCGCCTTCCGCACGCACGCTTCGGGCCGCGCGGACGACGCGCACCCGCAGGGATTTCTCCAAGGTCTCCACCAGCCGGGATTCCCGCAAAGCAGCCTCGCCCAAGGCAATGCGCGTAGCCGCCGCGCCTTCGTCCGTGAGCTGCATCGACCCGGAATCGTCCAGAATGACGACGACCTCGCGCCGGATTTCCCGCTCCGCCTGCCGCACCCAGACCGGTTCGATCAGGATCCAGACAAGCACCGCCAGCGCGAACATCCGCAAACCGGCGATCCAGCGCGCCCGCCGCGGCGTGACCGCGCCGGACTCGTAGCGAAACAGCCGCAGCAGCGCTTCCGCCGCCAGCGCGATCGCCAATCCGGCCGCCCAAAGCGGCAAAACCGGGGAAATCCGGACGATCTGCGAAATCCCGAACAACGCCGCCCAAGCCGCGAGGGCGATGGCGGCGATGCGGACGAAGGACTTCATATGCGGAGCGGAACGGCGGATACGGAGCCGCGGCGCGATTTTCCAGAAAATCTTCCCTGCTCAAATTACGGGTACGCAGCGAAATCCGTGGAAATTAGGCCTTGCCATTCGGGAGACGGACACTCTGTCTCCCCCCGTCCGCCCCGGCGGATGGGGACTTGATAAGCCTCAACCAATAGCGGTCGGCATCGCCCGCGATCGATGCCGCCAAACCAGCCGAAAGGCCGGGGAGGCGGCGGCGCATGTTCAGGCCGCCTTTCGGGGATTGGCTAAAGGCCGCTGCGGCTGGCTATTGGCAGCTTATCAACTCCCCGTCCACCAGGAAGGATTCACAACCATTCCTATGATCCGAAATACTCTACTAAGCATTCTAACGGTTGGCGGCATTTCCGCCACGCAGGCGCAGCCCGCGTCCGAAGTTCCGGCGCAGCAGTCCGCTCGCATTCTCGGCCCGATTCCCGATGGCACCCCGCCTCCGCCCGCCCCGCCGAAGCGCGTCTTCCGCGTCGCCACCAAGAACATTCTCGAATCCAAAACCGTGCGGCAGGGCGGGCGCAACGTCACCACCCGCAGGATTTCCCCGATCCCGCTGCCCGAGCCGCCACAACCCGTGGTGGAAACCGCCGCGATGCGCCAACAGATCGCCCGGCCGATGCCACCGGCGGAAAAGTCCGAATTCCTGTTTGTCGGAGCCACGATCTATCGACCAGCGGGATCGCCTCCCCGCACGTTGGTCAATCTCTCGCCGCCAGGCAGTGGCGCACCGGTCACCTTCTGGTCGTCGGCGGATTTCGCGCTACTTTCAGGATTTTCCTCCTTCGTCGGCGCGGATGGTATAACTCGCAGCCTCATGATGGCTTGGGGAAATGCGTGGGATGGTAAAATCCCCGCGAGCCTCCAAATCCCCGATTTCGCAGACGGACCGGCGACGTTCCTCATCGTCTCGGGCAACGCCGACGCGGAAACCCTCGCCGCCGTCC
>JBBSUD010000290.1:0-1714 GCA_038235225.1 Verrucomicrobiales bacterium
GATCCCGCCATGCGGATGCGCGCCACCGTCGATCTCGCCCGCTCGATTTCCCCCGCCGATTTCGCCGCTTGGGTTGACGGCGGCTGGTTCGACATCCGGGGCGGCGCGGAGCTCACGCTGTTTTCCATCATCCTTCGCGAGCGCTGGCAGACCGAAGACCCGGAGGGCCTGCTCGCCCACGCCATCGCGACCAAATCCAGCCAAGCCGACAACATTCTCGCGAAATGGGCGAAGACCGAGCCGCAGCGGGTGCTGGATTTCTTCAAAACCCACCCCGACGACCGCAGGGAGATCCAGGCTCTCGTAGCCGTCGCCGGCAACGAACCCGGCATGGCCCTGCGCCGCCTTTTGGAAATGACCGCCGCGGGGATTTCCATACCGCGAAACGGCGCTGATTATTCCCCCGGTCTCTTGCAGGTCTTGGCGGAAAAGGCACCAGCCGAGCTGGAAGCAGCGCTTGATTCGCTCAAAGGAGAAATGAAAACGAACGCCGAATCGCTCGTCATCGCGGGGAAATTGAAGGATTCCTTCGAGGAGGAATACCAGAAGCTGCAGGACCGTCCCGACGGGATGAAGATTCTCAACCTCATTCTCGGCAACGACTGGGGCGACGGGGGCAATTCAAAGGAGCTTCGCGAAGCCTTACTCCAAAACCTCGCCACGCTTCCCGCGTCGTGGCGGGCTGGCATCGTCGAAAATAGTTACCGGATTTTCACCAAAGAAAACGCGGAGCAATGGGCAACTGCGGATCTGGAAGGCGCGGGCTTCTCGCCGGATCAAATTAGCAATATCCGCGCGACGGCGCTCGGCCATCTTTCCAGCAGGCCGGAAACCGCCCTCAAGCTCATGGCGGGTATGGAACTGGACGAAAACAGCCGCCAAAACGTCATCGCGAACATTTTCTCCAACCTGAAAGACGCCGACCAAGCCGCCGCCATGGCCGCGCTGCTCACCTCGGATAAGGATCGCGAATACGCGGCCGGATTTTCCCGCAACCGGCAATCCGAAGAACAACCGAAGATCGACACCCCGTCCGCCTGGCTTTCCAGCCTCGCCAGCAAGGATCCCAAAACCGGCATCGACTACAACTACATCCTTGCGACGCGGAATTGGGACAGCGGCCAGCGCGCGGAACTCGTCCGCCAGTTCCTAGCTCTGCCCGAGGAAACCCAAGCCGCGGTCGCCGGAATAAGCGCACGCATCTCCTATGGCGAGGCGGGTCCGCTTGATGGCGAAATCGCCCGCTTTCTGGTAACACATCCCGCCGCCGATCCCGGCATCGGAGATTCTATGAACCGCCAAGAGCAGGAAAACCGCACCATCCAGGTCGCCTCCAGCTACATCGCGAAAATCGCCCGCACCGACCCCGCCGCCGCCGGCGATTGGATCGCCACCCTCCCCGCCGGCCAGCCGAAGCTCTGGGCGCAGAAAAACCTCCATTCCCTCTGGTCCCAGTACGATCCCGAAGCCGCCGACCAATGGCTCGCCACCCAGCCCGCCACCGACCGCGCCGCGCTTACCAACCTTGGCAAGAAGCAATGAACGTGCGCCGCGAAGCGCCGCACCTTGGAGTGCGGTGGGAAGCGCAGCGCCACACCGCGTTGGATTGCGGCGCAGCGGCCGGAGACTACGCCGAAACCAACTAAATCCAAAGCGGAGTCTCGGGCGAACGCCGTGCCCCCGCACTCCACAGGGCCGGCGTGCGCCGCGGCGC
>JBBSUD010000291.1:0-1656 GCA_038235225.1 Verrucomicrobiales bacterium
CCCAGCGGCCATGGGTCGTTCGCCGGCGCGACATCGTCGAACGGCAAAATCGCCTCACCCTTCGCCAACATGTCGGCGATCACCTCGTCCTCCGGCGTCAGTTCGCGCAGGATTTCCAGTGCTGTCGTCCAGTCCGGTGCGCCCGCCGCACGGATCGCCCGGGCCTTCGCGATGACTGACAACCGCCGCCTCCAGCCGGATTCCAAATTAAAACTCACCGTCGCAACGCCCGTGGCGCTCAGGTGCCGACAGCAGAAATCCAGCAGCGCGGATTTCGCCTCATCCGGCACCCAGGAGAAAAATCCGTGCGCGAGGATGTAGTCGAACGGCCCGTCCGCCGGCTCGTAATCCAACAGATCGGCAGAGTGGAAATCCAGATTCGCCACCCCGGCCGCGGTGGCGCGCTCGCGGGCGGTGGCAATCGCCAGTTCGGACAAGTCGATGCCGGTCAGCCGGCTGTCTGGCCAGCGTTGTGCGAGCGGGATCAGATTGTGCCCCGAGCTGCAGCCGATTTCCAAAATCCGCGCCCGCCGGGGCAGGGGAGTGACCAGCCCGCCGCAACGCGCCGCCACCGCGGAAACGGCCGGATCCGAGAGAGGGTGGCTCATTGGCGGATACGTGTGGCGCTGATAGAGCTCGTGGATTTCCGATTTCATGGCAGTCCGCGAACGAGGATCCGCCGCCAGCATTCCCGGTCCGCCGGGTCGGGAAATCGCTCCGTGTAAGCGCTCAGCGTGCGACCGGTTGCCACGGATTTCCCGGCTGCCAGCACCTCGTTCATGCCTTCCGGCGTCGTCAGCGAGCGCACTACCGGGAATTCATCGCGCAGCATCCGGCGGGTCAGCGATTGCATCGTCCGGTGGCCCGGACCGGTCACCAGATTTACCGCAAGCAGCCCGCCGGGAGCCACCGCGCGCCGCAGCAACGCGAGGATTTCCGGCGTCCATGTCTGCGGGCGGAAGACGTCGTCGCGGCCGGCCAGGTAGATGTCGTCGATTACCACATCGAACCCGCGGCTGTTGTCCGCCAGCCACTTGTACGCGTCGGCGATGTGGATTTCCGCGCCCAGCGCATCCAGTTCCATGTGCTCGCGCGCCAGCCGCACGATTTCCGCATCGATGTCTACCGCGGTCAGCCGGCAATCCGGCAGCAGGTGCCGCAGCGTCCGCAAGGCAGTGCCGCCGGCCAGTCCGAGCATCAGCACCGAGCGCGGCGGACCGTCCGGACGAAGCAACGCGCCGGCGGAAATGATGTCCCACGCCAGCCCGGTCAGGAATCGCCCGCGCTGCCATGAGGCGTGAATCGCGCCCGCCACCCGGAACTCCGCCGCTTCCGCCGATTTCCAGATTTCCAAGGTCTGGAATGGGGTCTGGACGGTTCCGGCGCAGCGCATCGCGGGCGAGACTGTCCACCCCGCGGCACCGGTCAAGGCGCGACGGGCGCTTCCGAGATGCCGAGGCGGAAATCCTCGGAATTCGCCCGAAGTTCGGGCGCATACATCCCCTCCGCGACGGCTGGAAGCGCGTGATAAATCCCCGGCGCCTCGGCCCGGAGTTGATAGCGCAATGTGTGGGTGCCGCGCGGCAGGGTGCGGAGGAAGAAGTCCACGGTTTTGTCCCGCGGCTCCATGTAAACCGGCAGCCCGCCGCCATCGAC
>JBBSUD010000292.1:0-1628 GCA_038235225.1 Verrucomicrobiales bacterium
GCGCGGCTCGTTGCCAGACAGCTTACACGGTCAGCGAGTTCGGTGAGCGCATACATCAATCCGGTCGCGTCCGTACCCGCGGCGAGGAGCACCGGCCTTCCATCCGCTTTTCCAAGCATGATGCACAGGGATTCGGGTTCCCGCGGAGCCGGATCCGTTGCTTGGGCCAGGATTTCCCGGGCGACCGGGGAGCCCATTCCGGCAATTAGAACAATGAACTCATCGGCGCCGGCCTCGGACAAGCGAGCGGCCGTTCGGACGCTCGAACCCTTGGCTTCGAGGGCGGTCTTTAATTCGGCGATCGCCCAGACGGCGGGCGGAGAAATCGCGATTTCATCATCCGGTGCGACCACCAGAACGATGCCGTCATTGCTCTCGATCGCCGCGGAAAATCCCTGCTGGGACACCAGCGAACCGAGGGTGACGCAAGCGGCGGTTTTGAGAAACGTGCGGCGCGAGGTTCCGGTTAGGGGATTCGCCGGAAACTCTGGCAGTGGGTTGGATTTTCGAGTCATGGATTTCGGGATGCAGGGTGAGGTGGGTATTTTTCGATTTCACCAGGAACGATTTCCCGCCGGCCGGGTTATCAGCGGAATCCCACCATTTCGCGCTTCGCTGTCGCGTGTTTAGGTGACATGACGCCGTCGTCCGATCAAGAAACTCTTTCGCAACATACCGGATGATAGAGACCGGCACTTCCCGCACGGGGGCGCCTCCCTCATCTTGCGGAAACCCTCACAAAACCCCAATTCATCATGATTCCCCATTTCACGGTCGCAACCACTGTCCTGCTTCCTCTACTTGCCGCCGCGCAGAATCCTGTAGCCCCTCCGGACCTTCTCTTCCAAGAAATGGACGGGCTGGTCGCGATGGAAGCGGAACATTTCACCAGCCAGTCCCGGACCGATGTGCGGGCGTGGCACATCACCAGCAGCACCACGGATCCCGGTCCGCGGCCCGATCCGGATCCACCGCACGTTGCCGGGGCGAGCGGCGGCGCCTATCTCGAAATCCTGCCGGACACCCGCGCCACCCGCAGCCAGAAATTGATCAAGGGCGGGAATTTCACGGAGGAGGCCGGCGCGATGGCCGTGCTTCACTATCAGGTGGATTTCCAAAATCCGGGAAAGTATCACGTCTGGATGCGCGCGTTTTCCTCCGGTACCGAGGACAACGGCGTCCACGTCGGACTGGATGGGACGTGGCCGGAATCCGGCAAGCGCTGGCAAACCACCCTAAAGAACAACTGGGCGTGGGACTGCCGCCAGCGCACGGAGCAGCAGCACAACGGCCTGCCGCTCGCGCTATATCTGGAGATCGACAAGCCTGGGGTGCATGAAATCCTCATCGGCATGCGCGAGGATGGCGCGGAAATTGACAAGATCGTGCTGGCCCGGGATCCAGATTTCGTCCCGGAAAACGAAGGCCCGGAGCCGCGGGTGAAAGCCGGCAAACTTCCTCCTCCAGCCCCGGTTGTGAAAGTGATACCCGCGGCCGCACCCGCCGTTAGAAGCCGACTGTCCCTCAAAGCAGCGGATTTCGAAATCGCCCAATCCGGCTACTATCTGGACAAGGGCCGCTGGCTCGCCATCGATCCGAAGAAGGGCAAATCCGCCACCATCACCACC
>JBBSUD010000293.1:0-1595 GCA_038235225.1 Verrucomicrobiales bacterium
AAGGCTCCGGCGGCGAACTCCATTTTCTCAGCGGCGTCGCCGCGGGTGCGGACATCGTCGCGTGCGAAACGGCAGCCGGGCTGGGCATTCCGCTGCATTTCATCCTGCCCTACCCCGAGGAACAATTCCTCGCGGAAATGAAACGGGAGACGCCCCGGTGGCATGACCGCGCCGAACGCCTCCTCGCAAGCGCCCGCCCCGGCAGCCCGCTCCATCATGCGGGCCGGACCGCGCGGGTCGGGGCTTTTTCCCGGCACTCGCCCGACTGCCATGCCGAGGTGAATTTGCGCATGCTGGAAGTCGCCGATTTCCTCCTCACTGTCTCCACCGGCGCGCCCTCGGAATCCATCGCCGGAACCCAGCACCTGGCCCGGCAGGCCGATGCCCATGAGCTTCCCTGCGCCAATGTCGATCCGGCAGGCGGAACCTGGGAGCAGGCATTCACCTCCTCGCGCCTGCAGAGGTTCGCCCGGCCCGACTCTCCGGGCCTGTCCATTTTCCGCGAACTCGCCCACCACGTCACCTGCGATCCCGCGCCGGGAAAATCCCGCTTCGATGTCACGGCGACCTGCCTCAGCGACGCCGCGGGGCATTCGTCCAAGGCCTTCCGCCGTGGCACCGGCATCGCCATTTCGTCGCACGCGCTTGCCGGATTCATCGCCGCCGGGGCGGCATCGGTCTATCATTTCATGAAATCCGGCAGTGACCATTCGGCAGCCTACGCGCTCTTCGCCGCTCTCGCCGCCTTGGAGCTGCTGCTCGTGGGCTACGCCTTTTTCCTCGAATGGCGGAACCACCACTCCAACATCCAGCACACTTGGCTGAACTGCCGCTTCGCGCGGGAAATCATGCGCGGCATCCGCGAGACATCGCCGTTTCTCCATCCGCTCTTTCCCCATGTCGGGAGCCACCAGCAAGACTGGCACCGCTTCGCCACGACCTGCGCGCTGGAGGCGGACCGTGAACTTCCACCTTGTCAACCCAACCATCCATCAGACAGATTCCCGGGCGTCGAATAAGGAATAGAGAAACCGTCATCGTCCCGCACCTTCGCAAAGACATCCCCATCGGCACCCTCCGATCCATGATCCGCCAAACCGATTTACCAAAGGAACTCTTCGACTGACATGCGCCACGAACTTCTCACCAATCCTCAGCGATGAACGACTCCATCGTCCAGGAAGTCCGGGAAGCGAGAGCGGCGGTTGCGGCCGATTTCGACTGCGACCTCGGCAATTTTTTCGGCTGGGCCAAGGTCCACACCAGCGCCGAACGCAAGGCCAAGCACCTCTTGCCCACCCGGCACGCAACTCCCGCCAAACCCACCCGCCGCAAGACCGCGAAAGCCCCGGTGCAATGACCGCCCAGCTCTTCCATTCAAAAATCCACAATCATCATTCGGCAATCGTCAATCTCTTCCTCTTCACTGACCACTCGGCACTTCTCTCTCCCTCTTCCCATGGTCTTCCTGAGGTGAGCTAGATTTCTGGACCATCAAGCGCCAGAATAAGCACCAGATGAATCAAAAGACACGCAAACGCTACACTCCCGAGTTCAAGGCACAGGCCGTCGAACTCCTCACCACCGGCAAGCCC
>JBBSUD010000294.1:0-1578 GCA_038235225.1 Verrucomicrobiales bacterium
GTATTCGCCAAGCTTCGCGCGGATTTCCACGGTCAGCGCCTGCAACCGCTCGAACGACGCCTGCAGTTCCGCACGGCGGGCCGCGGCCACCGCAGGCGATACGCCGCCGGCCTTCTCCGTCCTCGCGAGTTCCTCCAGCTCGCGGCTGATGGCGCCGATTTCCCCGCGCTCGATTTTCAACAGTCGGGCGCGCGCGGCCTGGCTTCGATGGAGGATCTCCGGAAGCTCCCGGTCGAACTTCGTATCGCCGGCGGCGATGCGCCCGGCCGGCGTTTCCAATGCGAGCGGCGTGACGATGGCCGGTCCATATTCCATCCGCTCGACCAACAACATCGCCGCCGGACGCGAGGTGGCAACGATGTCATTGCGATCGATATACAGGAAGGCCTCGCCGTTCAGATCTTTATTGCCGCGGAAGACTTGGATTTCCTGATGCAGTTCGCCATCCATGCCGCGGCGCTCGCTCTCGCGGGTGATATAGCCCGCGATTTTCTCGACCGCACCGTTTCGGGATACTTCCATCAGATCGATGCGGCGCGGCCAGAAGGATGATGTTCCTTTTACCAGAATCAGCAGGAACAATCCGAGCGCCATGATGACTCCGATCGCGAGGCCGGCCGCGGTCAGCCATACCAGCGGCTCGCCCTTGCGGGAGCGGCCGGTGGTGGCGAAGGCGGAGTTATGGGTGGGAGTTTCCGACATGTGGTTAGACGATCCGGCTGCGTTCCCGCAGGCGTTCGCGCAGCAGCTCCGCGATGGTGTTCATGACGAATGTCATCGCGAACAACACCACCGCGCCGAGGAACAGGGTGCGGTAGTGCGTGGAACCGACGGACGCTTCCGGGAGCTCTACCGCGATGTTCGCCGACAGCGTGCGCATGCCATTGAAGATATTCCATTCGGTCACCGGCGTGTTGCCGGTGGCCATCACCATAATCATGGTTTCGCCCACCGCGCGGCCGAATCCGATCATCAGCGCGGAGAAAATCCCGGAGGCGGCGACGGGCAGCATGATGGTCCGGACGACCTGCCAGCGGTTCGCGCCGAGCGCGCTGGCAGCAGCGGTGAGGGATTTCGGCACGTTCGACAAGGCATCCTCGGCGATGGTGAAAATGACGGGGATGACAGCGAAGCCCATCATGAATCCAAGCACCAGCGAGTTGCGCTGCTCGAAGGAACTTCCGGTGGCATGCGGCCACCAGAGCCGGAAATCCGCGATTTCCCGACCCGTGGCGGGATCTTTATAGACAAACAAAACGTTTTCCAAAACCGGCCCGAGCGCCCAGCCCAGCCAGCCGGCGAGGGCCAGGAATGGTATCACCACCAGCCACTCGCGGCCGTTCTCGAAACGGTTCCGGATGGCGATCGGCAGGCGGCACCAGCCGAAGCCGGCGAGCAGCGCGGACAATGGCACGAACGCCAACATCAGCGCGACCGACGGCACCCGCGTTTCCAAGATCGGCGCAAGCCAGAGTCCCGCGAGAAATCCCAAGACCACGGAAGGCAGCGAGGACATGATTTCCATAACCGGCTTCACCACCCGCTTCACATGCAGCGGCAGGAATGCGGCGGAAAAAA